>CAYZSN010000177.1:0-2919 GCA_964481095.1 uncultured Oleiharenicola sp. | reverse complement strand
ATCAATCATTGGTAGTATGGCGCCACGGTATACTACCGCGAAGTCGCGTTTGGCATTCGCACGCATCCATATCATGCGCCCGCGCTGCCGCTGGAATAGGTTCGAGATCCCACCGGGCCTGCGGATTCCTTTGCCGGCGGGTTCATGGGGTACGTGGCCTCGCAGGGAGAGCTGAACCGCGAGGTGCTGAAGCGCGCCATGTTCTATGGCGGGGTGATGGGCTCGTTTGCCGTGGAGAGGTTTGGTCCCGAGAGGCTCTACGACCTGAGCCGTGAGCAGATTGAAGAGCGCTTCCAGATTTTCCGGGAGCTTTCGCATCTGCCTTAGGCCATTCAGGAAGGCTTCAAGATACTGTATTGATTCCGTATGGCGCCGGCAGACACTCCGAGTGAAGTTCCTCCGCGCGGAGATTCAGTGCGCGGGTCAGGCCACAATCCAGCCGCGGACGGCAGTGATTCCCCGATTTTCCGTAATGCAACCTTCCATCCAGCATTCTTTCATTCTGCAATTTTCCCTCCTGCATTCCTGGCGGGACTGATTTCCATCGCGGCATTTTTGCATTTCTTCCGGGCTGGGGAGGTTCTTCTCTACGGAGACGCCCTTGCTCACATGAATATCGCGCGGAGGGTTCTCGATTCGCGCAGTCCCGGACTATTGCAGCTTGGAACGGTTTGGCTGCCGCTGCCGCATCTTCTTGCAATGCCCTTTCTGATCTCCGATTGGGCATGGCGGACGGGGGTGGGTGGAGCGATCCCGTCGATGATGGCTTACGTGGTTGCGGTGGCTGGGATATTCCGCCTGGTGCGGTTCGGGCTGGAGCGTGTATCCGGAAATGCGAGCCATGCGCGGGTGGGGGCATGGGTGGCAGCGGGAGTGTTTGCGGCGAACCCGAACCTGATCTACCTGCAATCCACGGCCATGACGGAGGCGCTAAGCCTGGCGGCGTTCCTTTGGGCGGTGGTGTACTTCGGCGAGTTTACAGACGCCATGCTGGCTGGCCGTGGCGATGGCTGCGATGGCAAACGTGCGCTGCTCCGCTCGGGTTGGTGCCTGGCGGCGCTGATGCTGACCCGCTACGACGGATGGTTTGCCGCGGCGGGATTCGTTGTGGCGGCTTATTTGGTTTACCGGAAGGCGGGCCGCGGCGTTCGGCCTGAGAATCATGCGATCCCTGGAGTAGGGCGGAAAACCGGGCTGCTGCATTTTGTCCTGATCGTGGCGGCGGTTCCGGTCTTCTGGCTGGCGTATAACGCGCTCTCGTACGGAAATCCGCTGGAGTTCGCCAATGGGGAGTATTCCGCGCGGGCCATCGAAGAGCGCACCCGCCGGCCGGGCGATCCGCATCATCCGGGATGGAATGATCCCGTGGTGGCAGCGCAATACTTTGTAAAGTCGGCCAAGCTGAACCTTGGCGAATGGACTCCTGCGGGCGGCACGTTCTTCCCGCTGGCGGTGGCGGGTTCCGCACTGGTGCTGTTGCTGGCCCGCCGGATTTCCTGCTGGCTGCTGTTATGGCTGCCCATGGTGACGTATCCGTCTTCCGTGGCGTGGGGAGGGGTGCCGATTTTTATTCCGCCGTGGTGGCCCTATTCCTATTACAACGTGCGCTATGGAATTCAGCTCTTGCCTGCCATTGCGGTGTTCACGGCAGCGCTGGTTTACTTCTCGCTGGAGTTGATTCGCGCACGTATCTGGCGGGTGGCCGTTCCTGCGGCAGTCTTGTCTCTGGTGGCGGCCTGTTATGCATCCGCGTGGGCGATTTCACCGGTGTCGCTGCGCGAGGGCAGAGTAAATTCTTCCAGCAAGCTGATACTGGAGAGAGCCCTTGCGGGCCAGTTGCGCGGCCTGCCCCAGGGCTCTACTTTCCTGATGTATGTGGGCCAGCATGGCGGAGCCTTGCAGTTTGCCGGTATTCCTCTGCACCGCACCCTGAACGAGGGCGACCGCAAGCTCTGGCCCCACGCTATGGAAGCGCCCGCGGAGGTAGCGGACTACGTTGTCGCCACGGCGGAAGATCCCGTTGCGCGGGCTCTGGGCTCGAAGCCAAGGGATCTGGATAAAATTGTGGTGATCGTTGCCCCTGGGCAGGAGCCGGTAGCGATCTACCGTTCGCGGAAGAGAGGAAGCGATTGAGATGAGGCGATGCAGTAGCGGGGAATCAAAGCCGCGCTCAGACGACTGGCATGCTTCCGGGTGGTGAATGGTAAACTAATCGTCGCGCTTGAGGCTTATCGCGCGTTGTTTCCATCGGGCGGGGTTGGTATATGGGTTGTGCCCCGGCTTCCCAAGCCGGCGAAACGGGTTCGAGTCCCGTACCCCGCTCCATTGTCCGCCTGAATTTTGACCACAGCCCAGGACTTGCACTCCTCCGGCGGTTCCGCACTCGCGGGCGATTTTTATTCCAGTTCAGTATTACGCTGGTTCAGTTAGTCTGGCAGAGTCAAATGGGGAGGATCGATGTCACTGGGTGAGTCAGATCGAGCGGCGATTCGCGAGGCGCTGGGACGTATCCGGAAGAAGCTGGAGCTGGTGGGCTACCACCTGGATTCGACCGAAACCGCGCAGGATGCGATCGGGGCGCTTCAGGAAGCCCGGCAGGCCTCTTCCCAGGTTGTGACGGATATTGGGATGGTCATTGAGCGGATTCAGGCACGGCAGGAATCTTCCCGGCAGGAGTCTTAAAGAGACGCAGCTTTGGATCGCACAGCGGATCGCACAGCTCTCGTTCAATCGCACGGCTTTTGATCGCGGCGCTGAATGGAGAGCTGAATGTAGGGTTAACGAATGGCCCGTTTGGCGCTGCCCGACTGGGAGTGAAACAGCGGCGCTGACTGCGCGGCTTTCTTTGGTGGAGGAAGGTCGCACTCCACCACGCCCATGATGAGATCCGGATCTCCTGCTGTCCCCGGGCGCGAGCAC
>CAYZSN010000176.1:0-14339 GCA_964481095.1 uncultured Oleiharenicola sp. | reverse complement strand
ACAGGGCCACCAATTTTGTGCGTGGCATCGCCGCGAGTTCGGCAATGCGCTCGACCGCATCGCGTGCGGTCAATTTTTCCAGCGAATCATCCGACGCGTATTCCTCGAGGCCACGGTTGAGCTGCGGCAGCAGCACCAGCGTCGGGATCTCGCTGCCATCGCGCCGCTCCGCCCGGCGTTCGCCCGCCGCCGGGGGAAACATGACCACGTGCAGCGCGACATTGTCGTAGGCGCGATCCAGCGCGTGGCCGTGCGCATGCCAGTCGGAGGAGTGAAAGTGCACCTCGATGTCACCGAGCAGCGGACGACCTTCGATGATCAGGCGCGCCATGTGGAAATCCGGCCCACCGAGGAGATTCCAGCGGCCCGGCGTGCGGATCGCCAGGGTGCGTCCGTCCAGCAGGCGCAGGCCGGACTGCTCGAAATCGCGGCGCAACCAGATCTTTTGCACCACGCGCTCGGCGATGGTGAAAGGACCATACAGTCCCTGCATTTCCTGAACCTGTTCCAGCTTCGCTTCCATGGGCATAAAATGCCGCACGGCCCTGCGACTTGCAGACTCGACACAGTCCGAATTTTGCCAAGTCTGCGAGGCGAAACTGCGCCGGGCGCAGCCATCGGAAGGGTGGCCGAGTGGTTTATGGCTCCTGTCTTGAAAACAGGCGTGCCCGAAAGGGTACCGTGAGTTCGAATCTCACCCCTTCCGCCATCAACCGTGGGTTGATGGCGACCGGCGAAACCGGTGCAGGCACGCAGGGACTGCGAAGGTGAGATAGGGGCAAAGCCGCAGGCTTTGGGGCGCAGCCCTGAGCGAAGCGAATCAATCTCACCCCTTCCGCCATGCTTCGCCGCGCGGAGCGAGAGCGAAGCATGCCCTCCGAAGCCTTGGTGAAGGAGAGCGTTTAGTGCCCACATCCGATCGAGTGGCTACGCCTGGCCCAGCCATCGCGCAAAAATAAGCCCTCCTCCGCTCGCGCGAAGGAGGGTCGCACACTAACCAAGTCTTCAGTCCCGCCGGCTCGATCCGCTCAAAATAAGCAGGATGTGCAGCAGGCTGCCGAGCGAGGCCACGAAGGCGGCGACATACGTCAGCGCCGCGGCATCGAGCGTTTCGTTCACGCCGGGCATTTCATCACGATCCAGGATGCCGAGGTGGACCAGCTGCGCCTTGGCGCGGTTGCTGGCGTCGAATTCCACCGGCAGCGTGATCAGCTGGAAAAGGCAGATGACCGCGAGCGCCACGGCCCCGAGCGTCAGGAAGATGCCGCCAAGGCCCTTCGCGCCGAGCACGATGCCCAGGATGATCAGCAGTTGCGCCGCGCCGGAAGAAATCTGCGTCGCCGGCACCAGCGTTTGCCGGACCGTCATCATCGCATAGCCGACCTTGTGCTGGATGGCGTGGCCGGCTTCGTGGGCGGACACGCCCAGTGCCGCGAGGCTCGTGCCATGGTAATTCTCCTCGGACAACGCCAGGCGCCGGTTGCTCGGATCGTAGTGGTCGGAAAGCTGGCCGGGCACCTGCACAATTTCCACGTCGCGGATGCCCGCGCTCTCCATCACCGCGGCCGCGGCTTCGCGGCCGGTGATGCGCCCGCGCGAGGGAACCTGGATGTTCTTGCTGTAGGCGCTGTGCACGCGGAACTGCGCGTAGAGGCCGAAGAGCATGGGACCGATGATGAGGATGAGCCAGAGCGTCATGAGAGGAAATTTTGGATGCGGGGAATTTCGCCAGCCCGGGCTTATTTTCCAGCGAAAATCCGCCCGCTGGAAACCGTCCCGGGCGTTATAACTGCGGACCTACGCGAGGCCGTTGCGCACCAGGAGGGCCTGCTGGTCCGGCGCGCGGCCCATGAAGTCCACGAACAGGTCCATGGGGTCCGCGCTGTTCCCCCGGCTGAGGATCTTGGTGACGAACTCCCGGCCGACCGTGGCGCTGAAAATGCCTTCGCGCTGGAAACGCGTGAACGCATCGGCGTCGAGCACCTCCGCCCACTTGTAGGAATAATACCCGCCGGCGTAGCCGACCGGGTCCGCAAAGATGTGGGTGAAGCGCATCTCGATCGTCGGGCTCGCGGGTTCCGTCGGGGTCAGGTAGTCCGCCAGCCGCCCGCGCAGCCAGGCGCCGACGTCGGGCTGCATGCTCTCGACCGGCTGCATGTGCAGGTCGAGGTCGAGCCGCGCGAACGCCAGCTGCCGCATCGTGGCCGTCGCGCTGCGAAAATTGCGCGCCGCGACCATGCGTTGGAAAAGTTCCTCCGGGATCGGCGCGCCGGTCTGGTGGTGCCGCGCGAACAGGTCGAGGCTCTCCCGCGCCCAGCACCAGTTCTCCATGATCTGCGACGGCAGCTCGACGAAGTCCCAGGCGACGTTCACGCCGTTGAGCGATTTGATCGAAACCTCGCCAAGCAGGTGATGGAGCAGGTGCCCGAACTCGTGGAAGACCGTCTCGACCTCGTGATGGTTGAGCAGCGCCGGCTGGTCGCCGGCCGGTGGCGTGAGGTTGCCGCACATCAGGCCCAGGTGCGGCGCGCGCACGCCGCCCGCCACTGGTCCGCCGGTGACCAGATAGTTCATCCACGCCCCGCCGCGTTTGGATTCGCGCGGGTGCCAGTCGGCGTAGAATGAGCCGAGGTGCCGGCCCTCCGCATCGTGGATTTCGTAGTACTTCACCTCCGGATGCCAAACTTCGACGGATCCGGCCGGCAGCTCGTGCACGCGCAGACCGAAGATCCGGCGCACAATCTCGAACATCCCGCCCAGGACACCTGGCAGGGGGAAATAAGGGCGCAGCTGCTCCTCATCGAAGGCGTAGCGGGCCTGGCGCAGCTTCTCGGCCCAGAAACCCACCTCCCACGGGGCGAGGTGCGCGACCGGCCGGTTCGTTTGGCGGGCCTTGAACTCCTCGAGCTCGCGCGCCTCGCGTTGGAACGGTTCGCGCACGCGTTCGTGCAGACCGGTGATGAAGGCCAGCGCGTTGGCCCCGCTCTTCGCCATGCGCCGCGACAAAACCAAGTCGGCAAAATGCGCCTGGCCCAGCAACGCCGCCTTCTCCTCGCGCAAAGCGAGGATGCGCCGCACCAGCGCCCGGTTGTCGTTTGGCTCGTTGCGACCGACGCCGATGGCGGCTTCCCACATTTCCCGCCGCAAGGCCTCGTCCTCGGCGTAAAGCATGACCGGCTCCTGCGAGGGCATGTGCAGCGTGAAACGCCACGCCGGCTGCGCTTCCGTGCCGTGTCCCTTCTTCAGCGCGTTCTGGCGGGCGGCTTCGCGCACCCGCTCGGGCAGGCCGCGCAGCCGGGCCGGGTCGGTGACGACCAGCTCCCAGGCATTCGTCGCATCGAGGACGTTCTCGGAATATTTCTGCGTGATCTGAGCCAGCTCCTGTTGCAAGGCCTCCAGCCGCGCCTTCTTGTCGGCGGAAAGGTCCGCGCCCTGCTGGCGGAACTCCGCCAGCGTCTCGTCCAGCAGCCGCCGATGCTCACCGCGCTGGGCGACCGATGACGAGTGCGCGGCGGCAGCCTTGAGCCGCAACCACAGTGCCGCGTTCAGGGGAATCGACGCCTGGAACGCCGATACCCTGGGCAGCGCCGCATTGTGGGCCGCCCGCAGCTCGGGCGAATCCGCCACGCTGGTGAGGTGGGAAACCTTCGCCCACGTCTCGTTGAGCAGGTCGGTGGCTTCCTCCAGCGCCAGGAATGTGTTCCGGTAGGTGGCGTCGGCCGGCGCGCGCCCGGAAATTTCCGCCAGCGCCTTTTCGCCCTCGGCCAGGGCATGGTCGACCGCCGGCCCCACTTCCGCCGCGGTCAGGCGCGACCATTTGATCTGAAAAGCGCGGTCCAGGTAGGGATTGTCCATTCGGCCCGTAATGACCGGCTGACCCGCCGGCCTGTCAAATGAAATGGGCCCTACCAGTGGTAAGCCGCGCCCGCCACCCACTGCCGGCGGCCGGCCGGGACCGACGGCACTTCCTGAAAGTCGCTGTCCCAGAGATTGTCGATGCGCACCGACAGCTCCAGGCCGCGCAACGACGGCGGCAGGTAATACAGCCCGAGCCCGGACAGCAGCGTGTCGTTGCCGCCGACGGTTCGCAGGGAATTTTTCTCCTGGATGCGATACTCATTGTCGCTGCGCAGCTCGAAACCCGCGCCCAGGCGCGCGACGAGTGCGGCGGTGAAGCGATGCTTCGCGAAGTTCAGCGCGTAGAAACTGGCGTCGATCGTCGCCGCGCCGTAGTCGGCGGACTTGTCCAGGTAGGTGTAACCCAGCACGAGGCTGTAGCGCGGTGTCCGGGTCGAAGCGACGAGTTCGAAGCCCCCGGTGCCGATGTCCACCGCGTTGGCGCTGCGTGCGTTCACGTTTTGCGCGTAGGTCCAGTCCACGAGGTCGTCGTCCCAGCGGTAGAACGCCGCGGCCTGCACGGTCCAGGCGCCGGCCTGGAAATCGGAGCCAAACTCGAGGTTGCGGCTGGTTTCGCGCTTCAGGTTGGGATTGCCGCGGAAGAGTCCCGAGGTCGCGCTGGAGTTCAGCGCTGTGTAGGTCGCGACCTGCGTGGTCTCGGCGTACTGGGCGTAGAGCCGGGTGGTGGCGGACCGCTTGAGGGCGACCTCCACGAGCGGCGACAGCGCCGAGGTGTCGCGGTTCGTGTCATCGTAGGAGACACCGGCGCGCACGGTGAGCGGTCCGGACGCGGTGGGTGTGGTGTACTGGGGGACAAAGGAGAGCTTGAAGTAATCGCGGCTGTTGAAGCGGCCCGCGGTCAGCGAGGTGGACTCGAGGTTGTCGCGCATGTACTGCGCGGCGTAGGCCACGGCCCAATCGTCCGCGCCCTGCCGGCCTTCGAAGGCAAGCGAGCGCACGTGCGTGGTGTGCTGGTAGGGATTGAACTGGCCCGGCACAAAGCGGTTGTACTCGTAATCGTCGTAATTGCGGCGGTAGTAGGCGCCGAGCTGCCAGTAGTTCTCCGGCGAGGACCACGCGCGGTGGTTGAACGCATACAGCTCGGTCTTGAGGTGCTCGGTCTCGTCGACGCCAAACGGCGTGTAAAGGTTGGGCCAGCCGAAGAATTTCTCCTGCCAGCCGAAGAAGACGTCCGTCTGGCTGTTGGTCCCGCGCAACTGGACGCGGCCTGCCGCGCGCTTGAAATTGTGGTCGCCGTAGGGGACCGAGCCGTCCGATTCCGAGCGGGCCAGGTCGACATCGGCGCCGACCGTGTAGCCCCCGATCGTCGCCGGCAGGACCACGCCTTGGTAGAAGCTCTCCCGGTTGGTCGCGTAGTCGCCGGCCGCGACGGACAGCTCGCCGCGTTGCGCGATCGGGCTCCAGTCGTAGGCAACCGTGCCGACTTCGGCGTTGAAACCGCCGAGGGCGTTGTCGATGCCGGTCAGCACGCGCGGCGAACCCAGCATCGCCGGCGAAACGGGCAGCTCCGCAAAGTAATGGCCCGTTTGCGGATCGAAGAGGGAGAAGGCCCCGAGCTTGAAGCCCGTGTTTTCAAAAATGCCCCCGCGAATCGAGACGTCGGCCTGCGCCTCGGCGAAATTGCGCGCCTGCACGTCCACCCGCGGCTCGAACTGGAGGCCCGACACCGGCATCGCGAACGTGGCGACGGGCGTCTGGTTGGCCACCTGCAGCGAATAAACCGAAAGTGACGGCAGGACGTAGGCCGCGTCAGGCGCCGGTGAAGCCACGGCGCAGATCAAAGCGCCAAGGCCGATGATTCCGCTCTTGAGATCCTGTGGCCGCATGAGGTTAAAATGAAATTACAGTTACGTTAACAAGTGGCCCGAAAATAAAGCCGCGTTGCAGGGCGCGGCTTGGTCCGGGCGGGATTACTGGTCGCCGTCGTTGCCGATGGCCTCGACCGGGCAGCCTTCCAGGGCCTCCATGCAAAGCGCGGCGTCTTCTTCCGTGGTCGGCTGGGTATGGACAAACGAATAGCCGCCTTCTTCCTGGCGCTTGAAAAACGCCGGCGCCGTTTCGCGGCAAAGATCGCAGTCGATGCATTGCTGGTCGACGTAGAACTTGCCGATGACGTTGTCCTTCCACTTTTCTGCTTTGTTGGCCATTGGTCGGGTGAATCAAGGGGAATTCGAGGCACTGTCAAGTAGTAGGATGGGGTTATGTCAGGTGCCTGCAAATTCTTCGCGGGGCTTGTGTTACCGCGCGACTGCGATAAGATTTCCGCGATGTCATCGGACCGGTTCTACATGTCAGGCGAGTACCAGCGCCCCTCCACCACGATGTGGGTGTGGCTGGTATCGATGATCAGCGCGGCCTTCATCCTGCAGCTGGTGCTGCTCTCGCCCAAGCTCGGCGCCACCGCCCTGCTGGTGGAGAAAATGGTGCTGACCATCGGGGGCATCAAAGGCTGGCAGCTGTGGACGCTCGTCACCCACAGCCTCCTGCACGACACCGGTGCTCCCTGGCACATCCTCTTCACCGTGCTCGGCCTGGTTTTCTTCGGCCGCGAGCTCGAACCCTTCGTCGGTTCGCAGCGTTTTCTTGCCTTGTTCGCGGGCTCGATCGTGTTCAGCGCGCTGTGCTGGTGCGCCGTCCACTGGGTCAGCGGCGGGGCGTACTTTGGCGCGGGGGCCGCCCTCTTCGCCTTCCTCGTCGTCCTGTCCCGAATCAACGCCGACCGGGAAATGTCCCTGTTGTTCTTCCCCGTCAGCTTTCGCCTGCAATACTTCGTCTGGGTGGTGCTGGCGCTCGAGGTGCTCGCCCTGCTCTTCTACGAGATTCCCGGCGCCCGGGCGCCGCTCGGCCTCGTGCCTTCCGCGGACCTCGGCGGCATGCTGGCCGGCTGGTTCTTTTTCAAGTTCGTGCACACCGGCGAGGGCTGGGACCGCGCCGGCACGCTCACCCTGCCGGGCTGGCTGCGCCTCAAGGGCCGCAAGCGCCCGGAGGCCCCGGCCCGGGGAGTCTCCGCCCAATGGCGCTCCGGCAACCTTCGCGCCGATGTCGACCGCATCCTCGACAAGATCAACAGCCAGGGCTTCGGCTCCCTGACCGAGGAGGAAAAGAAGACCCTCGACGACGCGAAGGATTTGCTAAGCAAACACTAGTCGGCAGGTTCATCCGGTCCTGCGACCGATCGTCATCTTTTTTGAAACAAATCCCCCGCTTCCGCCACTAATCAGGCTGCGACATTTCCCCTTTCTTCCCGTGAAACTCCTCTCCCGCCTGCTCCTTCCCCTCGGCCTCGCCGCCGTCCTGGCCACCTCCGTCCTCGCGCTCCCGGACCGCGACCTCAAGACCACGCCGGTCATGCGCCTCGAGACGCGCACCCTGGTCCAGATGCTGGAGTACTTCCACTACAACAAGGACGCCGTCACTTCCGCCGACTACCCGCAGCTGATCACGGGCTACATGCAGGAACTCGACCCGCAGCGGCTGTTCTTCACCCTCGCCGACGAGCAGACCTTCCGCCGCCAGTACGGCCCGCGCATCGAGAACGACCTCGCCTACCTCGGCAACATCGACACCGCCTTCGACATCTACAAGGTCTACGAGCAGCGCGTGAAGGCCCGCACCGAGTGGATCTTCGCCACGCTCGGGCAGGATTTCAATTTCGCGACCGACGAATCCTACACGCCGGACCGCAGCAAGAGCCCCTTCCCCGCCTCCGCGGCCGAGGCCGACGACCTCTGGCACAAGCGGCTCAAGTACGAGATGCTGAACGACATCATGGGCAAGAAAACCCAGGAGGAGGCCAAGACCACCCTGCGCAAGCGCTACGAGCGCATGCTCAAGAACCTCGGCGACTACGAGGCGCAGGACATCCAGGAGGTGTTTCTCACCAGCCTCACGCGGATGTACGACCCGCATTCCGACTATTTCTCCTCCGACACGCTGCAGGACTTCAGCATCCAGATGAAGCTCTCCCTCGTCGGCATCGGCGCCGTGCTTGGCATCGAGGACGATGGCAACTGCATCGTGCGCGAGGTGGTGCCCGGCGGCCCGGCCTATACCAGCGGCCAGATCCACGTGAACGACAAGATCGTCGCCGTGCAGCAGGAAGGCAGCGAACCCATCGAGGTCATCGGCATGAAGCTGCGCCGCATCATCGACATGATCCGCGGCACCAAGAGCACCAAGGTCACGCTCACCGTCCTCCCGCACGACGCGCCCGACGCCAGCCACACCAAGCAGGTCCTGATCACGCGCGACGTCATCAAGCTCAACTCCGCCCGCGCCACGGCCACGATCTACGACCTGCCCGGCGAAACACCCGGCCAGACCGTGCCGGTCGGCGTGATCTCGCTGAACTCCTTCTATGATGGCTCGCCGGAAAATTCCGCGCCGGACGACGTGCGCAACACCTGCTCCCAGGACGTCGCCGAGCTCATCGGCAAGCTCAAGGCCCAGGGCATCAAGGCGCTCGTCGTCGACCTGCGCCGCAACGGCGGCGGCCTGCTCTCCGAGGCCGTCAACATGACCGGCCTGTTCATCAAGGAAGGCCCGGTCGTCCAGGAACGCGACTTCCAGGGCCAGGTGAACGTGGACAGCGACACCAACGCCGCGGTGGCCTACGACGGCCCGCTCGCCGTGCTCACTTCGCGCTTCAGCGCCTCCGCTTCCGAGATCTTCGCCGGCGCGCTGCAAAACTACGGCCGCGCCGTGATCATCGGCGACAGCTCAACCCACGGCAAAGGCACGGTGCAGGCCGTGCTCGAGATGAAGAACTACCTGCCGCGCATGAGCCAGGAGTTCACCAACACCGGCGCCGCCAAGCTCACGGTCCGCAAGTTCTACCTGCCCAGCGGCTCGTCCACGCAGAAGAAGGGCGTCGTTCCCGACATCACCCTGCCCTCGATCGACGACTTCCTGCCCATCGGCGAGTCCAGCCTGCCGCACGCGCTGGTATGGGACGAAATCCAGCCAACCACCTTCACCGGCAAGGCCCTCGACGCGACCGTCGTCCAACCCCTCCGCCAGGCCAGCCTCGCGCGCCAGGATTCACTCGAGGAGTTCGCCTACCTGAAAAAGAACATCGACCGCTTCAAGGAGCGCCAGGAGCAGAAGACCGTGTCCCTCAACCTCGACCAGCGGCTCGCCCAGAAGAAGTCCGACGACGACTTCCAAAAGGCGATGAACGAGGAGCGCGACCGCCTCGCGAAGATCAATTATGTGGAACACGAGGTGAAGCTCGACTCCGTCCTCAAGGCCGAGGTGGCCGGCACCCAGCCCCCCGAGGTGACCGTCGACGATGGCGACACCGATGCCACGGACGGCGACACCAAGGCCAAGTTTGACGTCCATCTCCGCGAGACGCTGCGGGTCGTGTCCGACGCCCTGCACCTGAACAACAACCCGCTCGCGTGGACGGAAGGCCGTCCGCCCGGTGCGACCGGCAGCAGCTTAACCAAAGGCTAACAGGCAGCGGTCGCGGCCGGTCAGGTCCGGCAGCGATTTGGTTTGCGCGTAGCCCGACTTCGCCGCGAGCGCCAGGAGCTGCGCGTGCTGGGCGATGCCCGTCTCGCACGCGAGCAGCCCGCCCGTCTCCAGGTAACGCGGCGCTTCGGTGATGATCCGGACCAGCGCGGAAATGCCGTCCAGGCCGGGCGTCAGCGCTGCCAGCGGTTCGTGATCCTTCACTTCCGGCTGCGCCTCGCGCACTTCCGCGGCGGTCAAATAGGGGGGATTGGCCACGATGAGCGAAAACTTCGCCCCGGCCGGCACCGTGGCAAACCAATCGGACTGGACGAACTTCACGCGGTCACCGAATCCCGTCAGGGCGGCATTCTCCCGCGCCAGCGCCAGCGCGTCGGGGCTTTGGTCGACGCCGGTCACGACCGCCGCGGGATACTTCGCCGCCAGCGCCAGCGCAATGGCCCCGCTGCCGGTGCCCAGGTCGAGAATCGTCGCCGGTGGCGCAGCCAGCTCTTTCGCCAACAGCTCGAGCAGGTGCTCCGTCTCCGGCCGGGGAATGAGCGCGCGCCGGTCGACCTTCAGCTTCAGTCCGGCAAATTCCACCTCGCCGAGGATGTATTGCAACGGCTCGCGGTTGCCGCGGCGCTTCACCAGCGGCCGGATTTTCTCCAGCTCCGGCTCGGTCAGCGGGCGCTCGAACTGCAGGTAGAGCTGCATGCGCTTCAGCCCGAGCGCGTGGCCGACCAGCAGCTCCGAGTTCAGGCGCGCGCTTTCGACGCCCTTCTTGTCCAGGAACTCGGTCGTGCGCTTGATGATCTCGAGGATGGTCAACATGGGCTCACTCGTCGTCCCCGGTGCTGCGCCCGCGCACGGGCCGGGGCGCCCCGGTCAGCTCGGCGAGCTTCTCCTCGAAGTCCGCGCGCTGGAGCGCGGCGATGACCTGGTCGAGGTTGCCTTCCATCACCGCGGGGAGGTTGTACAGCGTGAGGCCGATGCGGTGGTCGGTGACGCGGTTCTGCGGGAAGTTGTACGTGCGGATGCGTTCGCTGCGGTCGCCCGTGCCGATCTGGTCGCGGCGCTGCGACGCGTAACGGCTGCGCTCCTCGTCCTCCTTCTGCTTCAGCAGCCGCGAACGCAGCACGGCCATCGCCTGCGCCTTGTTCTTCTGCTGCGAACGGCCGTCGGCGCAATAAACCATGAGGCCCGTCGGCTTGTGGATGATGCGCACGGCCGAGTCGGTGGTATTGACGCCCTGTCCGCCCGGGCCGCTGGCGCGCTGCACGGTGATCTCCAGGTCCTGCGGGTCGATCTGCACGTCGACTTCCTCGGCCTCCGGCAGCACCGCGACCGTCACCGTCGACGTGTGGATGCGGCCGTTGGCCTCGGTGACCGGGATGCGCTGCACGCGGTGCACGCCGCTCTCGAACTTCAGCTGCTTGTAGACTTCCTGGCCCGTGATGAGGAAGATCACTTCCTTGAGCCCGCCCCGGTCCGAGGCGCTGGAACTCATCGGCTGGATCTTCCAGCCGCGGCCCTCGGCGTATTTCGTGTAGAGACGGAAAAGCTCCGCGGCGAACAGGCTCGCCTCGTCGCCACCGGTGCCGGCGCGGATTTCCAGCACCGTGTTGCGCGAATCCGACGGCTCGGGCGGGATCATCCCGAGCAGGACCGCCTGCTTGAGCGCCGCGCGCTTCTGCTCGAGCTCCGGCATTTCCTGCTGCGCCAGCGCGCGCAGCTCGGCGTCGCCGCGCGGATCCTTGATGAGGCTCGCATGCGCCGCGAGGTCCGCGCCCAGGCGTTCGTAGGCGCGATACTGGTCGACCAGCTGCCGCAAGGCCTGCTGCTCACGGCTGATGTCGGCCGCCTTGCGCGGGTTGGTGTAGAACGACGGCTCCGCCATCTGCGCATCGAGTTCGTCGAGGCGGCGCTGGAACGGGGTGATCTCGGGAAGTTGATCCATGTGGACGGGGCGGAGGGGAAATTGCGAATTGCGTAAGCCGCGCGTGGCGGCTTTATGAACGGCCAAACCAACGACGATTCCGTCGCCTAGTAGAAAACCTCCGAGATGGCCTCAACGCTCTTCACTCAGAACATCATCGCCTGCGTCTGGGACTTTGACAAGACTTTGATCCCGGCCTACATGCAGGCGCCGCTGTTCCGCCGGTACGGCATCGATGAGCCGACGTTCTGGACCGAGACCAACGCGCTGGCCGAGAACTACAAGAGGCGCGGCTACCACATCTCGCCCGAGATCAGTTACCTCAACCACCTGCTCACGTACGTGCTCGCGGGCAAGATGGCCGGGCTGAGCAACAAGATCCTGCGCGAGTGCGGCCAGGAGATCGGCTTCTACCCCGGCCTGCCCAAATTCTTTGAGTCGTCGCGCGCATGGGTGAAGGCCAAGCCCGAATACGCCAAGCACGACATCCGTCTCGAGCATTACATCGTCAGCACCGGCCTCGCCGAAATGGTGCGCGGCAGCGCGATCGCGCCGTACATCGACGGCGTGTGGGCCTGCGAGTTCATCGAGAATCCGCTGCAACCCGGGTTCCTCCGGCAGAAGGAACTGCCACTCGAGGCCGCGGCCGAGATCGCGCAGATCGGCGTGATGATCGACAACACGACGAAGACCCGCGCCATCTTCGAGATCAACAAGGGCACGAACAAGAACGCCGCGATCGACGTCAACGCCAAGGTCGCGCCCGAGGACCGCCGCATTCCGCTGCAAAACATGATCTACATCGCCGACGGCCCGAGCGATGTCCCCAGCTTCGCCGTGATGAAAAAGGGCGGCGGCAAGACCTACGCGGTGTACAACCCGGCCGTGCGCGCCGAATTCGAGCAGAACGACCGCCTGCGCCAGACCGGCCGCATCGACCATTACGGCCCGGCGGATTATTCCGAGGGCAGCGCCACCACCCACTGGCTGCACCTGCAGATCGACACGATCTGCGACCGCATCGTGCGGGACCGCGAGGCCGCCGTCGCAACGCGCATCACCAAGCCGCCGCGCCACCTGAGCGCGCCGCCGCAGGAAACGGAAAAGGCGCCGAAGCAGGGCACGTTCCTCGAATAGGCTTCCCGCCCCGACCAAAAACGAACGCCGTCCCGCGGGACGGCGTTCGTTTTTGAAATGATTGTCGGCCTAGTTGGACAGGCCGGACAGCAGGTTGAACTGCGGGGTCAGCGTCGCGGTGGTTGAAACCACAAACAGCGGCTTGGCCGGCGCCGGCTCGCGGCTCGTGTAAACGATCGGGTCCGGCAGCGGATCCGCCACCACGATCTCGATGTGCGGCGCATCCTTCACCACGGCGAAGTGGACGACCGGACGGTCGAGCGAGGGAATCGGCGAAACCTTGGCGAGCGTGGTGATGGGCGCATCAAGGCGGGCCTTCTCGGCCGCATCAGCCGTCGCAAGGGCGCGCTGGTGGAACGTGTGCACCAGGTTCACCACGCGCTCGGCGTAGTTGTAACTGACGCTCGGGGCGCGGCCGTTGATGACATTGTCCACGCCGGTGTTCCAAGCCATGGCGATGTTGAAGGTGCTGGCGTTGACGCCGGCGGCCTGAAGGCGGTCCTTGATCCATTCATAATGGATCACCGCCACTTCGTCCGCCGCCTCGCGCTGGATCGCCATCTGGAAGGGCTTGCGGGTATGCATCCGCCAGGTTGCCGGACGGAACTGGTAGGGCCCCAGTTCGCCGAAACGGCCCATTCTTGTGTGATTGGTGGGATTCTCCACCCAGTTGATGGCGCGCAAAGTCTCCCAACGGTCATCCGCCCCCGCTTTGATTGTAAAAGCGAGAACTGACACCAGCAGGAGGATCCGTGTGAGCTGTCGTTTCATAGGTAGCTGGCCGCGAAGAAGGTCATCTCCATGACCCCGACAAGCAGGAATTTCTCCATAAAAAATGCATCGTGACTGGCTGTCCCTTTTTTCACCAAAACGCTGGTGTAACCCGTAAAAAATGAGCCTTTTACGTGCCGTTTTGCCCGTAAATCTTTCGGGCTATTTCAGTCCTTTTCCGCCGCTAAACTCTCGATCAAGCGGGCGACCAAAGCGGTCCAGCCGGTTTGATGGCTGGCGCCCAGACCCTGCCCCGTATCGGCGTGGAAATACTCGTGGAAAAGGACCATGTCCTTCAAGCGCGCGGCCTCGGCGGCGGCGGTTTCGGGGCGGTGACAGGCGCGCTCCCCGACCGCATCCGGCACGAAAATCCCCACCAGGCGGCGCGACAGTTCGCGGGCGGCCTGCTTGAGGTTGATGCGATGGCCGCTGCCCGTAGGAAACTCCACCAGCAGGCTGTCCCCATAGAAATGGTGGTAACGCTCGAGGGCCTCGATCAGCAGGAAATTCAACGGAAACCAGATCGGGCCGCGCCAGTTGGAGTTGCCGCCGAACAAGCCCGAGTCCGACTCGCCCGGCGCGTAGCCGACGCGGTATTCCTGGCCGTCCACCTGGAACACGAAGGGCCGGTCCTTGTGCACGAGCGACATCGAACGGACGCCGAAAGGGGAAAGAAACTCACGCTCGTCGAAAACGTACTGCAGCACGCGCTCGAGGCGTTCCTTGGAGGGAATGGCGAGCAACCGCCGCCCGGTTTCCGTGCCGTCCCGGGTCATGTAGGAAATATGCGCGGCGAGGTCCCGCCGGTTTTCGAGGAACCAGCGCGTGCGCTTGGCAAACCCGGGGAGCTTGTCGAGGCGGTCCTCCTCGATGAATTCCACGGCAAACAACGGAATCACGCCCACCATGGAACGCACGCGCAACGGGTAGCTCTGGCCGTTCAGCATCAACTGGTCGTAATAAAAGCCGTCGTCCTCGTGCCAGAGCCCCGTGCCGCCGAGGTGGTTCGTGGCGTCGGCGATGGCGACGAAGTGTTCGAAAAACTTGGAAGCGACGTCCTCATAGACCGGGTCTTCCCGCGCCAGCTCCAGCGCCATCGAGAGCATGGTGGTGCAGTAGA
>CAYZSN010000175.1:0-4198 GCA_964481095.1 uncultured Oleiharenicola sp. | reverse complement strand
CGAAATAGCGCGAGCCGGCGAGCAGGCCGCCCACGAGCAGGGCGAGCGCGAGGGCGAACTGGAGGGCGGGCTGGGCCGGCAGGAGCGCGGCGAAGAAGCGGTCGAGCCGGCTCTTGGCGAAGGCGAACGGGCTGACGCTGTCGGCGTCGCGCTGGTGCGTCTCGAGCATGGCGTAGAACTGCTCGCGCAGGCGCGGGCTCGGCTCCTCGACGGCGGGCAGGGCGGCGAGCTTGCGGGTGATCTCCTGGAGGGCGGACCACTCGCGCTGGCAGTTCGGGCAGCTGGCGAGGTGGGCGCGGAGCGCGGCGGATTCGTCGGGCGGCAGGGTGCCGTCCTGGTAATCGATGAAGCTATCCTGGACGCGTTGGCAGTTCATGGGAATTCAGGGTCTGGGATTTTGGATCCGGGCTTTGGGGCGGCCCTAGGCGGCCTGCTCCTTGCGGATCTTGAAATAAACTTCGCGCAGTTCCTTGAGCGCGCGGTGGGCGCGGACTTTCACGGCGCCGACCGAGCAGTCGAGGAGCCGGGCGATTTCCTGGTGGTTGAGGTGCTGGAGGCGGGAGAGCACGAGCACCTCGCGGTGTTCGTCGGTCACGCGGGTGAGGGCCTGCCGCATCAGCGCGATGTCGTCGGAGACCGTGGCCTTGGCGTCGGGCGCCGGGGCGTGGTCGGGCTGGTCGAGCAGGTCCTCCGGGTCGGATGGGATCGGGGTGGAGGCGCTTTTGCGGAAATGGTCGGCGGCGACCTTGCGCGCGAGGTGGTAGATCCAGGCGGAGAACTTGCCCTCGTCGCGGTAGGTGTGGCGGTACTTGAGGATGCGGTAGAAGACGATCTGCACGAGGTCCTCGCTGGCCGACGGCTGGTTGGTCAGGCGCACGAAAAACCCGTAGAGCGGCCGGTGGTGGCGCTCGAACAGGTCGCCCAGCCGCCGGATGTCCCCGGCGCGCACGGCAATCATGAGTTCATGGTCGTTATCGGCGTCCACGGCGGCGGGCAAGCTAGCGGACGACGGCGGCGAGGGAACTCGGAATTCGGTGACGGGCGCGAGGAGCATGAAAAAAGGTCATGGGCGGTGCGGCAGGAATAACCGCGCCCACCGGCCGAGGTTACAGGAAAAGCGCTGGCGGTGCCGGGCCCGCTGGCCAAGATGCGAACATGAATCGCCGCGATTTCCTAATTCGTTCCGGCGCAGCCGCCTCAATCGGACTGCTGACCCCTGATTCGCTCTTTGCCCAAAACCCTCCGGCCGCCTCGGGCCAGACCCCGGCCCCGGCCCCGCAAGTCCCCACCGCCCCGCCGCCGCCGGTCACCGAATTCAAGGCCTTGCGCCGCAATGTCGGTACCTTCACCGGCGCGGGCGGCACGATCGGCTGGCTCTCCAACAAGGATGCGCTCGCGGCGATCGACACGCAGTTCCCGAACACGGCGCCGATTTTCCTGAAGGACCTGCCCGGCCGCGCCGGCCGCACGCTCGATGTCGTGGTCAACACCCACCACCACGGCGACCACACCGGCGGCAACGCGGTCTTCCATCCCGCGACGAAGTCCATCGTTGCCCACGCCAACGTTCCCGGCCTCATGCGCGCCCGCGCCGAGGCCGACAAGAAGGCCCTCGATCCCGCGATGCTTCCCGACGCGACCTTCCCCGACACCTGGAGACTCGCGCTCGGCGACGAAACCGTCAGCGCGCGCTACCTCGGCACCGGCCACACCAAGGGCGACATCGTCGTCCTGTTCGAGCAGGCCAACGTCGTCCACCTCGGCGACCTGCTCTTCAACCGGATTTATCCCGTCATCGACCGGCCCGGCGGCGCCAGCGTCCGGCACTGGATCGTCGTGCTGGAGCAGGTGGTGAGGGATTACCCGGCCGACGCCATCTACGTGTCGGGCCACGGCAACGCGAAGTTCGGCATCACGCTCCAGCGCGAGGAGCTGCTGGTGTTCCGCGACTACCTCGCGGCGCTGCTCGCCACCACCGAGGCCGGGATCAAGGCCGGCAAGTCGAAGGAGGAGATCCAGAAGCTCGAGAACATGCCCGGTTTCCCCGATTTCCACGTGCCGCCGGGGCGGGGCAACCGCCTGCCGGGCAACCTGGGCACCGCCTACGACGAGCTGACGGCGACCTGAGGCGCGCCACCCCTGGACTTCCGGGGCGCGTCACCGCCACCGGGAGGTGCTACTTTGCGCCCGCGGTCGGCAGGGGGGCGTGGCCACGTCAGAACAGCGAGTAGATGAACGGCGAGATCGACGACACGCCGACGACGAACACGGCGACGAGCAGCAGCACGAGCGCCACGGGCACGATCCACCAGGCCTTGTGTTCGCGGGCAAAGGCCCAGAGTTCACGCAGCAGGCGGGAGAGGTTTTTCAGGGCGCGCATGGGTCAGTCGGGGGCGAATTGCCGCGGGGCGGGGCGGGCGAGCCCGGCGGGCAGGCGGCTTTTTTCGAGGAAATAGGGGCCGAGCGCGAGGCAATCCATCTCGGTCGCGAGAAAGCCCGCGAGGGCCTCGCGCGGGTGGCCGACCGGAGGCTCGCCGCGGACATTGAACGAGGTGTTGACCAGCACCGGGCAGCCGGTCCGCGCGGCGAAGGCGGTGAGCAGGCCGTGCAGGGCGGGCGCGACGGCGCGGTCGACGGTCTGCACGCGGGCGGAGTAGTCGACGTGCGTGACGGCGGGGATGACGGAGCGCGGCGCGGCCAGCCGGGCCTGCCAGTCGCCGGCGGCGGCCACCGGCCGGCGGCGCGCCGCCTTCACCGGCGCGGTGAAGAGCATGTAGGGCGAGGGCGCCGGCAGGTCGAACCAGTCGGCGGCGTGCTCTGCGGGCACGACGGGTGCGAACGGACGGAACGACTCGCGGAACTTGATCTTCAGGTTGAGCCGGCGCTGCATTTCCGGCGGACGAGCGTCGGCGAGGATCGAACGTGCGCCCAGCGCGCGCGGGCCGAACTCGGCGCGGCCTTGGAAGAAGCCGGCGACATCGCCCGCCACGAGGCGCTCCACCAGGCGCGCGTTAAGCGCATCCGGCGAAAGTTTTTCCCCGGTGAGGCCGTGTGCGGCCAGCGTCGCGGCGATTTCGTCGTCGCCGTATTCCGGCCCGAGGAACGCCCCGCGCATCGCATCACCCCCGGCCGGTTTGTTGTTCGCAGGGCGAACATCCGCGGTGTGATGGTGGTAGGCCAGCGCGGCGCCGAGCGCGCCGCCGGCATCGCCCGCGGCGGGTTGCACCCAGACGTGCCGGAACGGGCCTTCGCGCTGCACACGGGCATTGGCCACGCAGTTGAGCGCCACGCCGCCGGCGAGGCAGAGGTTCTCCTCGCCCGTCAGCGCATGCAGGGTGCGGGCGAGCCGCAGCACCAGCTCCTCGGTCACGTGCTGGATCGACGCCGCAAGGTCGCAGTGCGCCTGTGTCAGGGGATCCTCCGGCCGGCGCGGCGCGCCAAAGAGCCCGGCAAACCGCGCGTTGGTCATGGCCTGGCCTTCGAGAAAGCCGAAGTAGTCGAGATTCAGCTGGAAGGACCCGTCGGGCTTCGCGTCGACCAGCTCGCGCCAGATCACCCCGGCGAAGCGCGGCGTACCGTAGGGTGCGAGGCCCATGAGCTTGTATTCGCCGGAATTCACGCGGAAGCCGCCGTGATGGGTGAAGGCCGAGTAGAGCAGGCCGAGCGAGTGGGGGAAGCGCTGTTCCTGCAGCAGCTCGAGCTTGCCGCCCGCGCCCCGGCCGAGCGCGGTGGTGGCCCATTCACCAACGCCATCGAGCGTGAGGATGGCGGCGCGTTCGAAGGGCGAGGGGAAGAACGCGCTGGCGGCGTGCGCCTCGTGATGCCCGCTGAAATGCACGGGCACCCCGGGCGCGCCGAGCGCGGCAAGTTCATCCTCGATCACGCCCGGCAGCCAGAGCTTGTGATGCAGCCAGTCGGGCATCGCGGCGGCGAAGGCCGGGAAGCCGCGCGGGGCGACGGCAAGCGCGGTGGCAAGGATGCGCTCGAACTTCAGCAGCGGCTTCTCGTAGTAGACGGCGGCGTCGAGCGGGCCGCCTGCCTGCGTGAGGCACCAGGCGGCGGCGCGGCGCGGGAAGGACGAGTCGTGCTTGATCCGCGTGAAACGCTCTTCCTGGGCGGCGGCGATGATGACGCCGTCCTCCAGCAGCACGGCGGCCGAGTCGTGATAGAAGGCGCTGAGGCCGAGGATGCGCATCAG
>CAYZSN010000174.1:0-9492 GCA_964481095.1 uncultured Oleiharenicola sp. | reverse complement strand
GAGGTGCTGCTTCTGGTCGCGGCCGACGGGCACGATGTTCGTGTCGAAAAGGATGATGTCGGCCGCCATCAGCACGGGATAGGCGAAGAGCCCGAAGTTGGCCTCGAGGCCCTTCGCCGTCTTGTCCTTGTAGCTGTGCGCCCGCTCCAGCAGGCCCATCGGCGTCAGCGAGCCGATCAGCCACGTGAGTTCGCAGACCTCGGGGATGTCGCTCTGGCGCCAGAACACGGCCTTGGCCGGGTCGAGCCCGCACGCCAGCCAGTCGAGGGCGATGCCCTGCGTGTAGGCCAGGCGCTCCTTCGCGTCGGTCAGCGACGTCAACGAGTGGTAATCGGCGATGAAGTAGTAGGCGTCGCCGCCGGCCTGCAGCTCGATGGCCGGGCGCATCGCGCCAAAGTAATTGCCGATATGGAGGATGCCGGAGGGCGTGATGCCGGTGAGGACGCGGGGCATGGAGAAGTGAGAGTGAAAGTGAGAGTGACCGGGGAAAGCAAGGTCACACTCGAGCCGCTCAGTCGCGGCGGGGGATGGTCGACCCCACCTGGCGGATGCGGGCGATGGTGTTGTCCGGCAGGATGCCGGTGAACGCCATGGCCGGCATGACGAGCGCGCGCCGGCCGAGGATCGCGCCCGGGTTGAGCACGGCGTTGCAGCCGACCTCCGCCTGGTCGCCGAGGATGGCGCCGAATTTTTTGAGGCCCGTGCCCACAACCTTGTTCGCAAGGCGGACGGTTACCTCGGCCTGGTCGAGTCGGAGGTTGGAGCAGATGGCGCCGGCGCCGAGGTGCGCCTTGTTGCCCAGGATGGAGTCGCCCACGTAGTTGAAATGCGGCGCCTGCACGCCATCGAGCAGCAGGCAGTTCTTGAATTCGCTGGAGTTGCCGAGCACGCAGTCCTCGCCCACGATCACGTTGCCGCGGATGAAGGCGCCCGGGCGGATCTCGGTTTTCGCACCGAGGTAGACCGGCCCGATGATGGTGGCGGCCGGCGGCAGCTTCACCGAGGGGTGCAGCCAGACCCGGCCCTCGAGGTGCACGCCGGGCGGGATCTCCAGTTCCAGCGGGCCGAACTCCGCCGCCTCGAGGGCGGCGCCGATGCGCTTGATCCAGTCCCACGGCGCCGCGTCGGCGGGAAAATGGGGCGCGAAGCGGGCCAGCGACGGGGGCAGGACGAAGAACTCGGAGGCTTTCACGCCCGTGTTGATAGCGGAAAAACCGCGGGAAACCAGCGGTTTTAGCAATTACTCCACCATCCCCAAACTACCTCAAAATATTCACCCCGCCATCCTGTACCGTACGAAGGAAAGGTGGGCGTCGGTTTCCACACCGACGCCTGTCGCCGCCGGGACGGCGGCGACCACCTTGGATCCTTCGCACGGCTCAGGATGACGAACAGAGAAATCTCACCCCGTGTTCTTCAGGCCGCCGGCGATGCCATTGACCGTCAGCTCGAGCACGGCGCGGATGCCCTCGCGGTCCTCTTTCTTCAGGCGCGGCGCCCGGCGGCGCTTGATCATCTCGACCTGCAGGTAGTTGAGGGGGTCGACGTAGGGATTGCGCAGCTTGATCGACCGCGCGAGGACCGGCTCGTTCTCGAGCATCTGGCCCTGGCCGGTGACCGCGAGAATGGCCTTCTCCGTCAGGCGGAATTCCGCGACGATGCCGGCGAACACCCGCTCGCGGATGCCTTCGTCCTCGACCAGGCCGGCATACACCCGGGCGATCGACATGTCGGCCTTGCACATCGTCAGCTGGGCGTTGTCCACCATCGTCTGGAAAAACGGCCAGCGCTGGTACATCTCGCGCAGCAGCTTCTCGCCGGCGGCGCCGCGTTCGAGGACGGCGTTCAGGCCGCTGCCAAGTCCGTACCAGCCGGGGAAGTTGAAGCGGCTCTGCATCCACGAGAACACCCAGGGGATCGCGCGCAAGTCGGCAACACTCACGCTGCCCTTGCGGCGGTAGGTGGGGCGCGAACCAAAGTTGAGTTCGCCGATCTCGTCGATTGGCGTGGCTTGGCGCCAGAACGCAAGGAACTCCGGGTCGTCGTGCACGCAGGCGCGGTAGGCGGCCAGCGACGCCGCGCTCATCTGCTCCAGCGCCTGCGTCCAGCGCCTGGGCACGCGGCGCGAGCCGCGCTGCGCCTCGTTGGCACCGAGCAGGACACCGTACGCCATTTGCTCCAGCACGCGGTGGGCGAGGTCGGGATCGTGGTAGCGCGTCGAAAGCACCTCGCCCTGCTCGGTCACGCGGATGCCGCCGTCCTTGAGGCCGACCGGCTGCGCGAGGATGGCCTTGGCCGCCGGGCCGCCGCCGCGCGCGATGCTGCCGCCGCGGCCGTGGAAGAGCGTGACCCGCGCGTGGTGCTGCCGGCAGACGCGCATGATGGCGTCCTGCGCCTGGAACAGGGCCCAGTTCGCCGTGAGGTAACCGCAGTCCTTGTTGCTGTCGGAATAGCCGAGCATCACGTGCTGGTGGCGGCCATTCTTTGCCAGCTCCGCCTCGTAGACGGGATGGCTGAAAAGCGCCGCCAAAATCGCCGGGGCCCGGCTCAAGTCGTCGAGCGTCTCGAAGAGCGGCGCAATCGGCAGCCGCACGCCCGCCAGCGCCTGCAGGTACAGCACCTCCAGCACATCGGAGACCTCGTTGGTCATGCTGATGATGTAGATGCCGAGGCAGTCCGCGCCGTACTGGGCTTGGGCGCGCACTGCGAGGCGGAGGGGTTCGAGCACGGTACGGGTGTCGGCGGACAGGCTGGCGACCCATCCGGCGGGTAGCGGCGCGGCGGTGTGGAGCGCCTCGGTCAGGAGTTCCTGCTTCCGCCGCTCGTCGAGCTGCTCGTAATCGAGGCGCTGCAGGAGTTCGGCGACCGCGCGGGCGTGCGGGCCGGAGTGCTGGCGCAGGTCGAGGCGGCCCATGCTGAGACCGAAGACATCCACGCAGGTCAGCGCATCGCGCAGCTCGCCGCTCGCGAGCGGCGCGGCGCGGTCGCGCAGCAGGTCGGATTCGATCTGCGCGAGGATGGCGCGCACGGTTTCCGTCTTGGCCTGCTTGCTATCGCCTTCCGCCAGTTCCAGCAGGTCGGCGTCGGCCTGCGCCAGCAATTGCTCGCGCAGGCTGCTCAGGATGATGCGGTACGGCTCGCGCGGATAGCGCTGTCCCACCCGCGACATGAGGTCGGAGGTCGCGCGGCATTGCTCGGCCAGGCGGCGGATTGCGGGCGTGAAGCGCGCGCGCCGGTCCGAAATCGTGAGCGAGCCCGCCAGGTTGGAGAGCACGTCGCCCAGCTTCTTGATCGCCATGCGGCGGTTCATGCGGAGCACCTGCGCGGTGACCTCCGCCGTGACGCCCGGATTGCCGTCGCGGTCGCCGCCGATCCACGAGCCGAAGGACAGCCAGCGGTTCGGCGCGCGTACGCCGGGATAATGGCGGTTGAGGGCATCCTGCAGGTCGGCGTGCAGCCGCGGCAACAGCTGGTAGAGCGTCCGGTCGAAATACCACAGGCCGGTGCGGGCCTCGTCGGCCACCTCGGGCCGCTCGGTGCGGCTGCGGTCGGTGAGCCAGAGCGAGACGATCTCACGGCGGATGTCGTCGGGGGCGTGCTGGATTTCGTCGAGCGTATGGCTGCGCAGGATGCCGGCGAGGGTCGCCAGCTTTTCCAGCATGGTGCGGCGCTTGGATTCGGTCGGGTGCGCGGTGAAGACGAGCTCGATGGAGAGCTGGCGCACCAGCTTCTGCATCTTCTGCTTCGAGACGCCCGCATGCTTCAGCTCGATGATGGCCGCCTCGATGGACTCGCGCTGCGGATCGCTGGCCTGGCCGGCGGCGAGCGCGCGGCGGTGGCGCTGGTTGCGCTCGCGCAGCAGGCGGATGCGGAAGTTTTCCTCCGCGAGGTTCACGAGTTCGAAATACAGCGTGAAGGCCATCGCCTGGTTGAAGGCCTCGGCGGGCGTGAGGCGGCTGACCGCCTGCGCGAGGTTGCGCGCAGCGGTCGCATCGCCCGCGCGGCTGTTCTTGGCCAGCTGGCGGAGGGACTCGACGACCTCGAGGGTCTTCTCCCCTTCCAGCGCGGCGATGGTCCGGCCCAGCGTGGCGCCGAGGCTGCGGATTTCCGCGCGGAGGTCGCTGAGCTGGTCGAGTGCCTTGGTGGTGGGCATGCGGGGCACGAAATACGCAGTATTTATGCCGCGGCGGAAGCGAAATTATGCCCAACCCGCTGTCATAACCCCGGCGAGAGAGGAAAATCCCTCAGCCTCAGTTTCCCGCCGCCTTTTCCTTGGCGGCCGCCTCCTCGTCGAGCCGCTGGTCCTCCTTCTTCTGCGCGGCGCGCTCCCGCGCCCGCTTCTCGTACTCGGCCTGCTCCCGCCGGTATCTTTCGGTTTCGTCCACCAGCTCGCGAATGGCCTCCGCCTGCGCGGGCGCCAGGCCCGGGAGCGTCGGCAGCAGCTTCGCGGCCCAGGGGTCGTCCCTGAATTCCAGCAGGGCGCGCACACCGACGGTTGCGACGGCCGGGCAGCGTTGCACCCACTGCGCCACCGCCCCGGCGCGGGCGGGCGTGAGCGCCTCGGGATCGGGCAACGCAAACGGCGGGAAGGTCGACAGGGTCTCGACATCGTTCGCGATTCGCACGAACTCGAGCTGTTGCAGGAAAATCGGCACCCCGTGGCCGCCCAATTTTTCGTCAAGGGAGCCCAGTGCCTCCGATCCGCGTTTTTCGTCCACCGCCAGCAGGACCGTGAGGACATTGTCAGGCGACTTGCCGTCCCGGACCTGGCTCTCGAGCAGGGCGGCCAACCGATCGGACCAGGAACTGGCTGCCGGGCCGAGGCCGCGCAGAATCTGCAACGCAATCTCCTCCGGCCACCGCCGCTCGGCCATTTGCATCAGGGCTTGGATCTGGACCGCATCGCCGCTCAGCCGGATCAGCCGGGCGCAGGCGTAGGGCATGAGATTGTCCAAGGCCTCGACCTCGGCCTGCCGGAAGCCCGCTTCATGGGGGCTCTCGTTGCCCCGGACGTAAACCGAAATGGGCGTCTCGGCGAAATCCGAGATTTCAAACGGCGGCAGGTTGCCGAGCCGGACCTTCAGGACCGCCTGCGCGTAACCGCGCGCATAGCCTCCGAAACTCGAGGCCCTCTCCGTCCGGTCGGTCCTGACCTCGAAGACCACGGGCAATTGCTGCGCCGCCGCGGTGCGGGCGAAGATCGGCCACGGCGGACGCGTCGCGAGGTTCAACCGGATCGCCTCCTTCAGGTGGTCCTCACCGTTGGCCGTGAAGGGAAAGCGCGGCTTGGGCGGGGTCGCGGTGGAATCATCGGACCAGGCGTTGCCCAGCAACAATCCCGCCGCCAGCAAGCCGGTTGAAAATCGCCTGGGTTTCACCGCGGCAGTACGCCGCAAAACCGGGCCGGACTCAAGCTCCTGCGCAGCACCGGCGTCACCCGAGGCAAAGATCGCCCGGGTGGAACCCAGGTCAGGATCCCAAGGGTGCCGATGCGCTGAATTGAACCTTGTCTCATTCCCGAGGGCAAGTTTACTGCCGGCGCCGCACGAAGCGACACCCCATGACTAAACGATTTTGGTTTGCCCTGTTTGGTTTGCTGGCCGTTGTCCGCCTGGCGGCGGAAGCGCCGGCAGTAGCCAGGCCGTATTCGGAAGCGTGGGGCGACGAGCTGGTTGCCAGCGGTGATTATCGCGGGGCGTTTACCCAGTATGCGGAGGTTTCGTCGCAGTGGCAGGTCATCCGGCAGGCGGAAATGAGCCGGGCCGGTAACGTGACTGACGAAACACAGAGTCACCTGGAGAGTCTCGCCCGGAAATTGATGACCTGCATTTCCAAGCTGCAACCCGCCCCTGTCGTGCCGCCCGACGCGGTCTTTGCCGCCGAAAAGGCTTTGGCGTATGTTGAACAGGGCAATGACAGCACCAAGGATTACAATGCGGCCATGCAGCAACTTGATTCGGCGCTGTGGACCGCACCGTGGGTCTGCGACTATTACTACAAGCTTGGGGTCTGCCTTTATAATACCGGCAAGCCCTCTGCCGCCGTGAAAGCCCTGCGCCTTGCCGGGCTGCTTACCACCGACAAGGAATCGCTCCACACCATCATGGCCTTCCGGGCCAGCATTGAAGTCGAGCTGGAGAAAAAGGGACAGAAGTGACGCCTGACCAAAGGGTGCGAACTAGCGCCACTCGTGGCGCGGGTAGCGGCGGGAGAGCTCGGTCTTGATCTTGGGGTACTGCTCCCTCCAGAAGTTGGAGAGGTCGTCGGTCACCTGGATCGGGCGCTGGTTGGGCGCGAGCACCTCGATCTTCACGGGCACGCGGCTGTGGCCGAGGGTGAACTTGGACGAGACGCCGTAGAGCTCCTGAATGCGGGCACTCAGCACGGGCGGTCCCTCTTTCGTATAGGACAGGCGCGCCTTGCGGCCGTTGGCCATGACGAGGCGTTCCGGCAGGTAGTCGTCGAGCACCGCCAGTTGCTCCGGCAGCAGCCAGTCGCGCAGCACGGGCATGACGGGCTTGTCCTTCAATTCGCGCGCCCCGTAACTGCCGTAGCAGATCTGCTCGATGAGCGTGGCGCGGTCGGCGTCGGTGATCGGGTTCACCTCCAGCTCCGGCCACCATTTGGCCAGGCAGTTCACGCGCACTATCCATTGCTCCACCGCCTCGTTCCATTCGGTGAGCACGATGTTCCCGGCCATGACCTCGCGCGCGAGGATCGCGGCGGCCTCGCCTGTCGGCGGCTCGTCGGCGGTCTGCTTGGATTCGAGCACGAGGTCGCGGAAACGGCGCTCCTTGCGGGCCAGGACCCGGCGCATGGTGACATCGTAGGCCACGCCGCCGGCGTCGACGAAGTCCTTGGGGAAAAGCTCCTGCAGCCACGATTCCTCAATGGCAGTGCAGAGGTTGAGCAATGTGTTCACCTCACCACGGCTTTCGACCTCGGTGATCTCGGCGGCCACGAGCAGTGGCGCCTCGTCGATGCAGCTTTCGCGCGCCAGCAGGCCCTTGCGCTGGTGCACGAGTTCGCAGCGCAGCGTGCCCTGGTCGAGGCGCCTGGCCAGGTGGTCGCTGAAGCCGAGCAGCACGCACTTGCGCACCGCCACGCCGTCGATCCGCTTCTCGGCGATGTCGAGCTTCTCGCCCTGCGCGATCTCGAGGAACTGCTCGAACAACGGGCCGACCGCGCGCGCGCCCTGCACGTGGATGCCGAGGCGGCGGCAGGCGTCGCTGTGGTAATTCGCCTTGTCGGCATAGCGCCACGCGCGCATCAGCAGGAAGAAATCCGACTCGTGCTCGTCGCCGAAGAGTTCCTCGCGCGCCTCGGCGGTGCGCTTGTCCACGTTGCGCAGCAGGAAATTCCGGCCCTGCGTGAGCGCCGCCATCAAAGCCACCGAGCGCACGCAACCGTAGTCCTGCGCCGCCAGGAACATGCGGGCATAGCGCGGGTGCATGGGGAATTTCAGCATCTTCCGGCCGAGATCGGTGATCTTGAGGTGGTCCGTGCCCTCCAGGCGCGGACTGTCGCCGCGCGGAGCGCGCCGACCACCTAAAGCCCCCAGATCCTCGAGCAGCGTCTCCGCGCGCTCGAGGGCCTTGGGCTCGGGCTTTTCCAGCCAGGGGAAATTGTGGATGTCGTCGATGCCCGACGCCTTGAGCGTCAGCACCACCTCGGCGAGGTCGAGGCGCTTGACCTCGGGCAGTTCCTGCAGCGGACGCTGCGCGTGCTCGCGTTCCGTCCAGAGGCGCACGCACACGCCCGGGGCGGTACGGCCGGCGCGGCCCGCCCGCTGGTCGGAGGACGCCACGGAAATCTTCTCGACCAGCAGCGTGTTGATGCCCCGGTGCGGATCGAAGCGCGCTACGCGCGCGAGGCCGCAGTCCACCACGACCGTAACGCCATCGATCGTCAGCGAGGTTTCGGCGACGTTGGTCGAAACGATGATCTTGCGCGTATCGTAGCGGGCGACGGCCCGGTCCTGCTGGTCGGGCGGCAGCTCGCCGTGGAGCGGGAAGCAGATGAAGCCGCGCAGCGCGTGTGAACCCTGGACGTCCTGCACCGTGCGGCCGATCTCATAGGCGCCGGGCATGAAGACGAGAATGTCGCCCTTCGTCTGCGCCGCGATGCGCTCGCACTCGCGCGTCGCCACCGCCCAGACCGGGTCATGCTCGAAGTCGACCGACTTGGACAGGTACTCGACCTGCACCGGGAACGTCCGGCCCTGCGACGTCAGCACCTCGCAGGGCGTGAGATAATTTTTCAACTGCACCGCGTCGAGCGTGGCGGACATGACCACGAGCTTCAGGTCCGGGCGCGCCGACTGCTGGATCTGCAGCGCACGGGCCAGCGAGATGTCGCCGTAAAGGTGGCGCTCGTGGAATTCGTCGAAGACGATGGCGCTGATGCCGCGCAGCATCGGGTCGAAGGACATCTGCCGGAGCAGAATGCCCTCGGTCACGAAGCGGATGCGCGTCGCCTTGGAGACTCGCGAGTCGAGGCGGATTTGGTAGCCGACGACATCGCCGAGCTGCGTGCCGACCTCCTCGGCCACGCGCTTGGCCAGCATGCGGGCGGCGAGCCGGCGCGGCTGGAGCACCACGACCTCGCCGCTGCCCAGCAATCCGTGGTTGAGGAGCATTTGCGGGACCTGGGTGGACTTGCCGGAGCCGGTCGGGGCCTGGACGATGAGCCGGCCCTGCCCGCAGACCGCCGCGACCAGGCGGTCCTCAAGTTCGTAGATGGGCAGTTCGCGCGGCGACGGCATGCGTGGAGCCGTTACCTAAAAGCCGGGCGCCGACCGGAAGCAAGGGCCGTTGTGAACAACCGGGGAGCAACCGGGTGGGCACAAGTTATTCACCGCCCTTGACGAAAACTAATGGCGGGAAGCGGGTGAATAAGATGGGAGGAAGAAACCCTTCACTTTCCACAGGCGCGGCCCCATGAAATTAATCGTTCCTTGATAGAACAGTCGAAGCGCGGCGGCATGAAAAACCCGCTGCGAGCGCGACTGGGATAATCCCGGGCAACCGGGGAAAGGCAGGCGGCAACTGGTGCCGCCGGCCCCTCAGCGACGCGAGTCGCAGGCAGGCAAATATCACCAGTTCCTCTGGACGGCGTCGCAGCCGATCCAGTTATGCGACAAAGGAACTGTGCAACGAGACGCGACTAGAAACCGCGGCGAGTTGAGTCAGGTCCGGGGCCAGTTTCGGGTCCCGCGCTGATGCAGTTACCCAGAGGGTTGTGGTTGCTACTGTATAACCAGGACGCAGCACAGTGTTCCGGTGGGTCCACCCCACCAAAAGGCTTGGCTCAAAAGGCTGGGCGCGAAAGGGACGCCGTGCGGCGGGGAGCGGGCGAGTCTGGCAAAGCTCGCAAAACCTCCTAATTGGGGCGGCGCGTAAAACCGCGTCACCCAACTGCAAATCGAAAGCAACCTGAGAGGTAAGAGGTCAGACCCGTTACACGGGGCCAACGCCCGGCCAAAAGCCGGGG
>CAYZSN010000173.1:0-19996 GCA_964481095.1 uncultured Oleiharenicola sp. | reverse complement strand
ACCTATACCGGAGGCGATTAGTCGGAAGGGTGCAGTAAGGTTTCGCCTTGGGCGAAACCCCTTAGTGGTCAAATCCCGGCTCGGGCACTGGCCGCAAATGCCTTGAGCGTGGGACGGGGACGGCGCAGCGTCGGCGCCTATGAATCTCCACACCGGGAAAGGACGCTGGGCGGCGGGATGCCTGGCCTTGCTGCTGTCGGTTGCGGCTCATGCGGCCGAGGCCACGAAGAAATGGGACGCCTTCGTCAACGACTACCTCGAGGGCTATTTCGCGCTGAGCCCGACCTCCGCCGTCTACCAGGGCCGGCACGAATACGACGGCCAGCTGCCCGACTGGAGCGCGGCCGGCCTGCAGAAGAAGATTGCGTGGTTCAAGGCGCAGCGCGCCGCAGCCGAGGCCTACAAGGACGACGTCCTCGATGCGCGCCAGCGGTTCGAACGCGACTATCTCGTGATGGAGGTGCGCGGCGAACTGTTCTGGCTGGAGACGGCCGATGCCCCGCATACGAACCCGGCCTGGTACGGGGACGCGATCGACCCGGATGTCTACCTTTCGCGGCCCTACGCGCCGCCGGCCGTGCGCCTCGACGCTTACATCAGGTACGCGAAGGCCGTGCCGGTCGCGATCGCACAGATCAGGGAGAATCTCCAGGGCCCGCTGGCCCAGCCGCTGGCCCGGATCGGGCAGCAGGCGATCGGCGGCCTGGCGGACTTCTTCGAACAGGACGTGCCGAAGGTTTTCGCCACCGAGCTGACCGGGACGAAAAAGGCCGAGTTCGACGCGGCCAATGCCGCCGCGATCAAGTCCGTGCGCGAGTTCACCGCGTGGCTGGCGGAGCGTGAGAAGACCGCCACGGCCGGTTTCGCCCTCGGAGCCGACAAGTACCGCGCGATGTTGCGCGAGACCGAGGGCGTGGAGGTGTCGCTGGATGAACTGGAGGCCGCCGGCCAGAGGGACATGGACCGCAACCTCGCGGCGCTGACCGAAGCCTGCGCCAAGTTCGCCCCCGGCAAGACGGTCGATGAAGCCGTCGCGCTCGCATGGGCGCACAAGCCCACCGGCGGCGTGGTGCCCTACGCGCGGGAGCAGCTCAAGGAACTCGAGCGGTTCGTGCGGACCAGGGACCTCGTGACGGTGCCGGGCACCGAGAAGGCGCTCGTTGACGAGTCGCCGGCGTACAAGGCGTGGAATTTCGCCTACATCAGCATTCCCGGGCCGTACGAGAAGGGCCTGCCGTCGACCTACTACGTGTCGCCGCCCGACCCGAAATGGCCGGTCGAGAAGCAAAACAGCTACATCCCGAGCATCGGTTATTTGAAGTACACCTCGGCCCACGAAGTCTGGCCCGGCCACTTCCTGCAATTCCTGCACGCCAATCGCGCGCCGTCAAAGTTCGGCCAGGTGTTCGTCGGCTACGCCTATGCCGAGGGCTGGGCGCACTACACCGAGGAGATGATGTGGGAGGCGGGGCTGGACGGCGACTCCGCCGAGATGCACATCGGCCAGCTGCAGCAGGCGCTGCTGCGCAACGCGCGCTTCCTGTCCTCGATCCGCATGCACACGAAGGGCATGACCGTGGCGGAGGCGGTGAAACTGTTCCGCGAGCAGGGCCACGCCGATCCCGGCAACGCCGAGCAGCAGGCCAACCGCGGGACCTTCGACCCGGGCTACCTCAATTACACGATGGGCAAGCTGATGATCCGGAAGCTGCGCGCCGATTGGACCGCGACGCGCGGCGGCCGGGCGGCGTGGAAGGATTTCCACGACCAGTTCCTGCAGTTCGGCGGCCCGCCAATCCCGCTCGTGCGCCGCGCCATGCTCGGCGCAGGGGACAAGGGTTCGCTTTTCTAAGGTTGGAAATCGTGAAATCGGGCAGCTGGAATCGAAAATCTAGAATCTCAACCAATCCTTCGCAGCGTCATCCTGAGCCGCGCGAAGGATCCAAGCGAGTGGCGCCCATCCGTCCTTCCCCTTGGATCCTTCGCACGGCTCAGGAGGAGAGAAGCGGCGGTCTGAAGTTCTCGATTTTAAATTTTACTGCCCGATTTCAGGTTTCCGTGCCTGGTTCAGGGCGTCAGCGACGGCCTGAGCTTGGGCATGCCGTTGTCCACCGACACCGGCCCGGCGCCGCTGATGGCGAAGGTGCAGAGCAGGAACAGCACGAGCGCGGAAAACTCCAGCGACTGGCCGCCGCTCATGAGCCCCTCGCCGCGGTGGAGGAAGAGCGCGCCGGCGAGGATCGGCACCTGCACCCACGCGGCGATGCGCGTGAGCAGGCCGACCGTGAGCATCAGGCCGCCGATGAGGTGGGCGAGGGCGATGTAGTGCAGCAGGCCGACCGTGATGATCCACGGGGCGTGGAACTGCATGAGCAGGTTCTGCACAAACTCCGCGCGGGTGTTGGAGATGATGAACACACCGCGGATGAAAAGGCCCAGCCCGAGATAAATCCGCACACAATCGAGCCAGACCTTGGGGTGGGCTTCCGCCCAGTCGATCCATTGACGCAGCTTTTCCATGGGAACCGCCTCCTGGTTTTTGGGGTAGCCCGGCGGGCGGCATGTCCGCCGGATGGCTGCAGGATACGCGCCGCCGGGCGCCGGTCAACGGGCGCGGTTGTAAGGGGCACCGCTCTCAACTTCCAGCGTCCAACATTGAACTTTCAACGTTCAGCCAAGAGGGCCGGCCGTGGAGGTTGGACGTTCAGCGTTGAACGTTCGATGTTCGGCTTGGGACGTCAGTACCCCTGCCGCTGCAGCTGCACCTGCAGCTCGCGCTGGAAGGCCTGGATGTCGGCCGGCGAAGGCTGGTAGCCCTTCTGTGGGGTGTCCAGCATCAGGCGGCCCTGCTGGTCGAGGCCCCACTTGCCGTTGACGCCGTCGCTGAAGGTCACGGTGCCGCTGACCATCATGCCGGGGCGCATGAGGCGGTCCAATTCGAGCTTGAGGGTGCTGGCGCCGGCCGGAGCCGGAGCGGCGCCGGGCACGCCTTCGTCGGCGGGATAGTCTTCGGGCGGCAGCTCGTCGGGCGGGGCGCCCGCCGCGTTGCTGCGCGGTGGCGGCACGGCGGCGGGGGCCTTGGAGACATCATTGGCATCGGCCTTGGGTGCCGGGTTTTTCAGCTCCAGCCCGAGATCATCCACGAGGAAACGCACGTCGCGGTAGGTCATCGAGACCTTGAACTGCTCGGAGAGCTTTTTCTGGACGACCGAGAGGTTGTCGCCCGCGGCGACCCAGTCGGACACGGCTTGTTTTTGTTCGGGAGTAAGGGACATGGGCAAAGTTTACGGTTTACAGTTCAATGTTCATGGTTGCTGCGATGGCAACCGGATTGAAACCGGTTCGGTTCACCGACCGTAAACCGTAAACCGCGAACCGCAAACACCCGACTCCTACTTCGAGAGCTGGGTTTTGAGGAAATCCACGCTGCCGCGGACGGAATCGTCCTGCTCCATCATGTTCTCGACGGTCTTCACGGCGTGGATGACGGTGCCGTGGTCGCGGCCGCCGAAGGCCTCGCCGATTTCCTGGAGGGAATGGCGGGTGAGCTGGCGGCAGAGGTACATGGCGATCTGGCGGGGGAAGGCGATGGCGTTGGGCCGGCGCTTGCTCGTCATGTCCGAGTGCCGGATCTGGTAGTGGTCGGCGACGCGCTTCTGGATGCCCTCGATGTTGAGGCGGTTCTGGGCCTCCTCCATCAACACGTCCTTGAGCAGCGACTCGGCGGTCGCGAGGTCGAGCGGCTTGCCGGTGAGGGCGGCGTAGCTGGAAATCTTGATCAGGGCGCCCTCGAGGCGGCGGATGTTCTTCGAGATGTGCTGCGCCATGAACTCGATCACGGGCATGGACAGCTCGACCTTCAGGGTGGCGGCCTTGGTGCGGAGGATGGCGACGCGGGTCTCGAAGTCCGGCGACTGGATGTCGGCCGACAGGCCCCACTGGAAGCGCGAGACGAGGCGGGCCTCGAGCGTCGCGATCTCGGTCACCGGGCGGTCGCTCGACAGGACGATCTGCTTCTGGGACTCGAAGAGGTCGTTGAAGGTGTGGAAGAACTCCTCCTGGATGCGCTCCTTGCCGGAGAGGAACTGGATGTCGTCGACCAGCAGGACGTCCACGTTGCGGTAGCGCTGGCGGAACTTGGTCAGCGCGTTCTCCTGGATGGCGTGGATGTACTCGTTGGTGAACTTCTCGGTCGAGAGGTAGGCGATCTTGGCCTCGGGGTTGCGCTGGAGGATGCTGTGCCCGATGGCGTGCATCAGGTGGGTCTTGCCCAGGCCGGTCGAGCCGTGGATGAAAAGGGGATTGTAGGCCTGCGCGGGACTCTGGGAGACGGCGAGGGCGGCGGCGTGCGCGAGCTGGTTGTTCTGGCCGACGACGAAGTTCTCGAAGGTGTTGCGCGGGTTGAGCGAGCCGGCGGCGGCCGAGCGCTCGTCGTAGCGCAGCGTGCGCTTGGGGACGGGCTTGGCCTTGGTCTCGGCCAGCGCCACGCGCGGGGCGGCGGCGTGGGCGTCGATTTTCCTCAGGTTGACCTGCACGAGCCGGCCGGCGGCGAGGCGCAGGCGCTGGGAGATCAGGTCGAGGTAGTTGTCGTGGATCCAGATCGCCGCGAAATCGTTCGGCACGCCCAGCGTGACGGAATCCTCGGTGGTTTCCAGGCAGCGCATGGGCTCGAACCACATCTGGAACACGTCATCGGGGAACAACCCCTTGAGATCGCATTTGACGGTTTCCCAGAGGCTGGTCTGGAGGGCGGGGTGGGACATGACTGGGCGGAAAAGCGGCGGTTTTATTCACACCTTCTGACTGTTTGCCGGAATTCCGCTTCGCAGTGGGGATCGTCGCACTCAAGGGAAAAGGGGTCTGGGTCACCGCGGGCCGTCAGCGGGTTGGCTGGAGCGGCGGGCGATAGGCGGCCTGTCTGGGGAGAACCTTGAATGGGATCCGTGCACCGGGGCGCTGCGGAATGGGCAAAGAACAATCGGACGGGAGAACGGTTAAAAGAGACTTTGCGAATAACGTGAATCCAAAAATGCGTTACAAGGTCAACTTTCCGACATCTTGTTCACACTTCGCCGACCGATAACTTTTGCCACTTTGGTGTTGCGAAAAAACGCGCAGGCCTCGCGCGCATTTTCCCCTCTGAAAACGCCTCGCGCGCAGCGGCGCGGAACATCCGACGTTCAACTTTGAACCTCCGATGCCCAAGGATGCGAGCCGGCACAATAACCATGAAGGGGAAGTCAAAACGGGACTCGGGACCGCCGGCGAAGACGCTTGGATCCTTCGCACGGCTCAGGATGACGCGACGAACATTGGATTTACAGCTCCGTCATCCTGAGCCGTGCGAAGGATCCAAGGGGAGCGGGACCTGGACGTTGAGCGTTCAACGTTCGATGTTCATCAGTTCGCGAACGCTAGGCGTTTGCGAGCTGATGCGGCTCCGGATCGGCCCACTTGCCGTGCTCGCGGATCAGCGCGATCAGGCGCCCGTCGGCCTCGGCCTGCGGAATGTTGTACTGCACGCAGTTCTTGCCGACGTAGAGGTTGATCTTGCCCGGCGCGCCGCCGACGTAGCCGAAGTCCGCGTCCGCCATTTCGCCCGGGCCGTTCACGATGCAGCCCATGATGGCGATCTTCACGCCCTTGAGGTGGCCGGTCTGCGCGCGAATGCGCTGCGTCGTGGTCTGCAGGTCGAACAGGGTGCGGCCGCAGCTGGGGCAGGCGACGAATTCGGTCTTCGAGATGCGTGCACCGGCGCCCTGCAGCACATTGTAGGCGAGCTTGGTGGCGCGGGCGGGGTCGGCCTCGGTCTCGATGCTCAGCAGGTCGCCGACGCCGTCGCACAGCAGGCTGCCGGTGAGGAAACTCGCCTCGATGAGCCTCGAAAGGAAGCTGTTGTCGCCCCGCACCGCGGTGCCGGCGGTGTTGCGGATCCACACCGGCGCATCGGCACCGGCGGTTTTGAGCGCCTGGACCAGCTGGCGGTAGGCGCCGACGGCGTGGCCGGACGTCGTGCCGGCCGGCCGGCCCGATAGCGTGAAGACGAGGCCCTCGTCGCCGAGCTCGCGCAGGGCCGGTTCATAGACGGGCAGGTCTTCGGGCGCGATTTCAACCGCGAGGAGCTGCTGGTGGCGGCGAATGAGGTCGACGAAGGCTGCGAACGTGGCGGTTTCCTCCCGGCCGAAGCGGCGGACCAGCATCAGGCGGCCCTTGCTGAGCGCGAGAATGGGCTGGAGGACGTCGGGCAGCAGGGCCGGGCCCATTTCCAGCGCAAGGAACGCGACGGGAAACTCGGTTTTGGCCGCGACTTCGCACAAGGCGCCCAGGTCGCCGAGCGTGTTGACCGGCACGAGCAGGCCTTCCGCGGGAGTGTCCTTGAGCTTGGGTTGCGCGAGCACGCGGGCGGCGTCGGCGAGCTGGTCCACGGCGGCGACCCGCGTGATGACCCGCGGCGGCTGTTCGGGGCCGACGACGCATTGCTCGGTGATCTTCAGCACCTCGGGTTCACGACGGATGAAGTGATAGGGGTCGATGGAATCGGTCTGCGACAGCTGAGAGCTGACAGCTGAGAGCTGAGAGCCGGAAGGCTGCCAGAGGCTCATCGCCTTGGCCGCGATCGCCTGCGCGACCGGGATCTCGTAGACCGAGTCCTCGGTGAGCGACACGCGGATGGTGTCGCCGAGGCCGTCGAGCAGCAGCGAGCCGATGCCGATCGAGCTCTTGATGCGGCCGTCCTCGCCGTCGCCGGCCTCGGTCACGCCGAGGTGCATCGGGTTATGCATGTCCTCTTCCGCCATCCGGTGCACCAGCAGCCGGTAGGCCTGGATCATCACCTTCGGGTTGCTGGCCTTCATCGACAGGATGATGTCGTGGTAGGAATGGCTGCGGGCGATGCGGAGGAACTCCAGCGCGCTTTCGACCATGCCGAGCGGCGTGTCGCCATAGCGGTTCATGATGCGGTCGGACAGCGAGCCGTGGTTGGTGCCGATCCGCATGGCGCGGCCGAGTTCCTTCGCGCGCTTCACCAGCGGCGAGAACATGTCGTGCAGTCGCTGCAGCTCCTCCCCGTAGTCGGCGTCGGTGTATTCCTTGACCGCGAATTTCTTCTTGTCGGCGTAATTGCCCGGGTTGACGCGGACCTTCTCCACGTGCTCCACGGCTTCCATTGCGGCGGACGGCAGGAAATGGATGTCGGCGACGAGCGGGATGTGGCCGAAGCCCGCGGCCGTGAATTGCGCCCGGATGTCCTTGAGGCATTTCGCCGCGGCGACGTTGGGCGCGGTGATGCGGACGATCTCGCAGCCGACCTCGGCCAGCGCGATGGACTGTTTCACCGTCGCGGCGACATCCTGCGTGTCGCTGGTCGTCATCGACTGGACGCGGATCGGGTTCGGGCCGCCGACGCCGACGGCGCCGACCTTCACCTCATGGGTGCGGCGGCGGACGGTCGAGAAGCGGGAGGCGCAGTAGGACACGGCAGGGAAGAAAAGTAACAGGTATCAAGTGACAAGTAACAAGAGCGGCGCCGTCAGGTCGAATCTCCTGTTACTTGATACTTGGCCCTTGTTACTTGCCCGGTACCGGCGCGGCGGCCTTCTGCTGCTCCTCGGCGGCGCGCTGCTGGGCCTCGGCCCGGTGGTCGCGCACCATGCGGCGGAGGTCACCGAAGACCGTGACATAGACCATCATGGTCAGGAGCAGCACGACGAAGACGCTCTGGGTGATGGCGATGAAGTTGAAGGGCAGGGCGCGGCCGCGCAGCTTGGCGATCGTGGCGAAGAGCATGTGGCCGCCGTCGAGCACCGGGATCGGCAGCAGGTTGAAGAACGCCAGGCTCACGTTGACCATCACGGTGAACCAGATGACGAAATGCGCCGGGTATTCGGAGTTCAGCGCGTCCCAGAAGCCCTGGGTGATGCCGATGAAGCTGCTGACGTTGGACAGGCCGACATCGCCCTGCGGCAGCAGCAGCGCCTTCAGGGTGCGGATGCTGTTGGTCAGGATCTGGCTGATCTGCTCGAAGGGATTCTGGTAGAACAGCCGCCAGTTGGCCTTGAGCTCGATGCCCTGGATGGCGGCGAGCCGGTTCTTCTCGGCCAGCGGCACCACGAGGGCGGTGGGGTGGCCGTTGCGCGTCACCGTGACGGTGCAGTTCTCCGCGGTCGTGGCCTGCATGCGGGTGAAGAGCGCGGCCCAGCTGAGCACGGGCTTGCCGTCGAGGGCGACGACGCGGTCGTCGGGCCTGAAGCCGGTTTTCTCGGCGGCGGAGCCGGCCGCGACCTGGCCGATGATGAGCTCGAACGCGGCATCGATGCCGACCTTGCGGACGTTTTCGTCGCCAGTGCGCCGCGGGGAAACGGGCAGGTCGATCAGCTTGCCGTCGCGGCTGATGGTGAAGACCGCGAGGCGCTCGCCCTTGTCGTCCACCACGGTGCTGAGGACGATCGCGTTCAGGACGTCGATCCAGCTCCGGACCGGCGTGCCGTCGATGGCGGTGATGAGGTCGCCCTCGCGCAGGCCGGCGACCTTGGCCGGGCTGTCGACTTCCTTGCCGTCGGGCAGGGCGATCTTGTCGGCCACGTAGCCGATGCGGGTCGACGTGACGTTTTCCGGCTCGGGGCGTCCGCTGATCCACAGCGTCGTGGCCAGCAGGAAGGCAAACAGCAGGTTGAAGAATGCGCCGGCGGCGAGGACCAGCATGCGCGTGCCGTAGCTGATTGGCGGCAGGTTTTCCGCCGGCTCCGACTCGCCCTCGATCGCGGGCATGTCGGCGAGCTGCGGCAGCGAGACGTAACCGCCGAGCGGGATCCACGAAATGCGGTACTCGACGCCGTCGTTGCCGGTGCGCGACCAGATGGCCGGGCCGAAGCCGATCGAGAAGCGGTTGACCTTCACGCCGCGCCGGCGGGCGGCGAGGAAATGGCCGAGTTCATGGACGAAAATCGAGCCGCCGAAGAAGAGGACGATCAGGAAAACGGACCACAGGCTGCTGAACAGGGTCTGGAAGAGGCTGGAGGACATTAAACGGGGAGTTGTTGGGCGACGCGCCGGGCTTCGGCGTCGGCGGCGAGGACCTGGCCGAGGGCGGTGGGTTCGACCGATCCAATCGCGCCGAGAGCATGTTCGACAAGCCGCGGAATCGCAAGGAAGGGAATTTTACCATCTAAGAACGCGGCCACCGCGACTTCATTAGCGGCGTTAAACACCGTCGGGGCCGTGCCGCCGGCCCGCATGGCCTCGCGGGCGAGCCGCAGGCAGGGGTAGCGCGCCTCGTCGGCGGGGCGGAAATCAAGCGCGAAGGCCTTTTCCAGCGACAGGCTCGTGTCCGTGCTGTCCGGGGCGCGCTCGGGGTAAAACAGCGCGTGCTGGATCGGGAAGGTCATCAAGGGCGGGCAGAGCTGGGCGAGCAGCGAGCCGTCAGTGAACTCGACGAGGCAGTGGACGATGCTCTGGGTGTGCACGACCGCCTGGCACTGGTCGGCGCGCAGGCCGAAGAGCCACTGCGCCTCGATCAGCTCGAGGCCCTTGTTGGCGAGGGTGGCGGAGTCGACCGTGATCTTCGGGCCCATCGACCAGTTCGGGTGCTTGAGCGCGTCGGCCGGCGTGACCGACGCGAGCTTCTCCAGCGGCCAGTCGCGGAACGCGCCGCCCGAGGCGGTGAGCACGAGCCGGCGGACATCCGCGCCGCGATGGCCCTCGAGGCATTGGAAGACGGCGTTGTGCTCGCTGTCCACGGGCAGCAGGCGGCTGCCGCTGCGCGCCGCGGCGGCCATGACGAACTTGCCGGCCATCACGAGGATTTCCTTGGAGGCGAGGGCGATGGTTTTCTTCGCGGCGATGGCGGCGAGCGCGGGCTGGAGGCCGGCGGTGCCGACGACCGCGATCAGCACGAGGTCCGCCTCGGGCAGCGTGGCGAGTTCGCCCAGGCCGGCGATGCCGCCGTGGAACTGCGTGCCGGCCGGGAACGAAGGATCCTGGCGCGCCGCGGCCAGCGCCGCCGCATCGTGCAGGCCGACGTGCTTCACGCCGAACTGGCGGGCAATTTCCGCGAGGCGCGGGCCGTTGCGCTGCGCCGCGATGCCCACGAGTTCCAGCCGGTCGCGATGGGCGGCGATGACGCGCAGCGTGCTTTCGCCGATGGAGCCGGTGGCGCCGAGGAGGACGAGGCGTTTTTTGGGGGCGGGAGTCGCCATGCAGGGGGAGGTTTATGCCTGCACAGGCGAGGGGTACTCCAGCCCGAAAGTTCGCGCCGTCCGGGTAGGGGCCGAGCTTGCGCGGTCCTCGGATGCACCGCCGAACAAGGACCGAGCAAGCCCGGCCCCTACATTGGGCTCACTCCAGGAACAGGAACATGAAGTACGCCAGCGGGGCCGCGAGGATCAGGCTGTCGGTCAGGTCGAAGGCGCCGCCGATGCCCGGGATTAGCACCCCGGTGTCCTTGGTGTCGGCGCGGCGCTTCAGCGCCGACTCGATCAGGTCGGAGACGATGGTGATGATCGCGAGCGGGAGGGCCATCAGGGCCGCGCGGAGCGGGGTGAGGCTGGGGGAGAAATGGCCCGAGGCAAAATACGCGATGGCCGCGCCGACGCCGGCGGAAACGAACACGCCGCCGGCCGCGCCCTCCCAGGTTTTCTTCGGGCTGATGGTGGGCGACATCTTGTGCTTCCCGATGGCGAGGCCGGTGAGGAGCGCGCCGACGTCGCAGAATTTCGACACGGCCACGGTCCAGAGGCACAGGGCGAGGTTCTCGCCCTCGTAGCCGTCGCGCATCAGGATCGCGACGAGGAAGTGCAGCATGTAGGACACGTACAACAGGCCCATCACGGTGGCGGCGATGGTCTCGACGCGGCTGGCGGTGTCGCGCTCGCCCAGCACGCGGATGCAGCTGACGACGAGCGCCACCACGAGAAGGCCGGCGGGCACGCGGCTGATGACGTCGGGTTCGTCGCTGAAGTAGGCGAGCACGTAGGGGCCGGCGGTGATCAGCACGCTGAAGCCGAGGCCCATCCACCGGAACGGCCGCGCACCCATCTTTGCGGTCATGCCGTAGAACTCATACAGCGTGAGCGCGGCGAGGATCGTCACCAGCGCCACCGCCGCGTGGGCGCCGAACAGCCAGAGGCTGCCGAGGAGGACGGCCCAGAGGGTGACGGTGCTGAGGATGCGTTTGAGCACGGCGGTTGGATTATTTGGAGATTTATGCGAAGAAACTACACACCCCGCCCTGTCGGGCACCCCTCTTCATAGAGGGGGATTTCCGCAGCGTGGTCTGAAGTCCCCTCTGGCAAGAGGGGTGGCACGCAGTGCCGGGGTGTGTTGTTTGGGCATTTGGTTACTGGGGGCCAGACTGAATTTGCTCGGTCGTGAGGCCGTAGCGGCGCTCGCGCCGGGCGTATTCGTCGACGGCGGCCTGCAGGTCGGCGGCGCCGAAGTCGGGCCACGCCACCGGCGTGAAGACCAGCTCGGAGTAGGCACACTGCAGGAGCAGGAAATTGCTGATGCGCAGTTCGCCGGACGTGCGGATGAGGAGGTCGGGGTCGGGGATCTTCGCGGTGGAGAGGTAGCGGCTGAAATTCTCCCAGGAGGATTCCCCGGATTCCCTGCCGGCGGCGACGGCGGCGGCGTAGTCGCGCGCGGCGTCGGCCACCTCGGTGCGCGAGCCGTAGTTGAGCGCGAGCACGAGGGTCCACTCCGTGAAGTCCCTGGTCGCCTCGATGACGCGGTTCAGCTCGCGCTGCACGTTCTCCGGCAGCTCGGTGGTGCGGCCGATGGTCAGCAGGCGGACGCGGTTCTTGATCAGGTTGTTCAGCTCGCGCTTCAGGAAATAGTCGAGCAGGCCCATGAGCCCGGAAACCTCCTCGGTGGGACGCTTCCAGTTCTCGACGGAAAAGGCGTAGAGCGTGATGTAGCGGATGCCGATCGCGCGCGCGGCGTCCACCACGGTGCGGACGGTTTCCACCCCGCGGCGGTGGCCTTCGAGGCGGGGCAGCCCGCGCTGTTTGGCCCACCGCCCATTGCCATCCATGATGATGGCCACGTGCTGGGGGATCTTGGCGGGGGCGGGGGACGGCATGCGGAAGAGGCGATTTAGGGTGCGACGCGGAGTTTTGACAAGCCCGCGCGCAGGAGGTGTCCCCATTTGGACTGTCATCGCGAGTCCGCACCGGCGGACGTGGCGATCCAGCTGGATTGCTTCGTCATCCCGTGGTCACGGGATTCCTCGCAATGACAAACGAGGGTAGCCGCCGCCGAAAAGCTGACAGTTTCTTGACGGGTGGGGCGCTTGCGCGCGGGCACTTTCGCCGGCTAGGCTGTCTGTATCCTCATGGCCCAGCCGCTCACTCCCGCCGAAATCGACGCCGCGCTCGCGACCCTGCCGGGTTGGAAGTACGCGAACGACGCGCTGGCGAAGGAATTCAAGTTCGGCGGCTTCCGCGAGGCGATGGGGTTCATGGTGCGCGTGGGCTTCGAGGCCGAGTCGATGGACCATCACCCCGACTGGACCAACGTCTACCACCGCGTCTCCATCCGGCTGAACACGCACGATGCCGGCGGGAAGGTGACGGCCAAGGACGTCGAGCTCGCGCGCAAGATCCAGGCGGTGTCGTGGGCGGGGTAGGACGAGGCCGAGCCGAACGTCGAACGTTCAACGTTGGATGTTGAAGGTTGAAGGTTCGGTTTGCTTCTAGAGCACCTTCACCGCGGCCAGCACCAGCTTCTCAAACGCGGCCGCGCCCTTGCCGGCGTTTTCCAGCGTGTGCGAGTGGGTGAGGTTTTCGTCGGAAAGCCCGGCGCCCATGTTGGTGATGCAGGAGATGCCCGCGACCTTCAGGCCGCAATGGCGGGCGATGAGGCAGTCCGGCACGCTCGACATGCCGACGGCGTCGCCGCCCCAGCCCTGCACCATGCGGATCTCGGCGGGCGTCTCGAACGACGGGCCGCGGAACGCGACGTACACGCCCTGGTGCAGCGTCACGCCCACCTGCTGCGCCAGCGCCTGGAGCTTGGCGTTGTGGCCCGGGTCCCACGCGCCGGTCATGGAGAAGAAGCGCGGCCCGAAGGCGTCGTCGTTCGGGCCGACGAGCGGGTTGAGCCCGAGGAAATTGATGTGGTCGGTGATCAGCATCAGTTCGCTGACCTTGATGTGCGGGCGCAGGCTGCCCGCGGCGTTGGAAAGGAAGAGCGTCTCGACGCCCACGGCCTGCATGGCGCGGATCATCGTCTTCAGCGGGTAGGCGTCGCTCGTCTCGTAGAAATGCTTGCGGCCGTTCAGCACGATGACCGGCACGCCGTTGAGCCGGCCGGTGATCAGCTGGCCGGCGTGGCCCGCGACGGTCAGCACCGGGAAGCCGGGCAGGTCCTGGTAGGCGAGGACGGACGGCTGCTGCACCTGCTTCGCCAGCCCGCCCAGGCCGGAGCCGAGGATGATGGCGATCCTCGGCTTCGCCCCGCCGAGCGCGGCGGTGATCCTGGCGGCGGAGAGGCGGACGTTCTCGACGTGCGGGCTGGCTTCGTTCATGGCGCGACGGTGGAGGCGATGGGCTTCGCCCACAACATCCAACATCCAACGTTCAACGCTGAACGTTCAGGAAGAAACCACCCGGAATTTATGGCCACAAAAATCACAAGAACCCGGCAGCGAGTGTGGCTTTCACGGCGCCGATAAGCGCACGGTGAATCTCCACCGGAACAAGAAGGTGGTTTTTGTGACTCTTCGTGGCAAACCTGCCTTGGTCTGATCCGTGGTCCAGACGCGATGGGTTTTGGCGTTGAGGCCAGGCAATCTTCAACTAGCGAAAGCGCATGAATATGATGCGGGAGGGGCTTTATGCCCCGATACGTTCGCGGCTTTGCCCCGGCAATCCGTCGGGGCATAAAGCCCTTCCCGCATTCCGGATGTTCTCCGGGGTCATGCTGTTTCTCATCGCTTTGCATGTGGCGCGCGCGGCGCCGTTCGACGGCTCGCCGTTCGGCCCGGCGGTCGCGGAGGCGTTCGCCGCGGCGGACGGGCACGACCCGGCGCGCGGCAACCGCGTGCTGATGCTCAGCGGCGGCTACGACGCCCTCCTGCTGCGCGTGCACCTGATCCGGCAGGCGCGGACCTCGATTGCGATCCAGACGTTCATCTGGACGAACGACGAGGTCGGCCGCCTCCTGATGTACGAGGTGATCGAGGCGGCGAAGCGCGGCGTGAAGGTGCGCATCATCGCCGACCAGATGGTCTCGGACCACGATCCCGCGACGGTGGCGTTCCTCGCGACGGTCCACCCCAACATCGAGATCAAGCACTACCGGCCGCCGCTCTCGCGCCTGAAGCCCTCGCGGCTGCAGACGATGATCGCCGCGCTGCAGTCGTTTCGCGACCTCAACCAGCGGATGCACAACAAGGTCCTGATCGTGGACGACGCCGTGCTGATCACGGGCGGGCGCAACATCGAGAACACCTACTACGACCACGAGGTCGGCTTGAACTTCCGTGACCGCGACGTGCTCGTCGTCGGCCCGGCCGTGCGGCTGGCGTCCGCCTCGTTCGAGGAATTCTGGAACTACAAGCACGCGGTCGCGAGCCGGCAGCTGGTCGACGTGGCCGGCGCCATCGCCGCGGGCCATTACCCGCGCTACACGCAGCGCAGCGACTACGACTTCGGCGGCTATTTCGACGCGCTCGACCGCGAGGCCGGCGACGCGGACGTGATTGCGGCGCGTTTCAGCTCCCGCCTGCGCCCGGTCGAGCGGGCGGTCTTCATCTGCGACCTGCCGGGCAAGCGCACGGGCGTCTTCTCCAAGGCCGCCCGCATCACGCGCGAGCTGCGCGCCACGCTCGAACAGGCCCGCGAGCGCGTGACCGTGCAGACGCCTTACCTCGTGCTGAGCCCGCAGGCGAAGGAGGTGATCCGCGAGATGAAACAGAGGAATCCCGCGCTGGTCATCCGCGTCTCGACCAACAGCTTCGCGTCCACCGACAACCTGTACGCCTACTCCGCCAACTACCGGCTGCGCGGCACCTACGTGGAGGGGCTCGGCCTGGAGGTGCACGAATTCAAGCCCAAGCCCGCGTCGCTCACGACGCTCTTCCCCCAGTACGCGGGGATGGTCCGCCGCTTCGAGGCGCGCGCGAAACCCGGCGCGCCGGCGCCGTTCCTCTCGCTGCACGCGAAGTCCCTCGTGGTGGACGACCGCGTCGCGTTCATCGGCTCCTACAACCTCGACCCGCGCTCCGAGGCGCTGAACACCGAGGCCGGGCTCCTGGTGGAGGACGCGGCCTTCGCGCGCGAGCTGCGCGCGGAGATCGACCGCGACATGCGGCCCGAGAACAGCTGGGTGATTGCGCGGCGCGTGCTGCCACTGCGGCTCGACGTCCTGAACTCGCTCGTGGACGGCGTGCTGTCGCTCAGCCCGCTGGACCTGTGGCCCATCCAAAACACCTCGAGCTTCGAGCTGAAGCCCGGGGCGACGGAAGTCCCGCCCGGCGACCCGGCCTTCCATGAGCACTACCGCGAGGCCGGTTCGTTCCCCGGCACCGAGACGCCGCTCAGCAACAAGGAAATCCTGACCCGGCTCTACAAGGCCGTCGGCACGCCCATCACGCCAGTGCTGTGAGTCCCGGCGGAGAGTCATACGGGCCGGGCCGGGTTGCGTTTCCCGGCGGCCGGGTTTCGTTGGGCGGATTCCCCTCCCCATGAAAACGTCCTTTGCTGTCCTCTTCGCGGCGCTCGGCGCCGCTGTCTTGTCCGCCAACACCCACAGTCTCGCCAGGAAGTGGGAGACCGAAGCCGCCCTGAAGGTGCCCGAGTCGGTGTTGTACGACGCCAGCCGCGGCGTCCTGTTCGTGAGCAACATCGACGGGGAGCCGTGGGGCGACGACGCCAAGGGCTCCATCGGCAAGGTCGGTCTCGACGGCAAGATCATCGCGACCGACTGGGTCACGGGCCTCAGCGCGCCCAAGGGCCTCGGCGTGCACGGCAACCACCTCTACGCCGCCGACATCGACCGCATCGTCGTGATCGACATCGCGAAGGGCGCGATCGTGGACAAGATTGCCGTCGCCGGCGCGCACGGCCTCAACGACATCACGGTCGACCCGCAGGGCGTGATTTACGTCTCCGATTCCAAGGACAAGAAGATCTACGCGGTCGACGGCGGCAAGGCCTCGCTCGTGATCGAGGGCCTCAAGGCGCCGAATGGCGTGCACTACCGCGACGGCGTGCTGTACTTCATGGACAACGGCAGCATCTACCAGCTGGGCGCGAACAAGGAGAAGGTGCTCGTCAGCCAGGGCGCCGAGGGCAACGGCGACGGCCTCGAGAGCCTCGGCGGTAACGAATACATCGTCACCTACTGGCAGGGCGTGATCGACTACGCGAAGGCCGACGGCTCGCGCGAAACGCTGCTCAACACGAGCGCGGAAAAGATCAATTCCGCCGACCTCGGCTACAACCCGAAGGAGCACCTCATCTACGTGCCGACGTTCTTCAAGAACTCGATCGTGGCGTATGAGGTGAAATGAGGCCGGCGAGTCTCGATTGTAGGGGCGGACCTCGGTCCGCCCTTTTTAATTTCCAAGACTGTCATTGCGAGGCGTCCCGCAAGGCGGGACGCCGAAGCAATCCATCCGACTGGATCGCCACGCCCGGCTGCGCCGGCCTCGCGATGACAAGGGGCCTTACAGCGCCTTGCCCGTCAGCGTCACCGGCTTGTTGCTGGCGGCGCCGACGTTGAACTCGCGCTCGAGCGTGACGGTGTCGCCGGCGAACTTCAGGTGGAACGTCTCGAGGAAGGGCTGGCCGAGCTGCGCGAGGGCGACGGTGTAGGTGTCGTCGGCCGTCCACGCGCCGGCCGCCGCGACCGGCGGCGTGCCGGTCCTGCTGATCAGGAACGCGCCCGGCTTCCACTCGTTGCGGCCGGCGGCGACGCTCTGGTCCTGGTCGTAGCGGCGCGCCTTGAAGGTCACGGTGCCGTCGGCGGCGATGTCGAGCGACGCCGACTCGATGGCCAGGGCGTTCTTTTCGAAGGCGAATTTCCGGCCGGAGATCTTGGCGGCGAGGGGCGACGTCGCGGCGCCGGCCGGCAGCGGCAGCGAGAGGTGGGCGAGGCGGTCCTTCAGCGCGGCCTGCGCGGCGGGATTCTCCGGGATCGCGGCGGGACGCAGCTCGGGGAGCAGTTTTGCCCAGAGCAGCTTCATGACGCCCTTCGTGTCCTTGGTGCCGCCGGTGATGGCGACGACGCAGTCGTACTGCGGCATCACGATGCAGAACTGGCCGAACGCGCCGTCGGCGCGGTAGAAGCCGGGCACGCAGCGCCAGAATTGGAAGCCATAGCCCTGGTCCCAGTCGCCGTCCGGGTCGCTGCCGTTGGATGCCTGGCGCGAGGTGGCGAGGTCGATCCAGTCGGCGGGCACGAGACGGCGGCCCTTCCATTCGCCGCGCTGGAGGAGGAGCTGGCCGAACTTGGCGACGTCCTCGGTGCGGAGGTGCAGGCCGGAGGCGCCGTGGTTGTAGCCCTGGGCGCTGACGTCCCAGTCCGGCGTCGGGATGCCGAGCGGCTCGAAAAGGCGCGGCAGGAGGTAGTCGCGTGCGGTCTGGCCGGTGACCTTGGTCACGGTGGCCGACAGCATGTAGCTGGCGGGCGAGTTATAGTAGAAGAGCGTGCCGGGTTTTTGCGGGACGGGCGTGGCGAAGAATTTCTTCGTGGCGTCGGGCTTGCCCATGAGGCCGTCGTTGAGCTTGTCGACATCCTCCTTGACCTGGCCGGTGGACATCATGAGGAGGTCGCGCAGGCGCATGTTCTTCACGTTGTCGGGCGCGTCGGCCGGGACGTCGTCGGGGAAGAACGACGCGAGCTTGTTGTGGATGTTGAGCCGGCCCTCGCTCTGGAGGAGGCCGATGGCGGTCGAAGTGAAGCTCTTGCTCAGCGAGAACAGCATGTGCGGCTCGTTCGCGGCGTACGGCGCCCACCAGCCCTCGGCAATGACCTTGCCGTGGCGCACGATCATGAGGCCGTGCATGCCGTACTTCTTCGCGTCCTGCTCGTCGAGGATCGCCTGGATGGCGGCGGACGAGACGCCTTGCGACTCGGGCGTGGCGCGCGGCAGCGGCTCGGTGGGCTTGGGCGCGTCGGTCGCGGCGGCGGGTGGGACGGACAACAACAAGGCGGCGGCAAGCGCGCCGAGGCGAAACAAGGGGGCGTTTTTCATGCGGGGTAGGCTACCAGTTCTAGTCCGGGCCCGCGCGAAAGCAAACGGCGGGTCAGTCAAACCGTAGGACAACCACCCGCTGACAGGCTAACCGGCAATGGCCTCATCCGTTCTGTCATCGCGAGGCCGGCCTTGCCGGCCGTGGCGATCCATCCAGCTGGATTGCTTCGTCGCGCGCTTCGCGCGGCTCCTCGCAATGACAAAGATGACTTTGGGGCTTATTCGACGAGCGTGCGCTCGATGCGCCGGTCGGGCACCAGCCACATGATGGCGACGCTGGCATAGAGCAGGATCGAGAGCCACGGCAGCCAGCACGCCACCGGGATGCCGAGCGCATAGAGCACGATGGAGAGCCAGCCCTTGAAGTCGGAGCCGATCGCCCGGGCCAGCGGGGAGCCAGGGTCATGGCAAGCCAGCAGCGTGCGCACCAGGATGGTGTAGGCAATGGCAGCCATGATCAGCACGCCGCCGTAGAGTGCGACCGTCACCGGTGCGAAATGGTTCTCGCCCATCCAGCCGGTCACGAACGGGAACAGCGAAAGCCAGAACAGCAGGTGGAGGTTGGCCCAGAGCACGCCGCCCTTCACGTGCTTCACCACCTGGAAAAGATGGTGGTGGTTGTTCCAGTAGATGCCGACGTTCACGTAGCTCAGCACGTAGCTGAGAAAGACCGGCCACAGCGGCTGCAGCTCGCGCAGCTCGGCGCCGTGCGGGACCTTCATCTCGAGCACCATGATGGTGATGATGATGGCGATGACCCCGTCGCTGAAGGCCTCAAGCCGCCCCTTGTGCATGGGGGAGAGCAGGGCAGGGAGGCTCGGGGCTAGCAACACGGGAGTGGGTTTTCTCTCTTCCGTCATCCCGGGCCATGCGAAGGATCCAGGTGGAGTGCCGAGCGTGGCATGCACCTCGCACATTCCCTTGGGTCCTTCGCCCGGCTCAGGATGGCGGCATTGTGGGTTTTGCCCGCTGCGGATGACGAATGTAAGCCGGGTGTCATTTCCCGCACGGGCCGGAAATCCGTTTGCTCCGGCCGGGGGGCGTCCGTACCCTCGCGCCATGAGTGATTTTGCTCCCGCGGCCGAAGTTGCCTCCACGCGCGAGGCCCTGGCGCGCCTCAAGGCCAACATGCGCCTTTCCATCAAGGGCAAGGACGACGTCATCGACCAGACGCTGGTCTGCCTGCTCGCCGGCGGCCACCTGCTGATCGAGGACCTGCCGGGCGTAGGCAAGACCACGCTCGCCTACGCGCTGGCCCGCTCGATGGACTGCGCCTTCTCGCGCATCCAGTTCACCAGCGACCTGCTGCCGACCGACGTGACCGGCGTCTCGATCTACGACGAGACGCTGAAGGAGTTCGTCTTCAAGCCCGGCCCGGTGTTCGCGAGCGTCGTGCTGGCCGACGAGATCAACCGCGCCACGCCGAAGACGCAGTCCGCGCTGCTCGAGGTCATGGACCGCGGCAAGATCACGGTGGACGGCGAAGCCCACGCGGTGGGCGTGCCGTTCATGGTCGTGGCGACGCAGAACCCGGTCGACTACGAGGGGACGTTCCCGCTCCCGGAGAGCCAGATGGACCGCTTCCTCATGCGCCTGCAGATGGGCTACCCGCAGCCGGGCGACGAGCTCTCGATCCTGCGCTCGGCCAGGGCGGGCTACGATTCCATCGCGCTCAACCCGGTCGTCACCCGCTCCGACATCCTGAAGATGCAGACGCTGGCGGGGAAGGTGTTCGTCGAGGACAGCGTCCTCGACTACATCCTCAAGATCGTCACCGCCACGCGCACCGAGACGGAGTTCAAG
>CAYZSN010000172.1:0-3135 GCA_964481095.1 uncultured Oleiharenicola sp. | reverse complement strand
AGCTCCTGCTGGGCGCGGAGGGCCTGTTCCAGCTGCGCGGCGTAATCTTCCGCGGATTCGGTGGTGCTGCCGATGCGGCGGCGCAACTCCTCCCACAGCGTGGGGACCTTCGAGAGCGGCTGGACCAGCGTGGCCGCGTCGGCGCCCGCCCCGGGCGCGATGAGCCCGGCGCGCGGGTTGCCCGGGGCTTTTTCCGGCAGCGCGGCGGTCGCCAGCGGGCCACCAGCCAGCCGGCGGCGTTGCACTTCGCCGCGGGTGACATCCAGCACCGCACCGACGGCATGGCCGGCATCGCGGTTGAGCGGATAGTAATGGACCTGGCTGATGCCGGTCGGCGCCGACGCCGCGCCGGGCTTGGCGGTCACAACGAGGAAGGAATGCGCGAACTCGCCGGCCAGGTGGCCGGCGGCCAGCGAACGGAAGACCGCGGCCTCGTCGAAATGGTACGCCCGTTCCCCGCGCCACGCGGGCGAGGTCTCGATCATGCGCTCCGCCGCGAATTGCCAGCAGGCCGGCTGGTCGGGGATGACGACCTTGGCGAATTTGTAGTCGGGAAACGGAAACAGGAATTCGGCGCCGACGAAACCGGCGTCCCGGCAGAGCGCCGCCAGCTCCGGCTTGGAGAAGGTGCGGATGGCCGGGCGCGGCTTGCCGGGGGAGAGGTAGCCCGCGAGCCCGACGGCGGGACGCCCGTAATGGTCCTCGGGCGCGCCGGCAAAATACTTCAGCCCGAGCCGGTTCTCGATGGAAATCACGCAGCGGCCGCCGGGCCGCAGGAAGGTGGCGGCCTTGCGCAGCATCGCGACATAAGGCGAAGCCTCGCTGGCGCCGGAATAGATCGCCGCGTATTCGAGGACGCCGTTGAAGATGACCCAGTCGAAGCTGCCGTCGCCCTCCAGGCGGTGGAAATCGGCGCAGACCAGGATCGAGCCGTGCGGATTGGGCTGGCGCGACAGGCGCTCGGCGGCCGCGCGCGCACGCGCGGTGGAGGCGTCGAGCGACACGGTTTGCGCACGGCTCCAGAGATACTGGCTGACCGGGCCGCAGCCGCAGCCGACCTCCAGCACGCGGTCGCCCGGGGCGAGCGGCAGAGGCCGCAGGACATTTGCGCGGTCCGCGGTGGTATTGTACTCGAGGATGAAGCGCTGGTCGGAGGTCAGCGGGTGCTCCTTCGCCCAGGCGGCGAGAGCGCCGGCGGGCTGCCGGTTGTAGTCCGCGATGAGTTCCTCGAGCCCGTCGGCGTAGTCCGCCGCGGCGGGGGCGGGCGCGGCCTGCCAGAACGGGCCGGCCAAGCCGGGCACCAGCGCAGTGAACGAACTGCCCGCCGGCAGCCGCAGGGAAGGGGGGGCGGAATTCATGAAACAGGCGGCAACCCGACCCGTTCGAAGTTCAGTGTGGCGGGCAGGTCGAACATGCCGAGGAAGGGCGCCGGCTCGGTGTCGTAGTCCCAGGCGACGGAGACCGGCCCGAGCCAGGGGGTTTCGGCGACGCGGAACCCGACATTGGGCTGGGCATGCGGCTGTCCGAGGCAGAATTGGAAGGAATACAGGCCCGACTCGACGCCGAGCTGCACGCGCCAGCTGGCGCGCCAGATTTCGCCGGCGCGCAATCCCGCCGGCTTCAGGCCGGCGACGCGCGAGCCCAGGCTGGAAACGAGCTGCCCGTGGCGGTTCTTGAACTCGAGCGCGACGTGGACCTGGGTGTCCGTGCGGGCGCGGAAATACCCGCGGATGAGGGCGGTGCCGCCCATGCGGAGCTTTGTCGCCGGCTGCTCTTTTTCGTCGAGCACTTCGACGGCCAGCAGCTCGACCGGCGAATCGCCCGGGCCTGATTCCACCTGCCAGAGGGCGTGCGCCCGCGCGCGCGCGAGTTCCGCGGTGGCGACCGTGGTCGCGGCGGCCGTCTCGGCGGGGGCGGCCGTGGTCGCGGCGCCGCCCCGGTCCTCGCGCAGGTAGCGGGCGATGGCCTCCTGGCTGGCCCCGAGGAAGGCGGCCTCGCCCTTCCGGAGATAGAGGGTGCGTTCGCAGAGGTCGCGCACGCTGGCCATGTCGTGGGAGACAAACAGCAGCGTGGTGCCGCGCTCGCGCAGCGCGCGCATGCGGGCGGCGCATTTTTGCTGGAAGAAGAAATCACCGACGCCGAGCGCCTCGTCGATGATGAGGATGTCGGGCTCCACCGCCGTCTGCACCGCGAAGGCGAGGCGCACCATCATGCCGCTGGAGTAGGTCTTCACCGGCTGGTCGATGAAGTCGCCGATGTCGGCGAAGGCGGCGATGCCGTCGAAGCGCGCGTCGATCTCCGCGCGGCTGAGGCCGAGTACCGTGGCGTTAAGGTGAACGTTTTCCCGTCCGGTGAAGTCGGGATTGAAGCCGCTGCCCAACTCCAGCAGCGCGGCCACCCGGCCGCGTACCCGCACCGAGCCTGCGGTGGCCTGGAGCGTGCCGACGATCAGCTGCAGCAACGTGGATTTGCCGGAACCGTTGCGGCCGATGATGCCGACGGCCTCGCCCTTGCCGACCTCGAACGAGATGTCCTTCAGGGCCCAGAAATCGCGGTAGCGGGTCGCGGCGCGTTTCTTCAAGGCCCCGGCCCCGGGCAGCACGCGGGCCGCCGTTTCCATCAGCGGAGCGGTCAGACGCGCCGCCGGGCTTTCCCAGATGCGGTAGGCCTTGCCGACATGGGAAACCGAGATGATGGCATCGCCGGGCATCAGCGCAAAAAGACGGGATGGGGGACACACATGGTCGGAGGTCATGGTGGAGAGGGTTGCGGAACCGGCGCAAGCGGGAAGGAGCCTGCCGCCCACCCGTTGGCTGGCCGCGGCGACTATTCAAGCCGGAGGCCGATGCGGTCCAGCAACTCCACGCCGGCGCTGCGCCGGAGATAGCGGATCAGGCGGAGGTCGGTGATGAGTTCCCCGACGGGGATCGTCCGCCCGAACGTGCGGTGCCGCAGCCGCTCGATCTCGTCGCGGCCCGTGCTATGCATGGCGGCCGACGTCTTCTGGGCCGGGTGGACGCGGAAGCAGGCCAGGAAATAGGGGACGTGGACGATGCGGGCCCCCGCCGCTTGGAAGCGGAGGAGCAGGTCCCAATCCATCGCGAACTGCAGCGACGGATCCAGGCCACCTGTCGC
>CAYZSN010000171.1:0-27669 GCA_964481095.1 uncultured Oleiharenicola sp. | reverse complement strand
GGCGGTGAGCGCGGGGGGGTGTTCGCGTTAATTTTAGAGCGCGCGGTTGAAAACGACCGTGAACCGCCCGTCGGGGCTCGTCATCGGCTGGTGGCCGTTGGCCGGATCGATGATGGCCAGCCGGCACATGCCGATGGTCATCGGGCCGGCGGAGTGCAGGCCGCGATCGTCCGGCCCGCGGTGCAACTCGCGGTCGACCATCCGGGTCACGGCGGTCTCGCGCTCGGCGACGCCGAGCGCGAGGGAGAAAATTCCGGCTATGCCGCACATGGTTTGCGAGGGGACAGAAAGCTTCGCCCCATCACTTCCGGGCTTAAGGAAGTGACCCTAGTTTCCAACAAGCGGGGTGTGCCCAATCAGCGGCCGTGGCAGGCCGGTAAAAGCCAACAGCAACCCCCGGCGCGTAGCAATGCCGTTTTCCCGCAAAGCCTTAGAGACAAATGGCTTTGCCTACCTCGGCTGATTTGGCCGGGCCCGCCAGCAGGCTGGCCAAATGCAGCCCGAATTCCACGGCGGTCCCCGCGCCCCGCGATGTGGTGATTTTACCGTCGGTCACGATCCTTTCGTTTGCGAGAATGGCGGGCAGCTCGCTGGCGACGGAAAAATGCGCGGTGTAACGGCGCCCGGCAAGCAGGCCGCAATCGTTCAGCACCGTCGGCGCGGCGCAGATCGCTGCGAGCCAGCGACCGGCTTGGTGCTGCTTCAGGACGAGTTCGCGTACACGGGCATCGGCGCGCAAATGCTTCGTGCCGGCGCCGCCGGGCAGGAAGAGCAGGTCGAAGTTGGCCGCCATGACCTCGGCCAGCGTCTTGTCGGCGTGGGCGGTGATGCCGCTGCGGCCGGTCGCATGGCGCGTCTCGGCAAGCGAAGCCACGGTCACGTCGACGCCGGCGCGCCGCAGCAGATCCACGGGCGCGAACGCCTCGATCTCCTCGAATCCGTCGGCGAGCGGGACAAGCACGGTGGGCATGGGACGAACCTTTAACCACTAATGCCCACTAATCAGGCACTAATTTCCGCAGATTCCCACGGGAGGTAACTGAGAAAACAGAGGCTGATTTGATTCTCCGTTATCTCTGCTTGCTCCTGTTAAATGCCTTGGGTGGGAAGGAAGTATTTTATTAGTGCGGGTGAGTGTGCATTAGTGGTGCCTTCATGTCCTCGCTCTCGGGCAAACGTCTCGTGATTTTCGGCTGCGGCTATGTCGGCTCGGCGGTCGCGCAGGCGGCGCTGGCCGGGGGCGCGCGGGTCGAGGCCTTGACGCGCAATCCGGAAAAGGCCGACCGGCTGCGCCAGGCCGGCCTCGCCAACGTCGTGCTGGCCGACCTCGCGTCCTTCGACTGGCACGGCCACGTCGCCCCGGGCGCGGATTTCGCCGTGAACACGGTCAGTTCCGGCGGCCCCGGGACCTACCGGCACTCCTATGTGGACGGGATGCGGTCGATCCTTGCGTGGGCGGGGCGCGGCGCCATCGGCACGATGGTCTACACCAGCAGCACGGCGGTTTATCCGCAGGGCGGGGGCGCGGTGGTCGACGAAACCGCCGAGGCGCCGGGCGCCACGCCGAACGGGGCCATCATCCGCGAATCGGAAAAACTGCTCGAGCAGTCATCCGCCGCGGCCTGCGCGCGCTGGTTCATCCTGCGCCTGGCGGGGATTTACGGGCCGGCGCGGCACCACCTGCTCGACCAGCTGCGCGACGGCGCCATCACCCTGAACGGCGCGGGCGACCACCGGCTGAACCTGGCGCTCCGGGACGACTTCGTGGCGGCGATCGTCGCCTGCCTCCGTGCGCCGGCGACGGTGGGCCGCGAACTCTTCAACGTGGCGGACACCGCGCCCGCGATGCGGACCGAGGTCGTCCACTGGCTGTCGGACCGGCTCGGCCGGTCGGCGCCCGCCTTCGACGGCGCGACGACCGTGCGGCGCGGCGGCGCACCCATGCCGGACCGCATCATCTCCAGCGCGAAGATCCAGCGGGTGCTCGGCTGGCGCCCGCGCCATCCGGATTATCGGAGCGGATTCGAAACGATCTTGGGCACTACCAATCCACCCCAAGCGGGCACTAATGAACGAATCGGGGAAGCTTTCGGATCAATCTCCGATGATTAGTGTTTCATTAGTGTCCATTAGTGGTTTCCTCGGAAACTCAAACCCCCTCAAACCATGGCCGGCGTAGGCACATTGCTCAAACAAGCGAAGAAAATGCAGCAGAAGATCGAGGAGATGCAGAAGGCCCTCGAAGCGCGCGAGCTCGACGTCTCGAGCGGCGGCGGCGCGGTGCAGGTCAAGATCAACGGCGCCGGGAAATTCCTCGCCGTGAAGCTCGACCCGGAGTTCCTCAAGGAGGACCCGAAGCTCGTCGAGGAGACGCTGCTCAACGCGGTGCGCGAGGCGGCCACGAAGGCCAAGGAGCTCAACGATGCCGAAATGCAGCGCATCTCCGCGGGTTTCCAGATGCCGGGAATGTTTTGAAATGCGGACTGCTGATTGCGAAAGGCGGAATGGTCCGCAACTCCTGGCCTGAACCTGGACTTCACTCCGCACTCCGCCTTCGCCCATCCGCACTCCCATGACGCCCGCCCTTGAACAACTGCAGAAGCAGCTCAAGCAGCTGCCGGGGATCGGGTTTCGCTCGGCGGAACGCATCGCGCTCCACCTGCTGGTCGAGAAGCCGGGCCGGCTGCCGGAACTGGTGACCGCGCTGCAGGCCGCCGCGAAGAGCGTCCGGCGCTGCGTCCTGTGCGGCAACCTTTCCGAGGAGGCCCATTGCCCGGTGTGCGCCGACGAGAAACGCAAAAACGGCCAGGTGTGCGTCGTGGAAAACGTCCAGGACCTTTCCGCCATCGAGCGCTCGGGCGCGTATCGCGGGCGCTACCACGTGCTGCACGGCAAGCTTTCCCCGATCCGCGGCGTCGCGCCGGAGGATCTCAACCTCGGCTCGCTGCTGCAGCGCATCGAGTCGGGCGAGGTGACCGAGCTGATCCTGGCGCTGTCGAACGACGTCGAGGGCGAGGCGACGTGCCATTACCTGACCGAGCGCCTGCCCAAGTCGGGCGTGACGGTCACGCGCATCGGCTTCGGCCTGCCCAGCGGCGGCGGTGTGCTCTATGCGGACGCCGTCACGCTGAAGAGCGCGCTCGAGGGCCGGCGGAATTATTCCTGAGATCTTGCCCTGCCTTGTCATCGCGAGGTGCGCGAAGCGCGCCGTGGCGATCCAGCTGGATTGCTTCGTCGCTGTGCTTCTCGCAATGACGAGCAATGGTGCAGGCTGCGTTCAGCGCACCAGGCACGGCCGCTTCGGGTCGTATTTCCATCCGGGGATCAGGAACTGCATCGCAGTGGCATCGTCGCGCCCGCCCAGTCCCATCCGCTGGTAGAGTTCGTAGGCCTGCTCGATCCGGTCCATATCGACCTCGATGCCGAGCCCCGGGCGCTCGGGCACCCGCAGCAGCCCGCCGGAAATCACGAGCGGCTCCTTCGTCAGGCGCTGCCCGTCCTGCCAGATCCAGTGGGTGTCGATCGCCGTGACCTTGCCCGGCGCGGCCGCGGCGACGTGCGTGAACATCGCCAGCGAGATGTCGAAATGGTTGTTGGAATGGGAGCCCCACGTCAGCCCGTGCTGCTCGCAGGTCTGGGCCACGCGCACCGAGCCCTGCATCGTCCAGAAATGCGGGTCGGCGAGCGGAATGTCGACGGCCTGCAGGCGCAGGGCGTGGTCCAGTTCCCGCCAGTCCGTCGCCACCATGTTGGTGGCGGTGGGCAGGCCGGTGGTGCGGCGGAATTCCGCCATGATCTCGCGGCCTGAGAATCCCTGCTCCGCGCCGCACGGGTCCTCGGCGTAGGCGAGCACCTTGGACTGTCCGCGGCACAGGCGGATGGCTTCCTCCAGCGACCAGGCGCCGTTCGGGTCGAGCGTGATGCGCGCGCCGGGAAAACGCGCGGCCAGCGCCGCGGCGGCCGCCATTTCCTCGTCGCCGCGGCGGACTCCGCCCTTGAGCTTGAAATCCTTGAAGCCGTAGCGCGCGTAGGCGGCCTCCGCCAGCCGGACGATCTCGTCGACCGACAGCGCCTCCTCGTGGCGCAGGCGCAGCCAGTCGTCGGCGGCCCCGGCGCCGTCGAGGTAGGGCAGGTTGGTTTTCCGCCGGTCGCCGATGTAGAAAAGGTAACCCAGCACCTCGACGGCACTGCGCTGGCGCCCGCGGCCGAGCAGGTCCGCCACGGCGACGCCGCGATGCTGGCCGAGCAGGTCGAGCAGGGCCGCCTCCAGCGCGGTGGCGGCGTGGATTGTGACGCGCTGGTCGAAGGTCTGGTTGCCGCGGCCGCCGGCGTCGCGGTCGGCGAACTTTTCCCGCAGGATGCCGAGGAGGTCGCTGCCGCGGTCGATGGGCTGGCCCAGCACGAGCGGGCGCGCCTCCTCCAGGGTCTGCCGGATGCGCTCGCCGCCGGGCACCTCGCCCGCGCCGGTGTGGCCGGAGCTGTCGGTGAGCAGCACGACATTGCGCGTGAAGAACGCCCCGTGCGCGCCGCTGAGGTTGAGCAGCATGCTGTCGTGCCCGGCGACGGGGATCACGCGCATGGTGGTGACGAGCGGGCAGGAGGAGGTGGGCATGGGGATCAGGCCGGGTGGAGTTCGACGCGTTTGATTTCCTGGACGATGAAGAGGTAGCTGATCATCGCGAGCACGGCGTGCGCGCTGACAAACAGGAGCGCGCCGTTGAAGGAGCCGGTGCTTTTCAGGATGTAGCCGATGGCGATCGGCGTGACGATGCCGGCGATGTTGCCGAAGGTGTTGAAGAGCCCGCCGCTCAGGCCCGTGATTTCGCGCGGGGAGGAGTCGGCGACGACGGCCCAGCCGAGCGCCGCCACGCCCTTGCCGAAGAAGGCGAGGCTCATGATCACGATCACGGCCCATTCGGCGGCCACGTAGTTGCAGGCCGCCATGCTGACGGAAAGCACGAGGCCGGCGATGATCGGGATCTTGCGCGCCGCGGTGAGCGAGCGGCCGCGGCGCAGCAGCCAGTCGGAGAACGCGCCGCCGCCGATGCCGCCGACCAGGCCGCACAGCGCCGGCAGCACGGCCACGAAGCCGACCTTGAGGATCGACATGCCGCGGTCCTGCACGAGGTAGATGGGAAACCACGTGAGGAAAAACCACGTGAGTGTCGTGATGGCGTACTGCCCGAGGTAGATGCCGAGCAGCATGCGGTTGCCCAGCAGCTGCCGCAGGACCGGCCAGCCGCCGGGGGCGTCGGGTTTTTTCGCGCGGGAGGCGTCCACGTCGACCAGCCCGCCGCCGCGCTCGATGTGCGCCACCTCGGCGGCGCTGGCGTGCGGGTGCTCGCGCGGGTTGTGGATGAGCCGCGGCCAGCAGGCGGCGAACACGAGCCCGAGCGCCCCCATGAACCAGAAAACCTGCGGCCAGCCGAGGTTGTGCGTGATCCAGCCCATGATCGGGGCGAAGAACACGGTGGCGGCGTATTGGGCGGAATTGAAGATCGCCGAGGCCGTGCCGCGCTCGGCCGTCGGAAACCAGACCGCCACGATGCGGCCGTTCGCGGGCAGCGACGGCGACTCCGCCACGCCGAGCAGGAAGCGCAGGATGAAAAGCGTGACGACGACGTGCGCGGAGGGCAGCGCGCCCACGCAGCCCTGCAGCAGCGTGAACAGCGACCAGAGCGCGATGCTCCAGCCGTAGATCGTCTTGGAGCCGAAGCGATCGAGCAGCCAGCCGCCCGGCAGCTGGAAAATCACGTAGGCCCACGCGAAGGCGGAGAACACGTAGCCCATGCCGACCGGGTCGAGCTTCAGCTCCTTCGCGAGGTCCGTGCCCACGATCGAGAGCGTCGCGCGGTCGGCGTAGTTGATGGTCGTCAGCAGGAACAGGATGAAGACGATCAGGTAGCGCACGTTCGTGCGCCGGGGCGGCGGGGTTGCGCTCGGGGCGGACATCGCGCGGCGTTACTGCGGTCCCAGGGCCTGGATCAGTTCGTGCAAGCGGGCCGACTCCTCGGCGGTGAGGTCCACCAGCGGCGGCCGCACCGGGCCTGCGCCGTGCCCGACCAGCCGCGCGCCGGCCTTGACGATGCTCACGGCATACCCCGGCTTGCGGTTGCGGATTTCCAGGTACGGGAGAAAGAAGCGGTCGAGCAGGCCGTTGGTCACCGCCTCGTCGCCGGCGGCGAGGGCGCGGTAGAACTGCATGGCGGTTTTCGGGATGAAATTGAAAATGGCCGAGGAATAGACCGGGACGCCGAGGGCCTTGTAGGCGGCGGCATAGACCTCCGCCGTCGGCAGGCCGCCGAGGTAGGCGAGGCGGTCGCCCAGGCGCCGCCGGATCGACACCATCAGCTCGATGTCACCGATGCCGTCCTTGAACCCGACCAGGTTGGGGCAGCGCGCCGCCAGCGCCTCGAGCGTCGGCGCGGTCAGGCGGCACACGCCGCGGTTGTAGACGACCACGCCGAATTTCACCGCGCGGCAGACGGCCTCGACGTGGGCGGCGAGGCCTTCCTGGCCCGCCTCGGTCAGGTAATGCGGGAGGAGCAGCACGCCCTGCGCGCCGAGTCTTTCCGCCTCCTGCGCGTAGGCGACCGCCTGCCGGGTCGGCCCGCCCGTGCCGGCGATGATCGGCACGCGGCCGCGGCAGGTGTTCACCGCGGTGCGCACGACCGCGGTGTAGTCCGCGGCGGTGAGGGAGAAAAATTCGCCGGTGCCCCCGGCGGCGAAGAGCGCGCCGGCGCCGTACGGCATCAGCCACTCCAGCCGCGCGGCGTAGGAGTCCGGCTGGAAATCGCCGGCGGGGTTGAAGTCGGTGACGGGGAACGAAAGGAGTCCCGTCGACATCGTTTGCTGCAGTTGCAGGGGGGTCATGGAAGCGCCGCGAGGGGCAGGGGTGCGGTCACCTTTGGCCGGGACGCCCGGCGGCGCAAGCGCGGGTCGTGCAATCGACCGATATTTCATCGTGCACCGGAAATGCGGCGAAGGACCTCAGCCTGGCCAGCCAGCCGTAGCCGCGCGATGACCGCGGCGTGACTTAACGCCGTCCGTCGCCGAGCCTATGGACGGGAGCCTTCGCCTTCGCTTGGCGAAGGCTGGTGCGCCATGTCGGAATCGAACCGACCTCTCATGCTTGGGAAGCACGCATAATAGCCGATATACTAATGGCGCGAAAACCGGCGGTGATGAAAACGGCGCTGCCGGGCAAGGCAAGGGATGAATTGGTCAGACGAAGAGATCATGTACCGAGCGAAGCGACATCCTAAATCAGCAATCGAGAATCTATAATCTGAAATTTCGATCCGGAGGATTCGAGATCCTCGATTTTCGATGCCCGATTACGGATTTCCCGATTTCCGCTCAGGCCGCTCGCGCGAGCGGCCCGTTCACCGCACGTCCGCCGTGCTCGTGCCCGACAGGCTGCGCCAGCGCGCGGTGACCCGCTCGGCGATCGCCTCGGGCGCCAGCCCGTGCGCGGCGCGCAGGATCTCGACGCTGCTGCCGTGCTCGACGAAGGTGTCGGGCCAGCCGACGCGCTCGACGGCCGTCGGACAATGGGCCTCCTGCAGCGCCTCGAGCACGGCGCTGCCGAAGCCGCCGGCGAGGACGTGGTCCTCCATCGTGACGATGAGCGGCACCACCGCGGCCTGGCTGAGCAGCAGGTTGCGGTCGAGCGGCTTCACGAAGCGGGCGTTCACGACGCCCACGGAAATGTGCTCCTCGCGCTCGAGGCGCTGGGCGAGCTTGAGCGCGTCCTGCACCATCGGGCCGAGCGCCCAGATGACGATGTTTGTGCCGACCTTGATGACCTCGGCCTGGCCGACCGGGACGAGGGCGGGCTCTGGGCGCATGGCAGCGCCGGTTCCGTCGCCGAGCGGGTAGCGGATTAAACCCTGCCCGGGCAGCTGCAGTCTGGTGAGCAGCATGTCGACGACTTCGAACACGTCCTTGGGCTGCATCACCGTGGCGTTCGGCACGCAGCGGAGGTAGGCGAGGTCGAAGAGGCCGTGGTGCGTGGGGCCGTCGTTGGGCGACAGGCCGGCGCGGTCCAGGCAGAACGTCACCGGCAGGTTTTGCAGGCACACGTCGTGGATGACCTGGTCGTAGGCGCGCTGGAGGAACGTCGAGTAGATGGCGCACACCGGGCGGAAATCCTTCGTGGCCAGGCCGGCGGCGAAGAGCACGGCGTGCTCCTCGGCGATGCCGACGTCGAAGAACTGGCCGGGCAGTTCCTTGGCGAGCAGGGACAGGCCGGTGCCGCTGGGCATGGCGCCGGTGATGCCGAGCACCTTCGGGTTCGCGCGGGCGAAGCTGGTCAGCGCGGCGCCGAAGACATCCTGGTAGTTGGGCGGCGTGCCCGGGATCGGCCGGCTGCTCTCGCCGGTCTCGGGGTCGAACGGGCTGGCGCCGTGGAATTTCTCCGGGTGGGCGACGGCGGCTTCGAGGCCCTTGCCCTTCTTGGTCAGCACGTGGATGAGGATCGGCACGTCGCAGTGCTTGGCGAACTCGAGGTTCTTGACCAGCGCGTCGATGTTGTGGCCGTCGACCGGGCCGAGGTAGCGCAGGCCGAACTTCTCGAACAGCGAGGACTCGACGATGAAGTCCTTGGTCTCGCGCTTCCACTTGTGGTAGACGCGGTTCATCTCGACGCCGGTCGGGAAGCTCTTGAAGAACGCCTCGATGTCGTGGTGGAGCTTGTTGTAGGTCGGGTTCGTGCTGAGGCGGTTGAGGTAGCCGGCGATGGCACCGACGTTCTTGGCGATCGACCACTCGTTGTCGTTGAGGATGACGATCAGGCGCTTGGTCGAGCTGACGACATTGTTCAGCGCCTCGAGCGTGATGCCGCAGGTGAAGGCGGCATCGCCGCACACGGCGACGACGTGCTCGGACGAACCGCGCAGGTCGCGCGCGGTGGCCATGCCGAGGGCGGCGGAGAGCGCGGTGCCGGCGTGGCCCGCGCCGAAGGCGTCATGCGGGCTCTCGCCGCGGTAGAGGAAGCCCGACGCGCCGCCGCTCTTGCGGAGCTTGGAAAAGAATTCGCCGCCGCGGCCGGTGAGGAGCTTGTGCACGTAGCCCTGGTGGGCGACGTCGAAGACGAACTGGTCCTCGGGCGTGGAGAAGACGCGGTGCAGCGCGATGGTGAGCTCGACGACGCCGAGGTTGGGGCCGACGTGGCCGCCGTTGCGGGAGGTGACCTCGATCAGCTCGTCGCGGATTTCCCCCGCGAGCTGCGGCAGTTGCGCGGGCGCGAGGGCCTTGACGCCGGCGGGGCCGGTGATGGTGGAAAGGAGCGAAGGAACGGACGAGGGCATGCGGATTGGACAGGAATTTTGGCCGGCGGTTACTCCGCGCGGCTGGATTCAAACGCCTCGAAGGCGGCCGAGCCGTCCTTCGTCGCCTTCAGCTTCTCGATCTTCAGCTCGGCGTCCTTGAGCCGGCCTTCGCAGGCCTTCAGCAACTTGGTGCCTTCCTCGTACTTGGCGAGCAGGTCGGCCAGCGGCACCTCGCCCTGTTCCATCGACTCGACGATGGCTTCGAGCTTGGCCAGGGCGGCTTCGAAACTGAGCTTGGCGGTTTTGTCTGGATCCACGCCGTCACGATGCGCCCGGGACGGGTGATTTCAACCAATCTTTGGGGCGGTGAAAATTCCACGGGCAGAGCGGGTTGTGGGACCATGGGTTTGGCTGCACCAGCGCGATCCAGAGATCGTGAAATCAGCAATCGGGCATCTAAAATCTGGGATCTCGAGCCGTCGGTGCCTGACTTTTGAGATTATCGATTACCGATGACCGATTTCACGATCGCTGCCTTCTGGCTGGCCGAGCTGCGAAAACGTGTCTGTGTTCACCGCATGCATTGGCTGCCCCTCACGGTCATGGCTCTCCTGGCCGCCCGCCTCATCGCCCAGCTCGTCCTGGAAAGCCTCAACCGCGCCGAAGTCCGCCGCCATGCCGGCGCCCCGCCGACCGCGCTCGGGGGCGTGATGGATGACGCCACCTTTGCCAAGGCCGGCGACTACACGCTGGCGAAAAGCCGGTTCGCCTCCTTCGAATTTGTCTACGACGCTGCGCTGCTCGCGCTCGTGGTTTTCAGCGGCCTGCTGCCATGGCTGTGGGCGAAGTTCAACGGCCTGGCGCCCGGTGCGGCGTGGAGCGGCGCGCTGTTCCTTGTCGCCACCCTGATCCTGCTCGGCGTGCCCGGGCTGCCGCTGGCGTGGTGGGCGCAGTTCCGCCTCGAGGCGAAGTACGGCTTCAACAAGAGCACGCCCGGCCTGTGGATCGCCGACCAGCTCAAGTCGACGCTGCTCGGCCTGGTCATCGGTTTTCCGATCGCGTGGGGCCTGCTCGCCCTGGTCGGCCGCATGGGCACGGCATGGTGGATCTGGGGCTTCGCACTGCTGTTCGGCTTCCAGCTCCTGATGCTCGTGCTCTACCCGAAGCTCATCCTGCCGCTCTTCAACAAGCTCACGCCGCTGCCGGAAGGCGACGTCCGCACGCGCCTGCTCGCGCTGTCGGACCGCACGGGTTTCCGGGCGCAGACGATCGAAGTGATGGACGGCTCGAAACGCTCGGCGCATTCCAACGCCTTCTTCACCGGCTTCGGCCGCTTCCGCCGCATCGTCCTGTTCGACACGCTCATGAGCCAGCTCGCGCAGGACGAGCTCGAGGCGGTGCTCGCGCACGAGATCGGGCACTACCAGCGCGGCCACATCCCGAAGCGGCTTGCGACGATGGCGCTGCTGCAGTTCGGCGCGTTCGCCATCATCGCCTGGCTGGCGCAGGCGCCGTGGTTCAACACCGCGTTCGGCCTGCCGGCGGGCGCGACGGCGGCGACGTTCCTGCTGTTCGGCCTGCTCGGCGGGCTGGCGACCTTCTGGTTCTCGCCCGTCGGCAACTGGGTTTCGCGGAAGCACGAGTACGAGGCCGACGCCTTTGCCCGCGACGCGATGGGCGGCGCGGGGCCGCTGTCCGGCGCGCTGCGCAAGCTGTCGCAGAAAAACCTCTCGAACCTCACGCCGCACCCGCTCTACAGCGCGATGTACTATTCGCACCCGACGCTCGTCGAACGCGAACGCGCGCTGCAAGGCGGTTAACCGCTAATTGGCGCTAATGATCGCTAATGACCGATCCGCTTTAGCCACAAAGAACACAAAATGGTCAGTCCGGCTGTCGTGAATCCTCCGTGCGCCTATAGGCGCCTTGCGAGTCTCTCTCGCGGTCGGGCTTTCGTGTTTTTTGTGGCCAATCTGGTCGCTGCCTTGGCGGCGCAGGCGCTCACGCTCGCGGCCTACAACGTCGAGAACTACACCGTGGCGGACCGGATGGTGGACGGCGTCTATCGCGCGGCCTATCCCAAGCCGGAGAAGGAACGGGCCGCGGTGGTGAGGGTCATCGCCGGGATCGCCCCCGACATCCTCGCCGTCGAGGAGATGGGAACGCAGCCCTACCTCGACGATTTCCAAGGCGAGCTGCGCGCCGCCGGGCAAAATTTTCCCTACCTTGCGCTGCTGGAGGCCGCCGATCCCGACCGGCACGTGGCGATCCTGTCCAAGGTCCCGTTCAAGGAGGTGAAGCGCCACGCCAAGGTGACGACGACTTACTTCGGCAAGCCCGACGTCGTGAAGCGCGGGGTGCTCGAGGCGATCTTCGCCACGAGTGAGGGCGACGTGTCGGTGTTCGTCATCCATCTCAAGAGCAAGCGGACCGAGCGGCCGGACGATCCCGAGTCGGCGCTGCAGCGGGCCGCGGAAGCCGAGGCCGTGCGCGACCTCGTGCTGGCGCGTTATCCCGACCCGGCCCGGGCGAAGTTCATCGTGTGCGGCGACTGGAACGACACGCGCGGGACACGTCCGGTGAAGGCCCTGCAGCAGCGCGGGGGGACGGAGATTGGCGGGCTGGTGGACCTGACGGACTCGCGCGGCGACAGCTGGACGCATTACTTCCGCCGCGAGGACAGCTACAGCCGCATCGACTACGTGATGGTCTCACCGGCGTTGAAGCCCTTTGTCGGCGGCGGCCGTGGGAAAATCTGGGACGGCGCCGGGGTGACCGAAGGCAGCGACCACCGCGCGGTCTACGTCGATTTGTCCCTGGCCCTGACAAGATAATCCGACGCCCGGATCGGCTCCATTTGCGGCTGCTGAAGCAGGCTGCGCCACGCCGGCCAAAGGAGCGCCAATGATGGACCGATGACGAACAACATCGCCCACCAGTCCCTTCCCAAGCCGGGCAACGACAGGAAGGGAGCCAGATGCCCGATTTGGGCCCAACGCCTGCGCCACACCCGGGTGCCACTAAAACCAGCGATGGTACCGGCGGCAAAGAACAGCGCGTAGGGCAAGACAACCACTGGCGCGGATACTGGCACGATCACCGTCGCACCATCGCCCCAACCGGCAAACGGGGGATAGGCGATGAGCCACCAAAGCAGACCGCAAGGAACAAACCCGACGAGCAGGAAAACTGCGGCGAGTCCGGGGCGCTTTTCCAGCCTTTCACCGCGAGGCGTGATTCCGCCACAGGCACTTGGCGCTTCGATTCTTCCCCTCCGGTTCTTCCATTGCTGGAGTACGGTCGCGACCAACACGGCTCCGATCACAATCCAAACTGCGATCGCTACATTGAAGGCCATGATGAATCCTCCCCAACGTTCACAATGAACTATCCCGCGATCGCGGGCTGGGCTCGGGCGGCTGGGCGGGCTTCTTTGGTGGAAGTTTCACGATAAAGTCATCGGTGTAGGGCCACTCGGTGAACTTCGGCGGACCTCCAGGTTGATGATAGACCGGAAGAATGGACAGTTCTGCAATGACCACTGTTTCGTATCCCTTCTTGGACACTTCGATATCGGGATGCTCCGACCAGGCATCAATCAATGGCCGGTTGACCAAACGTTCAGGAAGTTCGGCCGAAAACCGTCCATTGGCATCTGTCAGCACCGAACCGGCGTCAATTGGCGGCAAAAATTGCGACTCATTTTTGCCAGAGCGGAGATCGCGGGTCGGGCCCTGGTAAATGAATGCCACCTTCGCGCCCACAATGGGGGTTTGCGACTGGTTGTCCACGACCCGCCCGGAAATGACCGCGTGGGGAAGCGTTTGGTGTGTCGCGCAGCCACCAAACGCCATAATCGATAAACCCATCAGGAGTGCGGTTCTCACTTTGTCTGAGGTTGACGATGTGCCGCGCAATTTAACGTGCGACTGGTCGTGTCCAGATGGAAGTTCTCGGTTTCACCGGCCAACGAGGATCACGGCGTAAACCTCGCCCTTGTTGCCGGTGGACGGGCCGCCCAGGACGGCGGGAACGCCGGCGCGGAGGGTCAGGCCGGTGCTCATCAGCGTGCGGCCGCGGGCACTCCAGCGAACCTTCACCTGCACGGCGCGGCCGTCGGCATGCTCGGTCGTGACCTGCAGCTCGTGGCCGTCGCCGAGCGACAGGCTGCCGGAGGCGGGCACGGCCAGGCTGGCGCTGTCACCGCCGACGTAATGGTAGCTCTCGAAGCGCAGGATGCGGCGCAGGGTCGGTTCATAAGCCGCGAGGCGGCGGTCGGTCTGGCCGGGTTCGTTCGATGCGGTAATGAGGATGCCCTCGAGCGAGGCGCTCGCGGCGCGGGCGTAACCGAACAGTCCGGCGAAAGCGGCGAACAGGAGGCTGAGGCGGAGGATGACTTTCATGGCGGGAATTCAGGGAGGTTAACCACTCATCCACGCTAATGGATCACTGATCAGTGGGTAATGAGGGTGGCTTAGTGGGGCGAATTCTTTCCGAGTTTTTCGGCCAGGAGGCGGCGCGCGTGGTAAAGGCGGGACATGACCGTGCCGACGGGGATGTCGGCGGCCTGGGCGATTTCCTCGTAAGAAAGCCCCTCCAGCTCCCGCAACGCAAGCACCGCGCCGTGCTTGGGCGGCAGTGCGGCGAGCGCGGCGCGCACTTTGCCGACATTTTCACTTTGCTCCGCGGGCCCGCGGACATTGTCGTCGGCGGCCGGCTCGGGTGCGGCCGGCGTGTCGGTCCCCCCGGCGTCGAAGGGCAGGAAGCGGTCGAACCAGCGGCGGCGCTTGCGCAGGTGGTCGAGCGCGCGGCGGGTGACGATCGGATGCAGCCAGGTCGTGAACTTGGCGTCGCCCCGGAAGGTGCCGAGTTGCTTCCAGAGGGTGAGCCACACTTCCTGGCAGACGTCCCGGGCGTCGGCCTCGTTATGGATGATGGCGCACGCCAGCCGGAAGGTGCGCTCGTAGTGCGCGCGCATGATGACGCCGAAGGCGGCTTCGTCGCCGGCTTGCGCGCGGCGCAACAGGTCGGGATCGATATCGGGAATGGGATTGGCTTCAGGCACGTCGGCGGGGCAGGTTTGCACCACTAATCCACACTGATGAAACACTGATTTAGATTAGTGAAGCGTTAGTGTTCATAAGTGGTGCCGATTCACCCCAACTCGACAGTGGCGTCGAGCGGCAGGTCGAGGTGGACCTGGCTGGAGTTGAGCGCGAACGGAAGCCACGCCCGGCTGCAGAAGCGGTAGGCATCGCCGAGGGCGACGTGGTTGCACGCGTTCTCGTCGAGGATCGGATGGCGAAAGAGCCGGCCGGCGAGGTTGAGGCGGTTGCGTCCCGGCACGATCGCGACCTCGCCGATGCGCCGGGCGCCGTCGTCGGTGCGGAGGAGCTGCTGCAGGAGATCGTGTCCGGTCGTGGCGTGTCCGGCCACGGCGCGTCCACTCACGAACTCGAGCGTGATGTCCTCGATGACCGACCCGGCGTGGACGACGGGCCGCGCCACGCGCAGCCGTCCCTCGGCGCTCTGGCGGTGCGGGGCGGTGAAGATTTCCTCGGTCGGCAGGTTGACGACGAAGGAGACGCCGCGCTTGGACATGAGCTGCGCGGTGCACCAGCGGTGCGAACGCGACAGGGCGAGGCGCAGGTCGGTGTCGCGGCCCACGTAGCGGATCGTGCGGTAGCGGGCCGCATTGAGTTCGTCGCGGCGCCGGGCCAGGGCGGCAAGGTGAAGTTCCCACGCGGCGACGGGATCATCGGCGTCGAGCCGCAGGCTGTCGAAAAGCGCGCGCCACAACGCGGGCAGGCGTTCGCCGGCGGGCAGGTCGGCGTAGGCGAGGTCGGCCCATGGGCTGGCGGGCGCGGGCACAAGGCTCCACTGGCCGGCGCCGCGGATGAGGCGCTGGATGACGGGACCGAGGTGGCGCCACTTGAGCCGGTCAAACTGGTTGAGCCGCTCCGGCGGCAGGCCGGAGAGCAAGCCCGGGTGGCTGCCGGTGAGAAAGAGAAAGGCCCCGCCGCGCGCGAAGTGCTGGCGCATCCGCGCGGTATGGTCGGCCACGAGGGTTTCAAGGCGCCGGGTGTCGTTGGCCTCCGCCAGGGAACGCAAGCGAATCGGGTCGGCAGTGATGACCGCGGGATGGGGGCATCCCGCTTCCCCGGCCGCCTCGCGCACGGCCTCGGCGAGCGGCAGCGCCTCGGGATGCACGCCCTGCAGTTCGTAGGGGTCCGTGATGAGCAGCGGCTGCCCGGGCTGCAGGTTCAGGCCGACGCGGACGACGACCCCGGCCATGGCGCGCAGGCGGGGGACGAAGTCGGGGGACATGCCGGTTGATTGCCACAAAAAGTCACCAAAAGACACAAAAAGAAATCCATCCCAGTGACCACGATCACACGAACGATCCGGACCATGGCGGGTTCACAGGAGGCAGCGGAGAAAACGGAGCGCACCCCCTCTGTTTCCTTCGTCACCTCCTGTGGAAGGATTGGGGTGATGCTCGATTGATGCAGGCTAATGCAGCAGGCGGAAGGAATCCAGGTAGTGCAGGCACACCTCGCCGTTGGCCGAGTCGGGCGGCCCGAGGAACATGACCTGGTAGAGTCGGTCGCCGACAAAATAGCTGCGGACGTGGCCCGCCAGGCTCTCATCCTTGGCCACGAACGTATATTCCCAGCCGGTGATGTCGCCCAGCTTGTGCTGGCCGGAGGTTTTCGCCTCGCACTTCATGGTGTCGAGCACGCCCTGCATGACGTTGCGGTAGGTCACCGCGAGGTCGAGCTTTGCGATGGAGCCCTCGGGATAGTCGTTGTAGCCGAGGATGAATCCGGTTTTGCCGTCGGCCCCGTCGTGCGTGAGCAGGTGGAGGGTGGTCTTGCCCAGCCCGGAGTTGGTGTCCTGCGTCGAGCGGTTTTGCGGCGCCGGCATGTCGACGGCAAAACGCCCCGCGTCATCGATGAGCATTTCGGCCCGCACGCCGGCCGGCAGCGCGAAGCACAGGGACAGGAACATTCCGCCAAGACGCAGGGGGGATTTCATGGCGGGAGAAAATCACGGGGACCGGCGGGAGCCAAGCCCAGACCGCCCGTTTGTCCGTGCTTGTCATTGCAAGGAGCGCGTCGACGAAGCAATCCAGGCATGGAGAGGGATCGCCACGCCCGGCTGCGCATTCACTGTCCACCGGCCACATGTACATGAATGATTCCGACCAAGGCAGGTTTGCAGGAGGCAACGGGGAGAACGGAGCAAGGTCCGCCTTAAAACGACAGCTACGCTACCGTCATCCTGAGCCGGGCGAAGGAGCCAAGCGTGGGGCCGATGCCCTCGTGCGCCATGCCTCGCGGGGTGAGGGGCACCCCGCCCACAGCAATCCTTGGATCCTTCGCGCGGCTCAGAATGACGACAGGGTATGTCTGAGATTTTTCCTCTCTAATGCAGCAGCCGGAAGGAATCCAGGTAGTGGAGCACTTTCTCGGCCGCCGCGGGGTTCATCGGTCCCATGTAGACGACCTGGTAGAAGCGGTCGCCGAGGATATAGAAACGCGCGTGGCCCGAGAAGCCGCCCTTGTTGCCCGTGAAGGTGAAATCCAGGCCGCTGACGTCCCCGAGCTTGTGCTCCGCGCTCTTCTCCAGGCTCGCCGCCGCGCTCTGCAGGAAGCTGTCCATGCCGGCGCGCATGACGTCGACCTTGTTGATCTTGGCGCCGGAACCGGCCGGCAGGTCGTTGTAGGAAACCATGTAGGCGGCCGCGGCGCCCTCCTCGTGGAGGAGCATATAGATGGTGGGCTTCCCCTCGCTTTGGGACCGGCTGTGCGGGGCGGCCATGTCGACGGCGTAGCCGCCGGCGTCATCCACGACCATCTCGGCCCGCAGGCCGACCGACAGAACCAGCGAAAGGGATGCGAGGATCCCGTTGAGGCGCAGGGGTGATTTCATCGGCCGCGAGAGAATCAGAGGCATCATCGCGTGCCAAGCTCCGAGCCGCAAGGGCAGGAACGGAGCTGAGTCCACGGAACACACGGAATAAGCAGAACGGATTTCTCCGGCGGTCATCCTGAGCCGTGCGGAAGTGATGGGCCGATCAGGATTATCCGTGATATCCGCCGGCAAAAAAACGCCGCCTGGACAGGGCGGCGTTGAGCGGCGGGCCGGGCTTATTTTCCCAGGCTCTTGCGAAGGTCGTCGAGCTGGCCGGACGACCCGAGGAAGTCGTTGCGGCTGGCGATGAACTTCGCGTACTCATCGATGAAGATCTTGCCCGGCGGGCGGAAGTCGAACTCGGCCGGCTTGTCGCGGAAGAACTCGCGGTGGACGCGGGTCCAGACGAGGCGGCCGTCGGTGTCGATGTTGACCTTGGTGACGCCGAGCTTGGCGGCCGGCAGGTATTCCTTCGGGTCGACGCCCATGGAGTCCTTGATCTGGCCGCCGGCGGCGTTGATGCGGTCGACCTCGTCCTTCGGGACGGACGACGAGCCGTGCATGACGAGCGGGAAGCCCGGGAGGCGGGCCTTGATCTTCTCGAGCACGTCGAAATGGAGCGACTGGCGGCCCTTGAACTTGAAGGCGCCGTGCGAGGTGCCGATGGCGCAGGCGAGCGAGTCGCAGCCGGTCTTGGCCACGACATCCTTGGCCTCGTCGGGTTTGGTGAGCATCGCGTGGCCTTCCTCGACCTTGATGCCCTCCTCGACGCCGCCTCGCATGCCGTGCGCGGCCTCGAGGGAGTGGCCCTTCTTGTGGGCGGCGTCGACGACGCGCTTGGTGATGGCGACGTTCTTCTCGAACGGGTCGTGCGAGGCGTCGATCATGACGGAGCTGAAGAAGCCGGAGTTGATGCAGTCGTAGCAGGTCTCCTCGTCGCCGTGGTCGAGGTGCACCGCGAAGATGGCCTCGGGGAAGATCTCGGCGGCGGCGCGGATGATCGCCTCGAGCATGCGCTTGTCGGTGTATTTGCGGGCGCCCTTGGAAATCTGGATGATGAAGGGGGCCTTCGACTGGATGCAGCCCTTGAACAGGCCCATGGCCTGCTCGGCGTTGTTGATGTTGTAGGCGCCGACGGCGTACTTGCCGTAGGCGTGTTTGAAGAGCTGCGCGGTGGTGACGATCATGGGAGGACAGGTTTACCGGCTGCAGGAAAGGTGCCACAAGCCTTTTGTTCGGCGGCGGTGTGACAAGGGCGTGTCATAGGCGCCGAGACGAGGAGATCGTGAAAACTGCCAATTGGTAATCGAAAATCGGAAATTTCAGACCTAGGGACTGAAATTCGCGATTTTCGATTTTAGATGTCCGATTTCACGATTTCCGTCTCAGTGGGGCGGAAATTGTGAACGTCGTCGCCCCAAGGGCGCCCGACTCCGTTCATCCCTCCGGGATTCGCCGCGTTGCGGCTCACCTTGTTTCCTCCTCACCGCGGAGGAAACTCGAACTCCGCCTTGTCCTGCTTCTGCGAGAGGACGAGGTAGGCGCTGAACTTGTTGCCGCGCTTGGAGACGAAATTCTCGATCAGGTCGGAGCGGCCCTCGGTCACGAGCTTCTTCACCTGTTCGACGGGCAGCTCGATCTCGCACAGCTTCTTGGCGAGCTTGAAGACCTGGCGGTTGTCCTGCTCGGGCCGGCGCACATAGTAGGCGTCGCCGAGCTCGACGAGCTCCCCGGCGGGGGAGGTGCTCGGGGCGATCACGGTGGCCTGCGCGAGATCGGCCTTGGCCTTGGGCTTGCGGACGATCGGGTTCCCGTCCTTGTCGAGTTTCGGCGCGCGCGGCGGGAATTCCCACGAGAACTTGCCGCCCTCGCGCTTGAGGAACGCGCTGAAGGGCCGGCCCTTCTTGGAAATGAAATTCTCGATCAGGTCGGTCTTGCCCTCGCTGACGAGCTTGATGGCCTGCTCCTCGGGAATCTGCTTCTGGCACATGATGCGGCCGACGCGGAAGGTCTGCTCCCAGGCGCCGGCGGCGTTCTTCTCGCGCACGATGTAGCTGCTGCCACTGACGCACAGGTCGGCGCCGGTCTTCGGGTCGGACCAAATCGGCGTGAGCGTGCCGACGTCCACCTTGTCGCCGAAGTCGAACTCGGTCTTCCACTTCTTCACGACCTCGCCCTTCTTCTCCTCCTCGACGAGGTTGAGTTTCAGCACGGCGGAGAAGCGGTTGCGGGTCTTGTTGGAAATGAAACCGTCGAGCGGCCCGACCTGCCGGGCCTCGACGAGCTGCCGGACCTCGGCCTCCTCCATGCGGCGGCCGCCGACGATCTTGTAGACCATCAGTTCGCCGTCCTGCGACTTGTAGCCGCGCAGCGTCTCCTTCATCGGCTTGTTGTCCGTCGGGGAAATGATGTCGGTGACGCGGGCGACGGAGTCGTCCTCCTCGAAGCCCTTCACGCGCTCCACGATGCCCTTCGTCTCCTTGACGATGCCGGCCATGAACTTTTCGCGGGCGAACTTGCCGTGTTCCATTTCGCGCAGCTGGAACTCCCACTCGCCGGTCATGGCGGGGCTGGTGAGGTCCTCGACCTTCACGGCGGCGAGGAACTGGAAGAGCTGCTCGGCCTTGGTGGTCGGGACGAGCTCGCGTTGGTTGCGGTCGAGGTACTTCTGGTTGACCAGGCCCTCGATGGTGTCCGCGCGGGTGGCGGGCGTGCCGAGGCCGCGCTCCTTCATCGCCTCGGCGAGTTCCTCGTCGTCGACGAGCTTGCCGGCGCCTTCCATCGCGGAGAGCAGGGTGGCCTCCGAATAGCGCGGCGGCGGCCGGGTCGTTTCCGAGTGCAGCTCGGCGGCCAGGGTCTTCGCCTTGGACTTGTCCCCGGGCGAGAGCGCGGGCAGCGCCTTGGCATCGGTCGATTCGTCGTCGGTGGTCCGGCCGTAGACGGCGAGCCAGCCCGGCGCGGTGAGGACCTTGCCTTCGGTCTTGAAGGCGTGGCCGGCGACCGTGCTGAGGCGCGTGGTGATGTCGAACTCCGCCACCGGGTGGAACGTGGCCACGAAGCGGCGGGCGATCATGTCGAACAGCTTGGCCTCGGCCTCGTCGAGGTGCTTGGCCTCGTGCTCGGTCGGGATGATGGCGAAGTGGTCGGAGACCTGCGCGTTGTTGAAGATGCGCTTGTTCGGCTGCACCCAGCCGGAATCAAGCACGCGCTGGGCGTGGCCCTGGAGGTCGCCGTGCAGGTTGCCGAGCACCTGGCGCACGAGCGGGATGTAATCCTCCGGCAGCGCGCGCGAGTCGGTGCGGGGGTAGGTGATCATCTTGTGGCGCTCGTAGAGGGCCTGGGCGACCTGCAGCGTGCGCTTCGCCGGGAAGCCGAAGCGGCTGTTCGCCTCGCGCTGCAGCGTGGTGAGGTCGTAGAGGCGCGGCGCGGTCGAGGTGCTGGCCTTCTTTTCCTCGGTGACGTCCGCCAGCGGCTGGCCGGCGCAGGCGGCGACGATCGCCTCGGCCTGCTCCTGGTTCCAGATGCGGTCGATGCGGTCGTGCTCGTCGTCGGTCTTCTTGAAATTGGGCCGCTGGTAGGCGCCCTCGTACTCGCCCTGGGCGACGCCGAATTTCGCGGTGACGCGCCAGTAGCCGCGCGGCTTGAAGTTCCGGATCTCGAGTTCGCGGTTGAAGACGATGCCGAGGGTGGGGGTCTGCACGCGGCCGACGGAGGCGACGTTGCCGGCGCGGGAGCCGAACATGCGCTTGGTCAGGGCGCGGGTGCCGTTGATGCCGATCAGCCAGTCGGCCTCGCTGCGGCAGCGGGCGGCGTCGGCCAGGCCCTGCATCTGCTCCGGTGTGCGCAGCTTTTTGAAGGCTTCACGGATGCCCTCATTGGTCATCGAGGACATCCACAGGCGCGCGAAGGGCTTTTTACACTTCGTCAGCTGGTATATATAAGTGAAGATGAGTTCGCCCTCGCGGCCGGCGTCGCAGGCGTTGATGACCTGCGAGACGTCCTTCCGGGCGAGGAGCTTCTTCAGCTGGTTGAAGCGTTCCTTGCCTTCGGGCAGCGGCATCAGTTCGAACTCGTCCGGAATGATCGGCAGGGTCTCGAGGCGCCAGAAACCGTACTTCTTCTTGTCGATGTCCTCGGGCATCTGCAGCCCGACCAAATGGCCCACCGCCGACGAAATCACGTATTCGTCGTTTTCGTAGTGGTCGCCTTTTTTCGGGACTTTGCCGAGCGCGCGCGCCAGGTCGGCGGCGACGGAAGGCTTCTCGGCGATGACCAGCGTCTTCATGTGGGGTTGGAGCGGTTACGCACCGACGCAAGAATTACAAGCAATACTTTTTCCGACGCTTCCGCGGCGATGGCGAAATCGATTACGGAAAAATTGCGATTCTGGGCTGCGAAAAGCCTTACCGAAACGCTTGGGTCCTTCACGCGGCTCAGGATGACCGGTGAACAATAGCAACCCGCTTCGTCATCCTGAGCCGGGCGAAGGACCCAAGCGACCGCGCGGTGTCCAAACAAAAAGGCGCCCGATTGGGCGCCGTGGCGGGAAACAGCCGGCAGGCACCGGCCTTCTACGCGTGCCATCGCAATTCGTGAATCGGCCAGTCGTCAGGATTTGCGGTCAATCCAGCCCGCATCGGGTTATTGCGCACATACTCCCATTTGACTGCGTAGCTTTCACCTTTTCTTAGTTGGGTGTCCCAAGGATCTCGTTGCCATAATTCACCTTCGCGGTAGCCAAGGGCCCTCGTTGCTGCAGTTTTCCAGAAACGAATCCAATTGCCCAGTGCTGGGGGCGGCCAGATGCCGGGCGCACAAAACAGATGAAGATGATCCGGCATGATTACGTAGCGGCCCACCAACCAACGGTCACCGGCTGACCAAGCCCGGACCAGTTGAGTATGGTTTTTGTGTGAAGCGAGCACCCGGAGTCGGTTCCTTGTACAAACGGTCAGAAAATAATGATCGAACGGTTCGTTCGATCTAACACCGGCAAATGTGCAGGGCGGCTTCGGCCGGAAGTTCCAGAGGTTGGTGAAATGTCGGGCATCCTTTGGCCGGTCGGGAGACCGGCCCTCCACATTGGCACCGTAAACGTACGGTGCATCCGCACCAAGTGCGCGCCAACTCCGAAATCACAACAAATTCATCTGGCTATCATCCGCCGGCTCCAGGCTGATCTTCTTCTTCGGCCGGGCCTGCGGGGCGGGGTGGGAAACCGCGGTGTCGTCCGATTCGAGCCGCTCGAGGATGGCCTTGGCGCGGTCGATCACGGGCCGCGGCAGGCCGGCGAGGCGCGCCACCTGGATGCCGTAGCTGCGGTCGGCGGCGCCGGGCACGACGCGGCGCACAAAGACGATGTCGTCATTCCATTCCTTCACGGCGACGGAATAATTTTTCAGGCGCGGCAGGTGCTTCTCGAGCTGGGTGAGCTCCTGGTAGTGCGTGGCAAAGAGCGTGCGCGGCCCGCGCTCGGGCCCGCGGTGCAGGTGCTCGACGACCGCCCAGGCAATGCTGAGGCCGTCGTAGGTGGAGGTGCCGCGGCCGATCTCGTCGAGGATGATGAGCGAGCGGTCGGTCGTGTTGTTGAGGATGTTGGCGGTCTCGTTCATCTCGACCATGAAGGTCGAGTTGCCGCGCGCGAGGTCGTCGCTCGCGCCGACGCGCGAGAAGATGCGGTCGACGAGCCCGAGCCGGCACGCCTTGGCCGGCACCCAGCAGCCGACCTGCGCCATCAGTGTGATGAGCGCGACCTGCCGGATGTAGGTGGACTTGCCCGCCATGTTCGGGCCGGTGATGAGCTGGATCTGCGCACCGGACGCCGACAGCGACGTGTCGTTGGGCACGAAGCTGTGGCTGCCGGCGAGGCCGAGCCGCTCCGTCTTCATCATCTGCTCCACGACCGGGTGGCGCCCGTCGGTGATGCTGAGCTCGTCGCCCTCGCCGAGTTCCGGGCGGCAGTAGTCCCACTCGCGGGCGAGCACCGCCCAGCCGGCGAGGACATCGAGCTCCGCCAGCGCCTCGGCCGTCGCGGTGAGCGGCGCGGCCTCGGCCAGCACGGCGGCGACCAGCGCGCCGAAGAGGTCGAGTTCGCGCGCGAGGGATTTTTCCTCGGCGGAGAATATCTCCCTTTCCTTGAGCTTGAGCGCCTCGGTGACGAAGCGCTCGCCGCCGGCCGTGGTCTGCTTGCGGACGTAGTCGGCGGGCACGGCGCCGAGGTTGGCCTTGGTGACCTCGATGTAGTACCCGAAGACGGAAGTGTAGCGGACCTTGAGGCTCTTGATGCCGGTGCGCTCCTGTTCGGCCCGCTCCAGCTCGGCGAGCCAGGACTTGTTGTCGGTGGTCAGGCCGCGCAGGCGGTCGAGCTCGGCGTCGTAACCGGCGCGGATGTAATTTCCCTCCTGCAGGTCGTTGGGCAGCTCGTCGGCGAGGCCGCGGGCCAGCAGTTCGCGCAGGGCCGGCTGGTCGGTCAGGCGCCGCCGCAGCGCGGCCACCGCGCCGCCGCGCGGGCCCGTGAGATGCGAATCGAGCAGGTCGAGGCAGGCCATGAGCGGCGGGATCTGCGCGAGGGTGTCGCGCACGCCGCCGAGTTCGCGCGGGTTGCGGAGGCGATTCTGGAGGCGGCCGAGGATGCGCGGGATGTCGCGCACCTTGTTCAGCAGTTCGCGCAGGTGCGCGAGGTCGCCGGGCTGGGAGAGGAGCTCGCCCACGGCGGCCTGCCGGCGCTGGATCGCCGCGAGGTCGAGGGCCGGCGCGGCGAGCCAGCGTTCGAGCAGGCGCGAGCCGGCGGCCGTCGTGGCGCGGTCGATGGCGCCGAGCAGCGAGGCCTCGCGCGTGCCGTGCGTGGAGGCGAAGATCTCCAGGTTGCGCAGCGTGGCCGGGTCGAGCAGGAGCGTGCGCGTGCTGCGGTATTCCTGCAGCGAGCGGAGGTTCTCCGGTTTCGCGCAAAGGTTCTCGGTGGCGTAGTGGACCAGGGCGCCGGCGGCGCCGAGCGCGGGATGGGTGTGGGCGAGGCCGAAGCCCTGCAGGTTGAGCACGCCGAGCGTCTCCATCACGGTCCGCGCGCCCTCGGTGACCGCGAAGTGGTAGCCGGGCAGCTCGGAACCCAGCCGGCCGGCGCAGAACTGGTGCAGGGCGTGGACGGCGTGCTGCTCGTGCGGGGCGGCGCGCCATTTTTCGAGCTGGCCCTCAATGAGCACGAGCTCCGCCGGGTCGAGCGCGGTGAGCACCGGCAGCAGGTTTTCCGGGCGCGGGTCGCTGGCGAGGCGGAACTCGCCGGTGGAAAGGTCGAGCCACGCCACGTGCAGGCCGGTGTCGTTCAGGGTGAGCGCGCACAGGTAGTGGTTCTTCGCGGCGTCAAGCTGGTTGGCCGACAGCGTGGTGCCGGGGGAAAGGATGCGGGTGACCTTCCGCTTGACCAATTTGCCGGTGACGGCGGGCTCGGACTGGTCGCAGAGGGCGACCTTCTTACCGGCGGCGAGCAGCTTGCCGACGTAGTTCTCGGCGGCGTGGTGTGGCAGGCCGCACATCGGCGTGTCCTGGCGCTTGGTTAGCGTGAGCCCGAGCAGGCGCGAGCCGATCTCGGCGTCCTCGAAGAACATCTCGTAGAAATCGCCGAGCCGGAAAAGCAGCAGGGTGTTCGCCGGGAGGCCGCGCTTGGCCTCGAAGTACTGCTGCATCATCGGCGTTAGTTTCTCTGCACTCATCGGAGGGGGAGAGGCTCACGCAAAGCCGCAGAGCCGCAAAGGAAAAAGTTTGCTTGGCGTCCTGGCGGCTTGGCGTGAAACAGAGCCGTGCATCTCTATCACACCGACCTGGGCGGGGCGGGGAAGCCCCCGCTGCTCGTGCTGCACGGGTTGCTGGGTTCCTCGCGCAACTGGCAGACCGCCGGGCGCGAACTCGCGCAGCACTGGCACGTGTGGGCGCTGGACGCGCGCAACCACGGCAAGTCGCCGCACGCGCCGGAGATGAACTACGACGTCATGGCGGACGACCTCGTCGCGTGGCTGCAGGCGCAGGGCCTCGCCCGGGCCACGCTCGTCGGGCACAGCATGGGCGGGAAGACCGCGATGCGGCTGGCCTGTCGGCGTCCGGAACTCGTGGAGCGGCTGGTCGTGGTGGACATCGCGCCCAAGGATTACGCGTGGGCGGCGCACCGGCGCGAATTTGCGGCGATGAACCAGCTCGACCTCGGCAGCCTCGCGTCGCGCGCCGAGGCGGAGATGCGCTTCGAGGCGCTGGTGCCCGGCGTGGGCATGAGAAAATTCCTGGCGACCAACCTCGAGCGCGCCGAGGACGGTTCGTGGCGCTGGCTCGTCAACCTGCCGGTGCTCACCGCGGCGCTGCCCGTGATCGAGCGGAACAGCCTGGCGCCGGCGGATCGCTACGACGGCCCGGCCTTGTTCATCTCCGGCGGGCGCTCGGCCTATGTGACGCCGGCCGACCATGCGGCGATCCTCCGGCATTTTCCCCGCGCGACCTTCGAGGTCATCGCGGACGCCGGGCACAACCCGCACATGGAAAGCCGGGAGGAGTTCGTGCGCGCGCTTTTGCGCGAACCCTGAGCACCGCTCAGGTCTCGGGCACGAGCGGGAGCGTGTTCCCGCTCACCTGGGCGTGGCTGTGCTGCGCGTGCTTCCACCAGTGGCGCTTCGTCCAGCGGTGACGCATGATGAGGCCGCGGAACCACTCCTCCGTCATCATGGCGGCCCAGATGCCGGGCAGGCCGAAGCCGAGCCTCAGCCCGAGCAGCCAGCACAGCGGCACGCTGAACAGCCATTGCGAGCACATCGCGATCTGGACCGGGAAGCGCGCGTCGCCGGTCGCGCGGAGCGCGTTGATGATGACGATATTGAAGACGCGCCCCGGCTCATAGATCACGGCCAGGCGCAGCAGGAAGACGCCGCCCGCGATGATCGCGGCATCGTGCGAGAACAAGCCGAGCAGCGGCCGGGCGAACAACGCCACCACCACGCTCACGCCCGCGGCGATGAACAGGCCGGTGCGCACGCTCTGCAGGACCGCGTGGTAGGCCTCCTCGAAGCGGCCGGCGCCGATCATGCGGCCGATGAAGATCTCCGTGCCCAGCCCGAGCGAGATGCTGAACAGGATCACAAGGCGCGTGATGTTCTGGGTGTAGGTCATCGTCGCGAGGCTCTCCTCGCCGAGCCGCGCGGCGAAGCTCGTGATCGTCATCAGCGAGAGCCAGTAGCTCATGTGCTCGCCCGCCGCCGGCAGGCCGATGTGCAGGATGCGCCTGAGGCGGTCCAGGGGCAGGTCGAGGAAATCCCGGAAGCGCAGCACCAGGCGCAGGCGCCGGTCGAGCATGATCCAGAAGATGATGCTGGCCACGACGCGGCTGAACACGCTTGCCAGCGCCACGCCCGTCACGCCCATGCGCGGCGCGCCGAACAGGCCGAAGAGCAGCACGCAGCTGCCCGCGATGTTCAGCGCGTTCTGGATGATGGTCACGACCATCGCGTCGCGCGTGTGGCCGTGCGCGCGGAGCGCGGCGCCGATGGCGGTGTTCAGCGCCTCCATGAAGAGCGTGCCGCCCATCAGCGTGAGGAAGGGCAGGGCGTATTCCATCAGTGACGGGGGCAGCTGCATCAGCCGCAGCAGCGGCGCGGCCAGGGTGAACGCGACCACGCTGGTGGCGAGGCCGACCCAGGCGTTCACCGCGATGGCGCTGGTGGCGATGCGCGCGGCCCCGGGGGCGTCCTTGGCGCCGAGATGGTGCGTGATGATCACGCTCGCGCCGATGCCGATGAAGTTAAAGCAGATCAGGGCCAGCACGACGAACTGGTTGGCGATGCCCAGCGCCGCGACCGCGCCGTCGGAGACATGGCTCACCAAGTAGGTGTCCACCGTGCCGATCAGGATGCGCAGGCTCTGCTCGACAAAAATCGGCCACGCGATCCCGAGGAGCGTGGGGGTTTTGGTCGCGGCCGGTTTCATCTTCTCGCCCAGATGCGCAGCGATGAAAGCAGGAAGTTCTCCAGGGCCGCCGCTTCGTTGAGGTTCAGGCGGAGCAGGCCGGTGTCGTGTTCGAGCTGGGCGATGGCGGCGACGAGCGAGCGCCGCGCCACCTCGTCGCCCTCGAGCAGGCGCGCTTGGGCGAAATTGCGCGTGGCCTGCTCCAGCTCGGCGAAAAGCTTCGACCGGACGCCGTTGGCGATGCCGGTCTCGATGGCCGCCTGCTCCTCGTCGTCGATATCCTCGGGCAGTTTCCCCTTTTGCTGCTGCCAGATCTGATCGGTGGCGGCGGCCAGCACGGCATTGAACCGCGTGATCAGGCCGTAGACGCCGAGGACCTGCTCGGCCACGGCGCGCTTTTCAACGGTGGTCGCGGACGCCCGGGCGAGCCATTGCGCGTAGGCCGCCAGCGTTTCGCGCCAGCGGGTGCGGGTCGGCTCGTCCGCCTCCGCCAGCGCCTCGTGGCCGGCATCGGTGAAGCGAAAATGCAGGCAGCGGCTCCGGA
>CAYZSN010000170.1:0-22123 GCA_964481095.1 uncultured Oleiharenicola sp. | reverse complement strand
TGGGCCGCCTTCCTCGCCAAACTGCGGAATGAATTCACCAGCGCCGGCCTGGCCGAACCGGCGACCGGGGTGCTGAACTTCCTCGAGGCGCAGCGCGCCTTCGCCGACGCCTCGCTGGCGAGGCTGCGCCTGGCTCCCTGGTCGTGGTGGGCGCCGGATTGGACGACGGAAAACCTCTTCCCGGCCGCGTCGGGCGGCGTCCTCCTGTTCGACGTCGAGTACGTCGACCCGGCCGCCTGCCTGCCGACGCCCGCACTCGCGTACCGCCAGCTCCGCATGCTGCGGGTGCGCACCGCGCATCCCGCGCTTGCCGCACACTGGCCTTGGCCGGGCCAGCAGCTGCTCCTGCAAACCAGCACCGTGGAATTGCCCGCGCCCGCGGCGGACTGGACGGCGGCCGCGCTCTGGGACGGCCGGGCCGGTGAGGACGCCGCGCGCCACGCCTGGTTCTGGTCGAAGGTTTCCGAGATCGTGGAGGCGGCGATGACCGCTTCGGTGGTCGCGCCGTTCCAGCGCGCCTACGGCACCGCACCCTGGCTCGAACGCCTCGCCGCCGAACTGGAGCCGCTCAGCCTGCCGCTGCTCACCACCGCCGCGCCCGTGGCCACCACGCTCGACCGGGGCGCGGCCAAATCCGCCTCCGAACAGTTGTTCAGCGACGATCTTGCCGAAAAGCAGCAGCAGATCGTGCAGCTCCGCAGCGCGGCGGAGGAGCGCCTGAAGCTGATCCAGCGGCTCGACCTGGACCTGCGCCAGGCCAACAGCGCGCTGGACGCCTTCAAGCGCGACGCCGCCCCGGCCGCGCCCGGCGCCGGCGGCCTCGCGGAGGAAGTCTACGACCTGCGCCTCCAGCTGGAGGAATCGCGCCGCCAGCTCCAAGCCAAGCACGAGCGTCTGCGGAAGCTGGAGCTCGAGGCAGCCGCACGCTGGACCCGGAAGCGCCCGCTGACCTTCTGGCAGCGCCGCGTCTCCCGCTGGCAAGCCGGTCTCGCGGAGCGCACGCCTTATCCCCTCGCCAACCTGCGCCAGTACGAGCCCCGACCGATGCGGCTGGAGAAATTCCCCCGCCCGGCCACCAGCGGCGTGCGCTGGCCGCGCATCTGCATCGTCACACCCTCCTACCAGCAGGCGCCGTTCCTCGAGGCCACCATGCGAAGCGTGCTTGACCAGAACTACCCGAACCTCGCCTACGGCGTGCAGGACGGCGGTTCGTCGGATGGCAGTGCCCAGCTGATCACGAAGCACATCGCCCGCCTCGCGCACGCGGAGAGCGCGCCCGACGGCGGCCAGGCCGACGCGATCGGCAAGGGCTTCACCAAGCTCTATCCGCGCAACGAGGACATCATGGCGTGGGTGAATTCCGACGACCTGCTGATGCCCGGCGCGCTGCATTACGTCGGCGAATATTTCGCGCAGCATCCCGAGGTGGACGTGATTTACGGCCATCGCGTGATCATCGACGACGATGGGCGTGAGACCGGCCGGTGGTTTCTCCCCCGGTACCATGCCGACACGCTGCCGTGGTTCGACCTCGTGCCGCAGGAAACCCTGTTCTGGCGCGCCCGCTGCTACCGCGCCGTGGGCGAGATCGACCCGTCGTTCCAGTTCGCGCTCGACTGGGATTTGCTTCTCCGGTTCGCGCAGGCGGGCTTCGTCATCCGCCGCGTGCCCTATTTCCTCGGCTGTTTCCGGGTGCACGCAAACCAGAAGACCAGCGCCCACATCCAAACCGTCGGCGAAGGGGAAATGGCCCGCCTGCGCCGGCGCACGCACGGCCGCGAAGTGCAGCCCACCGAAATCCAGCAGCACCTCGACGACGAGATCCGGCGCAGCGCGCTGGTCGCGTGGCTGCATCGCTTTGGCTGGCGCCATTGAGCGTCTTCGCCGGCGCACCCAAGATGACCCGCCCCACCGACCTATCGTCCGATCCCGAATCGAGCTCCGGGCGCCTCGCCTTCTACACGGGAATGGGACTGCTGGCCTTCGTACTGGTACAGGCGGCCTATGCGATGGCCCTCAACCGGCTCTATTACCAGTACTATGGTGCCTTCTACGACTCGATGTCGTATTATGCTCGCATGGTGGCGGTCATGGACCTCAGCCGTACGGAGGGTTTCTTCGCGGGGATGGCGAAGGCGGCGACCAACTCGACGGTGTTCCTACCCTTCGGATTCATGCCGTTCCTGGCCAAGTGGGTTGAACCCACCCGCTTCTTCGCCACCGCGCTGCAGTCGGTGTGGGTCTTCGGCCTGGGCGCCTCGCTGCTGGTTTACTTCACCTGGTGCCGCAAGGTCGTGCTCCCCCTCGCTCTCGCCCTCGGCCTGCTCTTCGTCTCGACGCATGCGATCTACTTCTACAACGGCGGCCTTTCCGACTTCCGGATGGATCTCCAGTTGTACCTGCTCTTCGGCATCACCATCACCTGGTTCCTGATCGCCCTGCACCAGGGCCGCCGGTGGACGTGGTTGGTTTTCGGTTTCGCCGCCGGGCTCTGCTGTCTCGGGCGCGCGACTTCCCCGGTCTACATCGGCCTGACCTGCGTTCCGATGGCGCTGCCGGTGTTCTTCCAGGGCCGCGAAAAAATCCTCACCACCCTCAAGGGCGTCGCACTCTCCGCCGTCATCTGCCTCGTCGTCGCCGGCTGGTTCTTCGTGCTGAACTGGAAACACCTGCACTACTACTATTTCGTGTGGAACCTTGACGCGAACGCCAGGCTCCCGCTCGCCACCAGCATCCGGCATTTCTTCTTTGCCTGGGATTCCGCGGGTGCCGCGATCATCTGGTCCATCCTCGGCTGCGGGGTCATTGCGTTGAGCTGCTGGGTCGCCCCGCTCGTCCTCCATCCGTCAGCAGCCGGTTGGAAGGCCGGCGTGCTGGGCTGGCTGCGCGCGATCGAATGGCGGGCGATGGCCCCGGCACTGATGCCCGCCGGCTACCTTGCGCTTTCGGGCGCGGGCCTCAACCCCTTCGTCAGCATGCCGTCCACCTTCGGCATCATGCTCTGCGTCGTCAGCCTCGCCGGCCGCTGGCCCGCCCGCGGCTGGCGCGTTTCCGCCATCGCCCTCGTCGCCTTCACCGGCGCGGGCTGGTCCGCGCTCTCCGGCGTGCCGTCGCACTCGGTCGCCCCGGGCCGTACCAACCGCGCGGAAGCCTATAGGGCGATCGACCGCGCCATCACCCATGCCGTGGCCGGTCCGACGCGCGGCCGGGTTCTGGTTTCGCAAGTGAGCCTCGGTTATTACCACAATGCAGCGCTCGCGAGCTACTTCACCTTCGATCGTCCGCTGCCGCGCACCGCCGAGGGCTTCGAGCTCGCTGGCAAACAGTTGATCCTGTTGGGCCAGCATCTGTGCGCCCCGCCCACGGAGGTGGAGTGGAAAAAATTTCCCGGAAACTCCGACGAGGAACGCATCGCGTACGTGGTCGATACGCTGACTCATAATGCCGACTTCGTGATTCTCCCCACGGGGAAAACGGCGGACTATTTGGCGAGTCATGTGCCCTACAACTACATCAACCGCTTTACGCCGGTGATTCGCGCGCGCCTGCTCGGTGACGGGGCATGGATACCCCTCTCGGACCCCATCGCCGTCACGGATGACGAGGAGTATCTGGTCTACCGGAATTCCCGCCTGGCCCCGCCGTCCGTGGCCCCGCCATGACCGATTCCGTTCCACCTTCGCCCGCCTCGGGCCCGACTCCCCGCCAGCTCGCGGGGTATGCGATGCTCGCGCTCCTGGCATTCGTGATCGTGCAGTCGGGCTACGCGATGGCGCTCAATCAGCTCTACTACCTCCATCACGGCGCCTTCTACGATTCGATGGCTTACTACCAGTCGATGGTGATGATCATGGACACGACGCGGGCCGAGGGCTTCTTCACCGGCATGGCCAAGGCCGCCACTGATTCGACGGTGTTCCTGCCGTTTGGCTTCATGCCCTTCCTGGCCAAATGGTTTGAGCCAACGCGCCTCTTCGCCACCGCGCTGCAGTCGGCATGGGTCTTCGGCTTGGGCGCCTCGCTGCTGGTTTACTTTGCGTGGTGCCGCCGCGTGGTGCTGCCGCTCGCGCTGGCGCTCAGCCTGCTCTTCCTCTCCACCCACGCGATCTACTTCTACAACGGCGGCCTCTCGGACTTCCGGATGGACCTGCAGCTGTACCTGCTCTTCGGCATCACCCTCACCTGGTTCCTCATCGCCCTGCACCAGGGCCGCACCTGGACCTGGCTGCTCTTCGGCTTCGCCGCAGGCCTCTGCTGCCTCGGCCGCGCCACCTCCCCGGTCTACATCGGCCTGACCTGCCTGCCCATGGCGCTGCCGGTGTTCTTTCAGGGCCACGAAAAAATCCTGGCCACCTGCAAGGGCGTCGCGCTGTCCGCCGTCACCTGCGTCGTCGTCGCCGGGTGGTTCTTCGTGCTGAACTGGAAACACCTTCACTATTATTACTTCGTCTGGAACCTCGACGCGAACGCCAAGCTGCCTCTCGCCACCAGCATCCAGCACCTGCGCTTCGCCTGGGACTCCGCCGGCCCCGTCATCCTCTGGGCCGCCTTCCTCGCCGCCCTCATTGCCGCGAGCGAATGGTTCCTGCCGCTCTTCCGGCCCGGGGCCGAGGACTGGGAAAAGCCCGCGCTCGCGTGGTTGCGCACCATCGAATGGCGCGCGCTGGCCCCGGCGCTGGCACCCGCCGGCTACCTCGTCCTCTCGGGCGCGGGGCTCAATCCCTTCGTCAGCATGCCCTCCGCCTTCGGCCTGATCCTCACCCTCGTCAGCCTCGCCGGCCGCTGGCCCGCCCGCGGCTGGCGCGTCCCCGTCATCGCCCTCGTCGCCCTCACCGGCGCCGGCTGGTCCGCGGTGTCGGGCATCGAATCCCATGCCGTGAGCCCCGGTCGCTTCAACTGGGCGGACGCCTACCGCACCATCGACCGGGCCCTCGTCACCCATTCCGCCACCATGAAATCGGACCGCCTGGTCGTCGCCCAGATCAGCTGCGGTTACTACCACAACAATGCCCTCGCCAGCTTCTACAACTTCGACCACCCCCTGCCGCGGACGCGCGAGGGTTTCGTGCTCAACGGCAGGCAGCTGGTCCTGCTGGGCAAATATGTTTATTCCGCGGCGACCGAGGTCGAGTGGAAGGTCCATCCCGGCGCCACCGACACGGAGCGAATCGGCAACATCGCCGCCGCGCTGAATGCGGAGGCTCATTTCGCGATCCTGCCGACGGAGAAAACCGCCGGCACCCTGGCGCGCGACCTGCCCGCCAATTACATCAACCGTTTCACCCCGGCGATCCGGGCGCGCCTCCTGGCCACCGGTTCGTGGGTGGCAATCTCGATGCCGTTCGCCGTCACCGACCAGGAGGACTACGTGGTGTACCGCAACACCGGCTTGCCCTGATCCCGTCCGGTGGATTTTCCTCCCTGCGGCCAACGCCATGCCTTCCTACAGCGATCCCCCGATTTCCCTGTCCAGAATCCCGTGGCAGCGGTGGCTGGCGGCCGCCGTCGCGGCCAGCGCGCTGGCCGTCCTCTTTGCCTTCGTCTTCGGCGATGTGCACGGCCTGGTGGCCCACCGCGTGGACGATTACGTCACGAAGATCCAGATCCATTTCCCGGGGTTTTATTTCCTCCGCGGCGACCAAAACTGGCTGCGGCGTTACTTCGACCTCGCAAGCTCACGCCTGTTTCTAAACAAATTCTACGGCCTCATCGAGGCCCTCGCCGGCGGCCATTACGAACGCGCCTACCTGCCCATGCTGGGAGTTTACCTCGTGACGGCGTTCATGCTGCTTCGCCTGGTGCTGCCTTTTGCGCGGATGGGGGGCGCCCTCGCCATCGCGGCCTTCTATTTCACCTTTTGGCAAAAGCAGGAAGCCTTGGTCGATTACACCGGCACGGTCTACGTGATCGTCATCGGGATTTTCATCGGCTGCCTGCTGCTGGAGCGCAGCCGCCTTCGATTGATCCCGCGTTACGTCATCATCGCGCTGCTGCTGTGGGGCGGGATGCACCTGTACGAGATCCTGATCTTCGCCCCGTTCGTGCTCGCGGCAATTACGGCCGGACGACTCTGGCTGGACGAAAAGCGCTGGCCCACCCGCACGGAGCTCATCGCGAGCGCACTGCCCTTCCTCACGGTGGGCGGCCACGTGCTCATGCTGACCGGACGGGCGAACTGGTACACCCGCAATCCCGGGCAATGGCAGCAGTATTCCCTGATGCAGAAGCTCGATATCGGGTTTAACAACATCTGGAACGCCCAGCTCGGGCCGGGGGGCCAAAGCCAGGCCAGCTATAACTGGAAGATCTTCTGGGCCTACGTCGTTCCGTCCTCCCCCACCATCCTGCTGCTGATCCCGGTGTTCGTGGTGCTTTGCGTGGCGGCGGTGAAACTTTCCCCCGACCGCCAGGCCCCCCGGCCCGGAGATTCCCACCCGCCGCAACCGGGCCGCGGCTACACGCTCGGCCTGCTCGTTGGCGGCGGTGCGCTCGCCATTTTTGCCGGACTGCTGCACATCGCGCTCGGCGTGACCAACGGCTGCCCGGGCCGCTTCCTCTACCTGCCCTCCGTCGGGTACTGTCTGGTGCTGGCCGCGGCTTTGAACCTGCTCCGTTCCCGCGAGGTGAAACGGGTGGTCGTTGGCGGGGTTTTCGCCCTGGCCATCGTGCAGGCCCTTTGCATGCGCAGCCTGTTCTACATGTGCGCCGACAGCGTCGCTTGGGACGACCGCCAGAAAGTCCTGATCAAGGACTTTGGCTGGAGCGACCTCAATGGAGCGATGATCTATGGCCTGACCTCGGAAAACGCCCCCCGGAACCAAGGCGCGCCCTGGCGGATCACCTACAGCCTCTACTATGAATCGGGCAGCGCGGGATTCTATTTCTGGGAAATGCAGGATCTCGATATCAATGCCGTGACTTACCAGCCGCTGAAATCCGACACTCTCACCCTCGCCCAGCTGGACCGGCTCGAAACGGGCGCCCGCCAGTGGCGGCAAACCCACGGCGGCCCCCTCGGCGTCATATATTTTGACGATGCCGGCGAGGTGTGGGGCCTCGCCGAGATCCGCTGGCTCGCGGCCGGCGGCGAAACTGCGCACACCCTCGTCTCCGAGGCCCTGCATGGTTCGAAATCCCCGCGCGTGAAGGTCCTCGAAGTCACCGCCGGTCCCGAGCCCAAATTCCGGCTGGTCGACCGCTGACCGGGCGGGTGCCCGTAGGTCTGCTGTTGAATCGTCCGGGATAACCCCCACGCTCGCCGCCGTGGAACGACCGACCTCAGCCCCCCTGCTCTCGCTCATCGTGCCGGTGTACCGGGAGGAGAAGAACATCCCCGAGTTCCTGCGCCGCATCCGGCCGGTGCTCGCCCCGGTCACCGACCGCTACGAGATCATCTTTTCGCTGGATCCCTCGCCCGACCGCACCGAGGAGGTGATCCTGGAGGCCCGGACCGCCGACCCGCGGATCAAACTGCTGAAATTCTCCCGCCGCTTCGGCCAGCCGATGGCCACGCTGGCTGGGATGGAATATTCCCGGGGCGAAGCGGTGATCGTCATGGATGTCGACATGCAGGATCCCCCCGAACTCGTCGGCGAAATGGTCACCAAATGGCGCGAGGGTTTCGAGGTCGTGCTCCCGCAGCGTCGCCAACGCACGGGGGAACCCTGGATCAAGCAGCTGGTTTCCGCCGTCGGCTACAAGGTGATCAACAAGATTGCCGACGTGAAAATTCCGCCGAACACCGGCGATTTTCGCCTGATGTCGCGCCGGGTCGTGCAGGAGGTGTTGCGCCTGAAGGAGAGCCATGGCTTCCTACGCGGCATGGTGGCGGTCGTGGGCTTCAGGCAATGCCTGATTCCCTTCGACCGGCCGCCCCGTTTCACGGGCGAGACCAACTACAATCGCTTCCTTGGCTCGCTGCGCATCGGTTTCAACGGCATCTTCTGCTTCTCCACCTACGCCCTGCAGCTCAGCACCATCATGGGCTTCATCATCGCCGGCGGCTCGTTCCTCCTCATGGGAATTTACCTGTTCTACAAGCTGATGGGCTGGACGATCCTCTGGGGCAACCCGACGCTCGTCATCCTCATCTCCTTCCTCGGTGGCATTCAGCTGATCAGCGTCGGCATCCTCGGCGAATACATCGGCCGCATCTATGAGGAGGTGCGCGCCCGCCCGAAATTCATCGTCGATCGCGCCGAGGGGTTTCCGAAATCATGAGTTCCTCCGGCTGGCCCAAGATCCTGCGGCCGCTGGACGCCGCGCAGCAGAAGCGCAGCGATGCCTTCATGAAACTCTGGCACGAGGAGCTGGCCGGCCGGCCGCGGTACAGCCTCCTCGAGAAGTTCAACCACCAGTTTCCCATCCGACATTCGCCCCCTGGCTTCAGGACCACGCTCGAAATCGGCGCGGGCCTCGGCGAACACCTCGTCTACGAGCAGCTGACGCCCGAGCAGGAGGCGGGCTACTACTGCAACGAATACCGCGAGAACATGGCCGCGGAGATCCGCCGCCGCTTTCCGAAAGTGCAGACCGTCGTCGGCGACTGCCAGCAGCGCATGGATTTCGCCGACGGTTTCTTCGACCGCATCCTGGCCATCCATGTGCTCGAGCACCTGCCCAACCTGCCGGCGTGCGTCCGCGAACTGTACCGCCTGACGAACAAGCGGACCGGCCGCCTGCTGATCGTGATCCCCACCGAGGGCAGCCTGGCTTACTCGGCCGCGCGCAAGATTTCCGCCCAGCGCGTCTGGAATCGTCACTTCGACGTCGACTACGCCGAGTTCTACAAGCGCGAGCACATCAATGTGCCGCACGAAATCCTCGCCGAACTCGCCCCGTATTTCGAAATCGAGACGCGCCGCTTCTTCCCTCTGCCGTTTCTCCCGCTGGTGGCGACCAACCTGGTCGTCGGTTTCAGCCTGCGACCGCGCGCGACGCCGGCCGGTAGCTAAGGTCCCGTCCACGGCCGCCGCGCCGCCGGGAACTCACGGGGCCGCTTCCAGCAGCAGGTACTGCGCATTGCGAAAGATTTCACGCTCGCCGGAAGCCGGCACCGTGGCCGGCGAAACGATCCGGTATTTGGGCACGCGGGAATACTGCGGCAACGGCCACTTGCGGTAACCCGTGACGATCCGCCAGGACGCGGCCGACCACTGCAAATCGGCGTCCCGCCGGCCCAATTCCGCCAGCAGCGCCAGGGGAGGTTGCGGCGGCGTCAGATCCACCAGCACCGGGTTGCGGCCCACCAAGGCAGCCAGGCGCTCCATTTCGGCTTCGGAATAAACCGTGGCGGGCGGCGTCTGTCTCCCGCCAAACCGGGCGGCGGCTCCAGCGAAGTGCGGCAGGTGGATGAGCAGGGCCACCACCATCATCACCACCGGCAAAGCCCGGCCGGCCGGCTTCGATTCGGAGGCCGGCGCCCGGCGCGCATCGATCATCAGCGCGAGTCCGCACAGACCGAGCGGATAGAATGTACCGAACACCTGCACGGCGACGGTACGCGCATCCAGCACCCAGAGCGCCAGCAGCAGCAGCAGCGGCCCGGTGAACAAGGCGGCGGACTCAGGCAGGCGCCATCGCCAGGCGGCGATGCCGGCGGCCAGCCACAAGGCCAGATTGAGCCAGGTCAGGCCGGTTAAGAATCCCGTGGACAATCCGGTCAAGGGAAGCCCATGACTGTCCAGGTCGGCGAGACGCGGCGTGATGTAGGACCACGCGAGGTGCCAGTCCGGAAAGCCGAGGGCCAGCGGCCGGGCCAGCGTGCCTGCGGCAGTGACCGCAATCCCGAGCAGCAATCCCAGCCAAACCAACCCGTCGATCGTTGGCACCCCCGGGCTCACGTCACCGGCACGCCGGCGGCCCAGCGCCTCCCAGGCCAGGAAAGCGGCGCCCAGCAATCCGAGGAAAAGCGCCGTCGCAAAACCGGAATGCATCAGGGCCACGGCCACGATCAGAAGAGCCAGGCAGGCGAGCGCAATCGGACGCATGGGCCTGCTGATTGTCCTCATCAACAGCCCGGCCACCACAAAAGCCCCGGGATAGCCGAGGATCTTGCCGAGATATCCCGTGCGACCGTAATCAAACCAGTGGCTCATGAACAACCCCGCCATGAGCAGGATCATGGTCAGCGGCGAACGGGCAAAGACCGCGGCGGTCGCCAGCACGGTGGCCGCGCTCACCAGCGCCACCGCCAGGTCAAACGAGAACAGACCGGAGTGTCCGCTCGCCAGTGACACCAGCCCGAGAAAGGCATAGCTGCCGGCGCGCGGGTCGTTTTCCAGCATGAAATTGGGCCAGCTCATGTAAGGCCGCAGCGGGTCCGCCACCGGGTCATTGACCACCGCATGCGCCCGGAACCAGTCCGCCACGTTCGCATAGAGCACATGGTCGGTGCCGTCCATATAGAGAGTGGCCGTGCTCCCGAGCCGAAGCGACGCCGCGGTGGTGAAATAGACCGCCACTCCTGCCAAGCCCAGCAGCAGGCCGGCGCCGACGAGCAGTTCGCGCCGGGCAACCCGGGGAGGTCTTCGGATTACCAGGACCAGGCTGACAACGAGGGTCAGGACCAGTGACGCCACCGCCGCCCGGTCGAAGGCCACGATGCCGATCACGTAGAATGCGACGGTCGCCAGGGTCAGCACCAGTATTCCCGCCAGCGGCGCGACCAGCGCGGCGTAACGCACCTCCCGGCTAAAGGGCGCGACCGCCCACCAGCCGCAGCCCGCGAAGACCATCAAGGCCCCGATGATGAAGATATAATTCCCGGCGAAGGTGACCGCATCCATCGGAAGTCAGGTTGCCCGATCCTTTGGAGCAGGCGTTGGGCGGCAAGCTTGGAGTACGGGCGATTCCCGCGGCCGGCCAAGCTGAGTTTGGAGATGGACGCGGGATGCGCACCGGCTAATTCCTTCGCTGTCTTTCATGCAGAAATTCTTCGTCACCGGCGCCGCCGGCTTCATCGGTTCCAACCTCGTCGACCGCCTGCTCGCGGAAGGCCACACCGTCACCGGCTGGGACAACCTGGTCACCGGCCAGCTGCGCTTCCTGGAGGCGGCGCAGAAGAATCCGCGCTTCCAGCTGGTGCGCGGTGACAACCTCGACCTGCCGGCGCTGACCGCCGCCATGAAGGGCGCGGACTTCGTGTTCCACCTCGCCGCCAACGCCGACATCAAGGACGGCTGGTCCCACCCGAAGCGCGACCTCGAACAAAATACCCTCGCGACCTTCAACGTCCTCGAGGGCATGCGCGCCAACGGCATCCGCCGCATCGGCTTCTCCTCCACCGGCTCCGTCTATGGCGAGGCGCTCGTCACCCCGGACAAACCCACGCCCGAGACCGACGCCTTCCCGATCCAGACGTCGCTCTACGCCGCGTCCAAGACCGCCGGCGAGGGCCTGATCTCGTCGTACGCCGAAGGCGGCCAGCTCGACGAGGCGTACATCTTCCGTTTCGTGTCGATCCTCGGCGAACGGTACACCCATGGCCACGTCTTCGATTTTTACCAGCAGTTGCTGGAGCATCCGGACCGCCTGCGCGTCCTCGGCAACGGCAAGCAGCGCAAGAGCTACCTCTACGTGCAGGACTGCATCGACGCCATCCTCCATGTGACGGGCCGCGCGACCGCCCGGGACGCCAAGCATCGCACGCAGATCTACAACCTCGGCACCCCGGAATATGTCGAGGTCAACCAGAGCATCGGCTACATCGCCGCCGCGCTCGGCGTGAAACCCACGCTCGAGTACACCGGCGGCGACCGCGGCTGGATCGGCGACAATCCGTTCATCTTCCTCGACACGAACAAAATCCAGGCCACGGGCTGGAAGCCGAAGCTCACCATCGAACAGGGCATCATTCGCACGCTGCGCTGGCTCGAGGCCAATCGCTGGGTCTACGCAGCCCGCCACTGACCCATGCAAGTCACCGTCCTCGGGCTCTGGCACCTCGGCTGCGTCACCGCCGCCTGCATCGCCCGCCATCACCGGGTCACCGGCCTGGATTTCGATGAAACCGTGGTCGCCGGTTTGCGCGCCGGTCGCGCCCCGCTGCATGAGCCCGGCCTCGATGCGCTGCTCGCCGCCGGGATTGCATCGGGCCGGCTGCATTTCTCCACCGAGGCGAAGGCCGCCGCGGCCGCCGACGTGCTCTGGGTGTGCTACGACACGCCGGTTGACGCCAATGATCGCTCGGACCTGCCGTGGGTCATGGAGCGCATCGCGCGCGTGCTGCCCCATCTCCGCCCAGGCACGCCCGTGCTGATCTCGGCGCAACTGCCGGTCGGCACGTGCGCGACGCTGGCCAAGGCCCACCCGGCCCTGCATTTCGCTTCCTCGCCGGAAAATCTCCGCCTCGGCAAGGCGCTCGAAGCTTTCGAGAAACCCGCGCGCATCATCGTCGGCGCCACCGCGCCCGCCCGTCCCGCGCTCGAAGCACTGCTCACGCCGATCGGTGCGCCGCTCGTCTGGATGCGCCCCGAATCCGCCGAGATGGTGAAGCACGCGCTCAATTCCTTCCTCGCCCTCTCCGTCGCCTACATCAACGAGATCGCCGCATTGTCCGAGACCGTCGGCGCCGACGCCCAGGAGGTGGCGGCCGGCCTGAAGAGCGAGCCACGCATCGGCCCGCGCGCCTACCTCGGGCCGGGCGGCCCGTTCGCCGGCGGCACGCTGGCGCGCGACGTCGTCAGCCTGGCCAAGCTCGGCGAAACGCAGCACATCCCCCTTGCCCTCATCCCGGCCATCAAGGAAAGCAACGACCGCCACCGCGGCTGGGCCTTCCGCAAGCTGCGCGGCGTGCTGCCCGAAAAACCCGCGGCCACCGTCGCCGTCCTCGGCCTCGCCTACACGCCCGGCACCAGCACGCTGCGCCGCAGCGCCGCCGTCGAGCTCTGCCGCCAGCTGGCCAGTGCCGGCATCACGGTGCGCGCTTACGATCCGCTCGTCCGCACGCCTGACAGCGAGCACACCGATCTGGCCTTTGCCGCCTCCGCCGCCGAGGCCGTGCGTGGCGCGCATGCCGTCGTTATCTGCACCGAGTGGCCGGAGTTCCGCGACTATGCCTGGCCTGCGCTGCTCGCCAGCATGGCCCGCCCGGTGGTCGTCGACGCCAACCGCCTCGTCGAAAAAGCGGTGGCTGCGTTGCCCGAGGTTGTCTATCTCACTGTCGGACGCCCCTCATGAAACTTTCCGGACGCAATACCCTGATCACTGGCGGCAGCCAGGGCTTTGGCCGCCACATCGTGGAAGCCTTCCTCGCCGAAGGCGCCAACGTGCTCTTCTGCGCGCGTACTGCGGCGGACGTCGAGCGCGCCAGCGCCACGCTCGCCCCCTCACTCAAACCCGGCCAGCAGCTCGTCGGCGTTGCCTGCGACATCGCCGACTCCGGCAGCGTCGCCGCCCTCTTCGCCCGCGCCGCCCAGTTCGGTCCGCTGCACGCGGTCGTCAACAACGCCGGCATCTACGGCCCGATCGGGCCCACCGAGGAACTCGACCTCGCCGCGTGGACGCAGGCCTGGCAGGTGAACGTCACCGGCACGCTCCTCGTCTGCCAGCACGCCGTGCGTGCGATGAAACCCCGCGGCGCCGGCGGCAAGATCATCACCATCTCAGGCGGCGGGGCTACCAACCCGATGCCACGCTTCGCCGCCTACGCCGCGACCAAAGCCGCGGTGGTCCGCCTCACCGAGACGCTCGCCGAGGAATACCGCGCCGACAGGATCGACGTGAACGCCGTCGCACCCGGCGCGCTGCGCACGCGCCTGACGCAGCAGGTGCTCGACGCCGGCCCGGAAAAGGCGGGCCCGGAATTTTTCGCCAAGAACAAGAAATGGTCCGACGAAGGTGCGGTCGACCCGAAGCTCGGCGCCGCCCTCTGCGTCTGGCTCGCCAGCGGCGACAGCGACGGCATCACCGGCAAGCTCATCAGCGCCCAGTGGGACCCGTGGAAGGACCCGGCGAAATTCCGCGCCGCCGCGACCGGCGATGTCTACACCCTGCGTCGCATCGTGCCGGAGGATCGCCCGAAGAAATCCCCGTCCTGATGTCCGCGCCGCTCCAGTACGCGATCGTCGGCTGCGGCCTGATCGGCCGGAAGCGCGCCGGCGCCCTGGGCCCGGGCAAACTGCGCTATGCCTGTGATCTCGACCCGCTGCGGGCCGCCAGTCTCGGCACCCTTTACCCCGAGTGCACTGCCATCACCGACTACCAGGTCGCCCTTGCCGATCCCGCGGTCGCCGCCGTCATTGTCGCCACGCTGAACGGCTCGCTCGCACCCATCGCGCTCGCCGCCGTCCGGGCCGGCAAACACGTGCTGCTGGAAAAGCCCGGCGCGCTGAATTCCGGCCAGCTCCGCACCGTGCAGGCCGCCGCCGAAAAGTCCGGCGTGCGCGTGCGCCTCGGCTACAACCACCGCTTCCATCCCGCGCTGCAGAAGGCGCGCGCGCTCGCCGACCAGGGCGTGCTCGGCCCGATGATGTTCCTCCGCGGCCGCTACGGCCATGGCGGCCGCAAGGGCTACGACCGCGAGTGGCGCGCCGACCCGGCGCTCGCCGGCGGCGGCGAACTGATCGACCAGGGCGTGCACCTGATCGACCTCGCCGGCTGGTTCCTGGGCGACTTCCCGAAGGTCGAGGGCAATGCCGCGACGTACTTCTGGGACATGAAGGTCGATGACAATGCCTTCCTCTCGCTGCGCACCGCCGGCGGCCAGACCGCCTGGCTGCACGTCAGCTGCACCGAGTGGAAGAACCTGTTCTCCCTCGAGCTCTATGGCCGCGACGCAAAAATCGCCATCGATGGCCTGGGCGGCAGCTACGGCCCGGAAAAGTGCACTTACTACAGGATGCTCCCACAGATGGGGCCGCCCGAAACGACCGTGTTCGAATTTCCCGCCGGCGACGGTTCGTGGGCGCTCGAGCTGGCGGCCTTCGAGGAGGACATCCGCGCCGGCTGCACGCCCAGTCCCGGCTTGCCGGAAGGCATCCGCACCCTCGAAATCGTCGAGGAAATCTACCAGAAGAACGGCTATCCCGTGAACACCGCTGGCCTCTGAGGCCATGCTCCCTGCTCCTTTCTCCCTGCTCCCCGCTTCCCTCCCATGATCATCACGCGTTCCCCCTTGCGCATCTCCCTCGGCGGCGGCGGCACCGACCTGCCCTCCTATTACCGCGAGCACGGCGGGTTTCTCGTGGCCGGCGCGCTGGACAAGTACGTCTATCTGACCCTGCACCGCACGTTCGTGCCGGACCTCATCGTGAAATATTCCAAACTCGAGCGCGTCGCCGATGCCGCGCAACTGGAGCACCCGATCATCCGCGAGGCCTTCGGCCTGCTCGGCATGAACGGCCATTCCATTGAGATCACGTCGATGGCCGACATTCCCGGCGGCACCGGTCTCGGCTCCTCCGGCAGCTTCACCACCGCGTTGCTCAAGCTGCTGCACACGGCCAACAAGAACTTCATTTCCGCCGCCGAACTCGCCGAGCAGGCCTGCCACATCGAGCTTGACCGCCTGAAGGAACCGATCGGCAAGCAGGACCAGTACATCGCCGCGGTCGGCGGCATCACGGCCTTCACCTTCCACCGGGACGGGCGCGTCGAGTACCGCCCCTGCAAGATCTCGGAGGAGACGCTGTTCAACCTCGAGGACAACCTGCTGCTCTTCTTCACCGGCTACTCGCGCTCGGCCTCGGCGATCCTCAAGGACCAGAACGAAAAATCGAAGCAGCATGACCAGGCGATGCTCGACAACCTGCATTTCACGAAGGAGCTCGGCCACCGGTCGCTCGCCGCGCTCGAGTCCGGCAATCTCGAGGAATTTGCGCGCCTCATGGATGCGCACTGGCAGCGCAAGAAGGCCCGCAGCTCCGGCATGAGCAACGACCGCATCAACGAGTGGTATGACCACGCCATGGCCCATGGCGCGCTCGGCGGCAAGCTGATCGGCGCCGGCGGCGGCGGCTTCCTGATGTTCTACGCCGGCGACAAGCGGAAGCTCCGCCACGCCATGCGCGAGAAGGGCTTGCAGGAAGTGCGCTTCCGCTTCGACTTCGAAGGGGCCAAGGTCGTCGCGCAAAATTAGTCTTGAAAGGCGCAGGACGGAGGGCGAAAGGCGAAGGGTCGGGCCGCCACAATCCCACCCATGAAAAACGAACTCGAAGGGCGGACTTTCCGTTTCGCGCTTTCCACGATCCGCCTGGTTGAAAATTTCCCGCGTGGCATTGCGAGTTCGGTGATAGGCCGGCAGCTTGTCAAATCAGGCACCGCCGTAGGCGCTCTCTATCGGGAAGCCCAGCGGGCAGTGTCAAAGGCTGACTTCGTGCCCAAGGTTGCCATCGCCGAAAAGGAGGCCGCAGAAACCGAGTATTGGCTGCTGTTGTGCGCCGAGGCCGGCTTGCTGAACGGCGGAACGGACCTGCTCGGTGAAGCCCGGGAATTGCTGGCAATCCTTGTTGCCATCGGGCGCACGGCGAAGCGCAATCGCCCATGAGCAGCCCGCTGCCTTCCGCCTTGCCGGTGGCCCTCCTCGCCGGCGGCCTCGCCACCCGCCTCCGTCCCATCACGGAGAAAATCCCCAAGCTTCTCGTCGAGGTCGCGGGCGAGCCGTTCTTCTCGCACCAGCTGCGCCTGCTGAAGAAAAACGGCCTGACAAAAATCGTGCTGTGTGCCGGCTATCTCGGTGAACAGATCGTCGCGCGGTACGGCGACGGCGCCAAGTGGGGCGTGGAAATCCAGTATTCCTTCGACGGCGAGAAGCTCCTCGGCACCGCCGGCGCGCTCATTCGCGCGCTGCCGAAACTGGGCGGGGCCTTCTACGTCCTTTACGGCGACAGCTACCTGCCGATCGACTACCAGGCCGTGGGCCGCGCCTTCCACGCGTCCGGCCAGCCGGGCCTGATGACCGTGTTCGAAAACCACGGGGCGTACGACGCCAGCAATGTGTGGTTCGAGGGCGGCCGGATCAAACTCTACGACAAGAAGAACCGAGTCCCGCAGATGAAGCACATTGACTACGGCCTCGGCGTGTTTCGGGCCGACGCCTTCGCCGCCTGCCCGCGCGACACCGTGGCCGACCTCGCCGCCGTCCAGACTGCCCTCTCGCAGCAGGGTCGCCTCGCGGGCTACGAAGTGAAGGAGCGTTTCTACGAGATCGGTTCGCCGGCCGGCCTGAACGAACTCGATGCGCTGCTGCGCGCGCAGAGAGCCTGAGGCTTGGGAAAAAACTCGCCGCGATTGCCCCCCGGCCTTCCGCCCCTCTGCATTTGACCCTCCAGCCGCCAGCCTCAAGCCTCCCGCCTCAAACTATGTCCTACGCCGCCCAACATCTGAAAGAAACCGCCGAGATTGTCGCGAAGCTCGATGCCGCCGCCTGCGAGAAGTGTGTCGCCGAGCTGCGCGCCACCCGCGAGCGCGACGGACGCCTTTTCATCCTGGGCGTCGGCGGCAGCGCCGCGAACGCGTCGCACGCCGTGAACGATTTCCGCAAGATCGCCGGCCTCGAGTGCTATGCGCCGACCGACAATGTCTCCGAGCTCACCGCCCGCACCAACGACGAGGGCTGGGCCAGCGTGTTCGTCGAGTGGCTGCGCGGCTCGCGCCTCACTGCCAAGGACACCCTCCTCGTGCTCTCCGTCGGCGGCGGCAACCTCGAGAAGAACGTCTCCCCCAACCTCGTCACCGCCCTCCGGCTCGCGAAACAGGTCGGCGCGCGCGTCCTCGGCATCGTCGGCAAGGACGGCGGCTACACCGCCAAGGTCGCCGACGCCTGCGTCATCGTGCCCACGGTTAACGCCAACAACATTACGCCGCACTCCGAGGCCTTCCAGGCCGTCGTCTGGCATCTCTTCGTGTCGCACCCCGACCTCAAGGTCGCGCAGACCAAATGGGAGTCCGTCACGCTTGGAAAGGCGTGACGGAAAGGCGGGAGGTGGGAGGCTGGAGGGAGGAGGGAAAACCGCCGTGAGCCAAACCTATAGGGACCTTCAAGTCTGGCTTCGCGGCAAGGCGCTGGCGGTTTCGATCTACCGTCTAACCGCCAAAGCGCCCATGGGCGCTGACTTCGCGCTCAGGGATCAAATACGCCGAGCAGCGATCAGTGTTTGCAGTAATATTGCGGAGGGCGATGCCCGGCAGGGAGCCAAGGAAAACGTCCAGTTCTTCTATATTGCCAAAGGTTCGCTGGCTGAAGTTTCCGCCCAACTGGAAATTGCTGCCGAAATATATCCGCCGAGCGCGGGAGATATTGTTGGCTTGATCCGTGAGTGTGATGAGATTTCCGCCATGCTGCAGGCCCTTATTAACCACCGGCGCATTTGACCTCCGTCCTCCCACCTCCCACCTCCCACCTTCGGCCGGCGGTTTTTCTCGACCGGGACGGAACCCTGAACGTTCCCGTCATTCGCGACGGCCTGCCGTACGCCCCGGTCACCGTTAAGGAATTCCAGCTGTTCGACGGCGCGGCGGCCGCCTGCCGGATGCTTGACGCCGCCGGCTACGTGCTCGTGGTCGCGACCAACCAGCCCGACGTCGGCCGCGGCACGCTGCCGCAATCGACCGTCGAAGCGATGCATGCCCGCCTGCGGGAACTCATCCCCGAAATCGCGCGCATCGAGGTCTGTTACGCACCCGGGCAGGACATCGTCACGCCCGAGGATTACCGCCGCAAGCCCGCGCCAGGCATGCTCCTCGACGCGGCCAAGGCGCTCGGCCTCGATCTGGCGCGTTCCTGGATGATCGGCGACCGCTGGCGCGACATCGACTGCGGCCTGCGCGCCGGCGTGCGCACCGTTTTCATCGACCTGGGCTACGCCGAGCAGCTGGACCAGCCCCCGCACCACACCGTCCACTCCTTCCCGGAAGCGGCGGCTATTGTCCTTGCCCAGCCCAAGCCGTAGTTGCTCTGCTAGCGCATGCTTAATCTTAACGACCTCAAGATCCAGATCTACGCCGACGGCGCCGACAAGGCGGGCATCCTCGACCTCTACGCCAAGCCCTACATCAAGGGCCTGACGACGAACCCGACCTTGATGAACAAGGCGGGGATCAAGGACTACGAAGCCTTCGCCAGGGACATCCTTCAGACCGTGACGGCCAAGCCCATCTCGCTGGAGGTCTTCGCCGATGAATTTCCCGAGATGAAGCGCCAGGCGCTCAAAATCGCGAGCTGGGGCAGGAACGTCTACGTTAAGATTCCGATCACGAACACGCGCTCCGAGTCCGCGATCCCGCTGATCAAGGAGCTCGCCGCGCAGGGCGTGCAGCTGAACATCACCGCGCTGCTCACGCTCGAACAGGTCAAGGCCGTCGCCGGCGCGCTTAATCCCAAGGTTTCCTCCGTCGTGTCCGTCTTCGCCGGCCGCATCGCCGATACCGGCGTCGACCCCATGCCGATCATGCGCGAAAGCAGGAAGCTCCTCGTGGGCCAGCCCAAGGCCGAGCTGCTCTGGGCCAGCGTGCGCGAGGTCCTGAACATCATCCAGGCCGAGCAGAGCGGCTGCCAGATTGTCACCGTGCAGCACGACATCCTCGCGAAAGCCGCCAAGCTCCTCGGCATGGACCTCGGCGCCCTGTCCCTCGACACGGTGAAGATGTTCGCCAAGGACGCCGCTGCCGCCGGCTACAAGCTCTGAGGCGGCGATCGCCCCGGACGCCGCTTGCGCGGTTCTCGGTCCACCGAGCACTGAAGCCAACCCCGGCTGATCGTCCCCGCCGTCCGAATCAAGTAGTCTATTAGACTACTTGCGCCTGCGGGAGGCGCGCGGATTCAAGCAATTCAATGGATGACTTGCTGTCGGTTCGGAACGTGCCGCCGACAATAGGCTTCACATCGCGGGAGGAGGTACGTTGAGTGGCGCCGCACCATGGGCCCGCCCTCCGCCGAAACCGTCCGCCCCGCGCCGGCACTCTCGGACATCACCCGGGCGCACCTCGCGCGCATCCGGGATTTCTACGCGACCTCGCCGACCACCAACCGGGCCGCCGCGCGCAGCTACCACAGCCTGCTCGCCCATTATTACAACCTGCTGATCCCCGCCGACGCCTCGGTGTTGGAGGTTGGCTGCGGCGGGGGCGAACTGCTGGCGCGCATCCGCGCCGGCCGCAAGGCGGGCATCGACCTTTCCGCCGCGCACGTCGCGGCTGCGCGCGAGCGCATCCCCGACGGCGAATTCCACGTCCAGGCCGGCGAGGAACTCTCGGTCGGCGGAACCTTCGACATCATCATCATCTCGGACACGCTGAACCTGGCCGCCGACGTGCAGCTGCTGTTTGGCCGCCTGCAGGTTTGCGCGCATGCGAACACGCGGGTCATCGTCAACTTCCAGAATTCCCTGTGGCGCCCGATCCTTTCGCTGGCCGAGTTCGCCGGCCTCAAGGCCCCGCATCCCCAGAACAGCTGGCTGGCCTCCTCCGACGTGCTCAACCTGCTCCGGCTCGGCGGCTGGGAGCCGATTTTCCGGCAAAACCGGCTGCTGCTCCCCATCCGCATCCCGGTGCTGGACCCGATCTTCAACCGCGGCCTCGCCCCCTTCCTCCAGTGGTTCTGCCTGACGATCTTCATCGTGGCGCGCCCCTCCCGCCGGCGCGAGCAGCGGCCGTCCGTTTCCGTCGTCATCCCCGCGCGCAACGAGGCGGGCAACATCGAGGCGGCGATCCAGCGCACGCCCGACATGGGCGCCGGCACCGAACTGATCTTCGTCGAGGGCAACTCCACCGACGCCACCTGGGCGCGGATCCAGGAGGCCGCCCGCGCCCATCCGCAGCGCAACATCAAGATCATGCAGCAGTCCGGCCGCGGCAAAGGCGATGCCGTCCGCAAGGGCTTTGCCGCCGCGACCGGCGACATCCTCATGATCCTCGACGCAGACCTGACCATGCCGCCCGAGGAGCTGCCGAAGTTCTACGAGGCGCTCGCCAGCGGCCAGGCCGAGTTCGCCAATGGTGTCCGCCTCGTGTACCCGATGGACGAGAAGGCCATGCAGTTCCTCAATCTTTGCGCGAACAAGACGTTCGGCCTGATCTTCACCTGGCTGCTCGGCCAGCCTCTCAAGGATACCCTCTGCGGCACCAAGGTGCTCAGCCGCGCGCATTATGAGCGGATCGCGGCCAACCGCGCCTACTTTGGCGACTTCGATCCCTTCGGCGATTTCGACCTGCTCTTCGGCGCCGCGAAGCTGAACCTGAAGATCGCCGACGTGCCCATCCGTTACAAGGAGCGCACCTACGGCACCACCAACATCCAGCGCTGGAAACATGGCTGGCTGCTGCTGCGCATGGTGCTCTTCGCCGCCCGCAAGCTGAAGTTCGTCTGACGCGCCCCGCCGACAATAGGCTTTCCATCGGGCGACCGCTTGCGCTTGGATACCGCGCCGATGTCGTCCGACGCTCCAGATCGCCCCGTCAGCTTTGCGCGGCTGCAACAGCAGATGATCCTCACGGAAGTCGAGCTGATGAAGCTCGAGGATCTGCGGGACGAGCTGCTGTCCCGGGTCGCGGCCGCCGAACGCCTGCGGCAGGACATGCAGCGCCTCGCCGACCAGGCCTGCGCCGAGCGCGACCACCTGGCCGGCCGCGCCGCCGAACTCGAGGCCGCGCTGCGCCACACGCAGGAACTGCTCGCCCGCGAGGAGGCTGCCGTGGCCGGCCTCAACGCCAAGGCTACGGAGCTCGCCGCCGCTGCCTCCGCCCAACAGGCCCGCACAGAGGAACTGGCGGGAAAACTCGCCGCCATCGAATCCTCCGCGTCATGGCGCTGGACCGCCCCGCTGCGCCACCTGTTCGGCCGCCGCTGATGAACGCCCCGGTCCCGGTGCCCTTCCGCTTCGAGATTGAAACCCCGCGCCCGTTGCAGGCCCCGGACTGCCACCTCCGCCTGCAAGGCTGGTGCCTCGCACCCGGAGCCGCCGCCGCGCCCCGCGTGCGCCTCGTGGCCGGCGCGCACACGCTCGTGCCGTCCGCGACGCCGGAACGCCCGGATGCGGTCGCGCTGCTCGGCGCCGGTCCCGGCGCCACCGCCTGCGGCTTCGTCATCGAGGGGCGCCTCCCGCCCGGCGCGTGGCTCGCCTCGCTGGAGGCGTCCGCCGACGGCCGCTCCTGGCAGCGGCTCGGCGAACTCAGCGTCGCGTCCACG
>CAYZSN010000169.1:0-18344 GCA_964481095.1 uncultured Oleiharenicola sp. | reverse complement strand
TGCCCCGGCCTCATCCGCCGCGATCGCCGCCGCCGTCCCGTCCGCGCTCCAGGCCCGCCTCGCCGCCGCGCGGGACGACCTGCTGGACCTGCAGACCCGCTACACGGACCAGCACCCGCTCGTGCAGCAGCAGCTGGCCCGCGTGCAGGCGATCGAGAAGCAGCTGGCCGCGAGCCAGCCGGCCCCCGCGCCCGCCGCTTCGCCCGCCGCCGCCGCGGCCGCCGGCCCCACCACGCCCGTGACCGCCCCCGGCGAGATGGAATTCCTGCGCGAGAAGGCCCGCACGCTGGAAAACCAGCGCCGCGAGCTGACCAACCGCCTCCAGATCACCGAAATGCTCGCGGAAAATCCCGTGGGCCATTACCGCGTCTTTTCGCCGGCCACGGCCGATCGCGCCGCGCTGAACAATCCCACCCTCAAGATCGTGCTGCTCGCCGTCTTCCTCGGCCTGTGCGGGCTGGGCCTCGGCCTGGTCGCCGCCGTCGCCGACGAGGCGTTCGACACCCGCCTCCGCACGCCGGAGGATGTGCGCCGCATCACGCAGCTGCCGGTCATCGCCCGCCTCGGGCCCGTGGACGAGATGTCCTCCGAGGCCCGCACGAGCTGGGCGTTCCGCACCTGGACGGCCCTGCAGAGCCGCCTGAGCGTCACGCCCAACCAGGGCCTCGTCTGCGGCATCACCTCCTCGACCGCCGGCGAGGGCCGCTCCGTCTGGACCAAGCTCCTCGCGGACGCCGCCAGCAAATGCGGTTTCAAGGTCGTCATCCTCACCACGAAGCAGTCCGACGGGAGCGACGAATCGGGCCGCGAGGGCCGCCCGGCCCCCGCCGCCGCCAGCGCCGCCGTGCGCTTCCGCACCGGCCGCGGCGAGCCGAAGTCGGCCGACGCCGTGCTCGTCCAGGAAACCACGCTGTCCGACGCGCTGCTCAGCGATCCCGAGGAGGCCGCGAACCAGATCTTCTCCGCGGACTCCGGCCCGTCCATCGTGCAGATCCCGCTGCCGGGCTGGGTGTGGGATCTCGACCACCGCAAGGAATGGCTCGCGTCGCTCCACGCCTGGGGCGCCAACGAGAACGCCGTCGTCCTCGTCGAGCTCCCGCCGGCCTCGACGCCCGAGGCGATCCTGCTCGCGCAGAACCTGCCGAACGTCCTCTGGCTCTCCGACACCACGAAGGCCACGGCCCTCGAGACGCGCCAGCAGATCGAGACGCTGCGCCTCGCGCGCTGCAACCTCGTCGGCGCGGTCGTGAACCGCAGCAACGGCAAGCCCATCAGCGAGCGCTTCGCCCGCTGGGTGCCGGCGTCCGCGCCGGTGCCCGCGATGGCGTCGGCGTTGATCGCCTGCCTCCTGCTCGCCGGGGTCACCGACGGCCGCGCCCAGACGGCGCCGGCGCCCGAGGCGTTCTCCATCGTCTCCCCGGCGCAGCGCGCCGCCTGGCAGCAGCACCTCACGCTCGGCCCGGGCGACGTCCTGCGCATCGGCCTCTACGGCGAGCCCGCGGCGACGCGGGCCGAGGTCGCGATCCAGCCCGACGGCCGCCTCAACTACCTCGAGGCGCGCGACGTCGTGGCCAGCGGCCTGACGGTCGACGAGCTCCGGGCCGAACTCGACCGCCGCCTCGGCGAGTACCGCCGCTCCGCGCGCACCACCGTCAGCCCCGTGGCCTTCCGCAGCAAGAAATACCACATGCTCGGGCTCGTGGCCCAGCGTGGCGCCTTCACGCTCGACCGCCCGATGACGGTGGTCGAGGCCGTCGCCCGCGCGCGCGGCTTCGAAACCAGCGCCACGACGGGGGACGTCACGGAGCTGGCCGACCTTTCCCACGCCTTCCTGATCCGCAACGGCGAACGCAAGCCCGTGGACTTCTCGCGCCTCTTCAGCGCCGGCGACCTGTCGCAGAACATCGCGGTCGAGCCGGGCGACTATTTCTATTTCCCGCCGGCGGACCTCCGCGAGGTCTACGTGCTCGGCGAAGTGCAGCACCCGGGCCCCGCGACGCTCGGCGAACAGAGCACCTCCCTGCGCGCCGTCGCCGCCCGCGGCGGCTTCACCGACAAGGCCTGGCGCGGCCGCGTGCTGGTCGTGCGCGGCTCGCTCAACCAGCCGCAGGCGATGGTGGTCAACCTCAGCGACGTGCTCTCCGGCGTCGCGGCCGACGTGCCGCTCGAGCCGCACGACATCGTGTACGTCAGCGCCCGCCCGTGGTGGAAGGCGGAGGACCTGCTGGACGAGGCCGCCTCGGCCTTCACCCAGGCCTTCGTCGTCTACTGGACCAGTGACAAGGTAATCCCGGTCGTTCCGCTTCCCCAATGAAAACTCGAAAACTGCTCATCGCCGGCCTGATCGGGCCGGTGGCCCTCACTTTGGGCGGCTGCGCCCATCGCACCGCCCGCCAGCCCGTGGCCGCCACGCCCGTGGCCGTGATGGAATCCCGCGGCCCGCTGGACGCCGCCCTGCTCAAGCCCTCGACGGCCGAGCTGACCCTCGGGCCCGGCGACCGCCTCGCCATCGACGTGGTCGGCCAGGAAGGCTCGCGCGTGGAAACCGTGGTCGGCCCGGACGGCAAGATCTACTACGAGATGCTCGCCGGCATCGACGTCTGGGGCCAGACGCTCTCGCAGGCGCGCACCGCGCTGGAAGGCGCGCTGAAGGAATATTACCGCGGCGAGCCGCGCGTGAACCTCGCGCTGCTGGAAGTCGGCAGCAAGAACGTCTGGGTCCTCGGCCGCCTCGGCACCCCCGGGCTGTACCCGCTCACCGGGCCGACGACCCTGCTCGACGCCATCTCGGCGGCGGGCGGCCCGTCGGCCGCGCAGTCGGTCACGCAGCTTTCCAACGGCGCGACGATTTCCTTCGCCAACCCGCAGCAGAATGCCGGCGACCTGAGCCAGGCGTTCGTGGTGCGCAACGGGCAGCTCCTGCCCGTGAACATCGAGCGGTTGCTGAACGAGGGTGACATGACCCAGAACATCTACCTGCAGCCGGACGACATGGTCTACCTGCCGTCGCCGCGCTCCCAGGAGATCTATGTGCTGGGCCAGGTCAACCAGGCGCGCGCGGTCCACCTGCCCGGGCAGGCCACGCTCGTCTCGGCCATCGCCGCCGCCGGCGGCACCGGCAACAACGCCCACCTTTCGCAGGTGGCGGTCGTCCGTGGCGGCGTCAACGCCCCGGCGATCGCCATCTACGACTACAAGGCGATCGTGACCGGCCAGGCGCCGAACGTGAAGCTCGAGCCCAACGACATCGTCTACGTGCCGCGCACGCCGTACCACCTGCTGGCGCGCTACCTCGACCTGATTGTGACCACCTTCGTCCGCACCGTCGGCGTCAATGCCGGCGCCCGCGCCGCGAACGTGGACCGCAACATCGCCATTTCCGTGCCCTTGGGCCAATAGGGTATTGCCCGGATAGTCGCACGGCCCCCGGGTGGAACGAGACGCCCGGGGGCCGTGCATTTTGGGAAGGAGAAGATCTGAAAGCGGGCAGCGGGCATCGAGAATCTGAAATTTCGGGAGGCCCGGCCGCCCCAGGATCGAGATGACCAATTTTCGATGCCCGATGTCCGCTGTCGGATTTCCATCCCCGACTTGCAACGGAGCCGAACCCCTTTCGCTGGCCGCGGTCGTAGAAGGACGGCGCATCACCACATGAAATTCACCACCCACCACCTCAAGCGCTACCGCGAAATGGGCCGGCTGCTCTGGAAATACGGCCGCTCCAACCTGGCCAAGAAACAGACCGAGGCCGACGGCTTCACGCCGGAGCACCTCGCCGACGCCGCCACCGGGCCCGACCCCGAGGAGCTCGTGCGCGACCTCGAGGCCATGGGGCCCACCTACGTGAAGTTCGGGCAGGTGCTCGCCAGCCGCCCCGACTTGCTGCCGGAAAGCTACCTCAAGGCGCTCGCGCGCCTGCAGGACAGCGTGAAGCCCTTCCCCGAAACCGAGGCCATGGAGATCGTCGAGCGCGAGCTGCAGGTCCGCCTTTCGAAGGCCTTCACCCGCTTCGACCCGAAGCCGGTGGCCGCCGCCTCGCTGGGGCAGGTGCACTACGCCGAGCTGCGCGACGGCCGGAAGGTCGTCGTCAAGGTGCAGCGGCCCGCCGTGCGCGAGCAGGTGTGGAAGGATTTCGAGGCGCTGGGCGACCTGGCCACCGCGCTGGACGCGCACACGCAGGCGGGGCGGAAGCACCATTTCCACGAGGTGGTCGAGGAATTCCGCGCGGCCCTCGCGCGCGAGCTCAACTACGAGCTCGAGGCGCAGAACCTGGTCGTGCTCGGGCGCAACCTGAAGGAATTCCCGCACCTCGTCGTGCCGCAGCCCATCCCCGACTACTGCACCCGCAGCGTGCTGACGATGGAATACGTGGACGGCGACAAGATCACCGCGCTGAGCCCGCTGGCCCGGCAGGACCTGGAAAGCCGGGTGCTCATCGAGGAACTGTTCAAGGCCTACCTGAAGCAGGTCCTCGTCGACGGGCTCTTCCACGCCGACCCGCACCCGGGCAACATCTTCGTCACGCGGGACGGCCGGATCGCGCTGATCGACCTCGGCATGGCGGGCCACACCACGCCGGGCATGCAGGAGCACCTCCTGAAGCTCCTGCTCGCGATCAGCGACGGCAACGGCGACGAGGCGGCCGAGGTCGTGGTCCGGATCAGCGAGAAGATGGAGGACTTCGACCCGGCGGAGTTCCGCCGGCAGGTGTCCCGGCTCGTCTCCGCGAAGCGCGACCAGGGCCTCGCGCAGATGAACGTCGGCCAGTCGCTTTTCGAGGTCAGCAGCCGCGCGCGGGAGACCGGCCTCTTCGTGCCCAGCGAGCTGACGCTGCTCGGCAAGACGCTGCTGCAGCTCGACGAGATCGGCCGCATCCTCGACCCGACGTTCAACCCGACGGAGGCGATCCGCCGGCACGTGACCGAGCTGATGTCGCGCCGCGTGCGCAAGGACCTCACGCGCGGGAATTTTCTCAGCTCGCTCCTCGAGACGAAGGACTTCGTGCAGGCGCTGCCGGGGCGGGTGAACCGCATCCTTGACGCCGTCACCAACGCGGAGCTGGAGGTGAAGGTGAAGGCGGTCGACGCCAAGGTGATGCTCGACGGCATGCAGAAGATCGCCAACCGGATCACGGCCGGCCTCGTGCTGGCGGCGCTGATCATCGGCGCCTCGCTGCTGATGCGCGTGCAGACCAGCTTCCAGCTCTTCGGTTATCCCGGCCTCGCGATCCTCTGCTTCATCGCGGCCGCGGGCGGCGCCTTCTGGCTCATCGTCAATATTTTCGTCCAGGACTACAAGAGCCAGAGGAAGGTCCCGCGCTGAAACCGCGGAAATCGTGAAAACCGGTGATCTGAAATCCAAACTCGAAAAGTTTCCGAATTTCCAGGGTTCGCGATTTCAAGATTACTGATTTTCGATTTTTGGTTTTCAAGATTTCCGTCGCCATGGATCTGTTGTCCGGCACCCCCTTCTGGCCGGTGAAGAACGGCCTGGTCGCGACGTATCCGCCGCTCGAACGCTCCACGACGTGCGACGTGGCGGTCATCGGCGGCGGCATCACGGGCGCGTGCATCGCGCACGAGCTGGCCGTGGCCGGTTGCGACACGCTGGTGCTCGACCGCCGCGACATCGGCCTCGGCAGCACCGCCGGGAGCACGAGCCTGCTGCAATACGAACTCGACACGCCGCTGGCCGAACTGGCGGCGCGGATGGGTGAGCCGGCGGCGGCGCGGAGCTACCGCGTGTGCGCGGCAGCGATGGGGCGGATCGGGCAACTGGCGGACACGCTGCGGGTGCCCTGCGGCTTTCGCCGGCGGGAATCGCTTTATGGCGCCACGACCGCGCGGGACGCCGCGGCCCTGCGGGCCGAATACGAACTGCGGCGCCGCCACGGTTTCGACGTGCGCTGGTGGGACCGGGCCCGCATCGCGGCCGCCAGCACGCTGCCGTTCCAGGCCGCGCTCGTCTCGCGTCCCGCCGCCGAGGTGGACGTCCATTGTTTCACGCACGGCCTGCTGCGGTCCGCCGCGCGGCACGGCGCGCGCATCTTCGACCGCACCGCGGTGCTGCGCTACGCGGCGGGCCGCACCGGGGTGGTGCTGCGCACGGACCGGGGCGCGGTCGTCCGCGCGCGCCGCGTGGTCATCGCCGCGGGCTACGAGGCGGCGGGGTTCCTGCGCCTGCCCGGCCTGCGGCTGCGCAGCACCTACGCGCTGGTGAGCGAGCCGCTGGCGGCCTTTCCCGGCTGGCCCGGGCGCAGGCTGATCTGGGAGACGGCGCGGCCGTACTTCTACCTGCGGACGACGGCGGACAACCGCGTCATGTTCGGCGGGGCCGACGAGCCGTTCACCACCGCCGCGCGGCGCGGGCGCCGGCTGCCGGCGAAGGCCCGGCAGCTGCGGGCGAAATTCCACCGGTGGTTCCCGCGCATCCGCCTCGAGGTGGCCTACGCGTGGGCCGGCACCTTCGCGGAGACGGCGGACGGGTTGCCGTTCATCGGCGCGCACCCGTCGTTCCCCCGCGGGTATTTCGCGCTCGGGTACGGCGGCAACGGCATCACCTTCGGCGTCGTGGCCGCGGGGATCATCCGGGACCTTTGGGCCGGGCGAGCAAACGCCGACGCCGCCTTGTTCCGGTTTGGCCGCTGAACGTGCCGGCCGGCGGGATGTGCGCGAGGCGCAGGCGCTCGAGCGGCTGTTCCAGCGCGGAGAAATCGCGGCCGCCGCGGCTGAGCGCGGTCACGCGCGTGAACTCCGCCCCGAGGAAGACGATCTGCGAGGCGTAGTAGCACCACAGCAGCAGGGCCACGAGCGAGCCCGCCGCGCCGTAGACGGACGTGATGCGGGCGCGGGCCAGGTAGAGGCTGAGGACGATCTTGCCCACGGTGAACAGCAGGGCCGTCACCGCCGCGCCCAGCCAGACGTGCCGCCACGGCACCTTCGTGTCAGGGAGCAGCTTGAACAGCAGGGCGAAGAGCGCCGCGCTCACGGCGAAGGAAAGGAGCGTGTTGCCCAGCTCGAAGTAGAGGGCCGACACCCCGAAATGGTTCATCGCGCGCGTGGCGAACCACGTCAGGCCCGCGCTGAGGATGAGGGACACGAGCAGCAGGAAGCCGGTGGCCAGCACGACGGCCATCGAGGAAAGCCGGTACCGGACCATCGCCCAGAAGGGAAGGCGGGGCGGGCGCGCGCGCCAGATCGAGTTCAGCGCGTCCTGCAGGTGCCGGAAGACCCCCAGCGCGCCGAACAGCAGCGTGAGGCCGCCGATCACGGTCGCGTTGATGCCCTCGGGGCGCGCCAGCGGGCGGTCGATCGCCGCCACGGCCTCCGCCGCGGGCCCGCCGATCACGTCGCGGATTTCCTGCACGACGGTCTGCCGGGCGACGGTTTTGTCGAGGAAGATGCCGGCGAGTCCGACGCTCAGCACCATCAGGGGCGCGACGGCGATGGTCGTGTAGAAGGCGAGGGCGGCGCCGAGGCGGGTGACGTCGTCCTCGAGGAACGCGACGGCCGTGCGCCGGAGAATGCGGATCGCGCGCAGGCCCCAGCCCAGCGGGCCGTGGGCCGCCGGGGCGTGGAGGGCGGCAGGCGGTGGGCGACGCACGGCCATGGGAGGGAAGACGGCCGCGGGGCGCGCCTTCAGTGGCGGTCCTGGCGGTGGTCGCGTGCGCGCGAGGCGAGCATCTGGTCGTGCTGGGCTTCCTCGACGCCCTCGGTGGCGAGGCGCTCGACGGACTCCGTGTCATCGTCGCCCTCGTGGTTCGCCGTCCGGCGGCCGGAGATCGCGACAGGCTCGCTGGGGTCGCGGGTGAGCGCCCCGCGGGATTCGCCGTCGGAGTCGGTGGTTTCCGGCAACGTCTCGCCGTGCAGCTCGGCCAGGGCCTGCCGGCGGTCGTCGTCGGTGATGCGGTTGGCGGGCTGGCCGCGGATGGCGGCGATTTCGCGGGCGCGCTTCTCGACATCCTCGTCGTTGAGGTCGCCGATGCCGCGGCCGTGGAGGAGGATCTTGCTCGGGCGGGGATGTTTCATGGCGGGCGATGGCGGGCCTGCGGCCCGGCCCGCCGGGGGGCGGACCGGGGCAGGATCGTTGGCCGGTGGGAAACGGGCCGCTCAGCGGCCCTGGGCGGCCTTCAGCTGGATGTTGTTCTTCACGTCGCGCACGCCGTTGGTGGCGCGGGCGATCTCCTCGGCGCGGGACTTCTGGAGCGTGCTGTCGACGAAGCCGCTCAACTGCACGACGCCGCGGAAGGTGTCGACCTTCACGTCGAAGGCCTTGACGGTGTCGTCCGAGACGAACGCGCTCTTCACCTTGGTGGTGATGGCGGCGTCGTCGATGTATTCGCCGGTGCTCTGGTGCGTCGCGGTCGCGCTGCAACCGGCGGTGAAGGCGGTGCCGAGGGCGGCGCCGCCGATGATCAGGAGGGAGAGAAGATAAGAGTTGCTGTTTTTCATGTTCGGGTTGCCGCGGGCGGTTGATCCGCCCCCGGCAGCGCAAAAATAGCGCACTCCCGGCGCGCCCACAATCGTGCCGCCTCCCGGACGCGCCATCGGGAATCCTACCGCGAACCGGCGGGCAAGACCCCAAACGCCGCCCGGGACCGGCGCGGGTCGGGTCAGCGCCTCAGGTGCGGCCGCGCCGCCGGATGGGGTCAATTTCCCTCCGTGAACAAGCGGACTAATTCGCTGCGCCCCAATTTGAAATGGGGTAAAGATTTTCTGCAAACTCCCGGCTCCGCCGCGCCGTTCGAGTGTCCATCGGTGTGGGTGCAATTGCAGCCGCCCGACATCCGCAGGATGCGACGGCGCGGCGGCCGGCCCCGAAAAAAAATGCGCGAGATGAGGAACAAAACCATCCGGGTGCTCGTGGTTGAAGACCGCGAGGACGACTACTTTTTCCTGACGAAGGTCTTCGACGAGGTGCGTTCCGCCGCGTACGAGCTCGAATGGGCGTCGAGCTGCGCGCAGGCCCGCGAGGCCCTGCAGCGCGGCGGGCACGACGTCGGCCTGTTCGACTACGACCTGGGCGAGGGCACGGGCATCGAGCTGCTGCAGGAGGCCCGCGCGCTGGGCTCGACGATGCCGATCCTGCTGCTCACCGGGCACCAGTCGCCGGAGATCGACGAGGCGGCGCTGCAGGCCGGCGCGGTGGATTTCCTCGCGAAGGAGGAGCTCAATCCCGTGCAGCTCGAGCGGGCGATCCGCTACGCGCTGCACCAGGCCGCGATGCTCGCGAAGCTCCAGCTCAGCCAGCAGCAGCTCGAGCTCTTCATGCGCAGCGTGCCATGCGCCGTCGCCATCCGGAGCGAGGACGGCCGGCTGCTGTTCCAGAACGAAATCCACGACCGCTTTTTCGGCGACGACCGGCAGGCCGCCGCCGTGGCGGCCAACCGCGGGCGCGAGCCGCAGCCCTTCGAGCAGGGCGGGCGGCACTGGCTCGTCAATTCCTTCGCCATGGCCGATTCGGACCACCGGCGGCTGCGCGGCTTCACGGCCCTCGACGTGAGCGAGCGGGTGCAGGCGGAGAACGAGCACCGGAAAACCACGCAGCTGCTCGACAGCCTCATGCAGAACCTGCCGGTGATCGTGGGCCGGATCGATCCCGCCGGCCGGGTGGTGGAGGTGAGCGGCCGCGGGCTGGAGCACGCCGGCGTGGCGCCGGACACGCTGCTCGGCAAAAAGCTGGCGGAGGATTACCCGGCGTCCGCCTCGGCCATCCGCGCGGCGCTCGCGGGCGGGTCGGCCAGCTGCACGCTGTCGGACCGCACCGGCGAGAGCGAATGGTACGTGGAATTTTTCGTCATGTACGACGCCGCGCAGGGCGGCGGGGCGATCTTCTTCGGCCGCGACATCAGCGTCCGGCGCGGGCTGGAACGCTGGCTGCTCACGATCAGCGACCAGGAGCAGCAGCGCATCGGCGCCGACCTGCACGACGGGCTCGGGCAGCAGCTCACCGGCCTGTCCTGCCTGGCGGTGGCCCTCCGCGACCGGCTGGCCAAGCTGCATCCCGCGGAGGCGCCGCAGGCGGAACTCATCTCCCGCCTCGCCAACGACGCGGTGGCCCAGTCCCGCGCACTGGCCCGCGGCCTCTGCCCGGTGCAGCTCGAAAACGCCGGCCTGCTGGTCGCGCTCGAGGAGCTGGCGGCGCAGGCGCAGACGCTGCACGGCATCAAATGCCGCTTCGAGGTGAAGGGCCCGCCGCCGGCCTGCGACCACCTGACCTCGCTGCATCTTTACCGCATCACGCAGGAGGCGATCCACAACGCGGTGCGCCACGGCCAGGCCCGGCATGTCCGCGTGACGCTGTCCTCCCGCCGCCACCAGCACCGCCTGACGATCACCGACGACGGCAGCGGCTTCGACCCCGCCGCGCATGGCCGCGCGCCGGGCAGCGGGCTGCGCCTCATGAATTACCGCGCCACCATCATCGGTGGTGAGCTTTCGCTGGAATCAAATCCCGGCGGGGGCGCGCGCGTCACCTGTCACTTCACCACTTTCGCTCATCCTCATGAAACCAACCACTCTGGAAATGTCCCCGCCCCAAAAAACCTCCAAGTCGCGTGCTAAGCACCGCATTCTCCTGGTCGACGACCACCCGATCACCCGCCAGGGGGTCGCCGTGCTCCTGAACCAGGAGGAGGATCTCGAGGTCATCGGGGAAACCGACAGCGCCCCCGCGGCGATCGCATTCCTGCAGAAGCAGCCCGCCGATCTGGCCATCATCGACATCAGCCTCAAGACCACCAACGGCATCGAGCTGATGAAACACATCCGGGTCCTCGCGCCCGACATGCCCGTGCTCGTCATGTCCATGCACGACGAGGGCGTCTACGCCGAGCGCGCCATGCGCGCGGGCGCCCGCGGCTACATCATGAAGCAGGAGGCGAGCAGCCGCATCCTCACGGCCATCCGCACCGTGCTGTCCGGCGAGCTCCACCTCAGCGACCGGATGAAGGAGCGCATGCTCCACCGCCTCGTGAGCAACCGGAAGGAGGAGGTCCGCTTCAGCATCGACACCCTGAGCGACCGCGAGATGGAGGTTTTCCAGCTCATTGGCGACGGCTTCAGCACGCGCCAGGTGGCCGGGAAACTTAACCTCAGCGTGAAGACGATCGACTCCTATCGCGAGCACCTGAAGCTCAAGCTCCAGCTCGAGTCCGGCAAGGACCTCGTCCGTTATGCGATCCAGTGGATGAAGGGCGCCACGCCCGCCTGAGGCCCCGTTTTTCCAATGGGGTGAATACCGACCCCATTTTGGGGCGCTGGCCTGATTCCGGGCCCGCGCCGCGCCCGCTATCTTTGGCCAGTTACCGGGTCGGACCGCGCCAAGTTCTTATACATTGCTTTGGTGTGTGCCCAAGGCACGCGGTCCGACCGGTAACATTCCCCGCACCCCTCCAACCCGCTATGATTATGAAAATCCTGTCGTTGGAAAAATTTCCCCGCCTGGCCGCCGCTTTCCGTCCCCCGCTGGCCGAGATCGAATATTACGCCCGCATCATCCTGCAGCACGAGGGGCGCCCGCTGTCGGCCCTGCCGGACTGCCTGCGCGAGGCCGAGCTGCAGCTGTGGGCCGATCGCAGCTTCGGGGCCTCCCCCGGCCGGAAGCGCGGCCGCCGCTCGGCCGCGATGGGCTGAGCCCGCCGCGGTTTTTCCGTTTTGCGCAATTTAAAGGCGGGCTCCCGCCGGAGGCCCGCCTGTTGGTTGGGCCGGATGACCCGGCCCGGGAAAGCCGCTCACTGCACCTGCTCTTCCAGCATTTGCGCCTGGCGCAGGTTTTCGCGGACCGCCGGTAGGTGCCTTTGCGCAAAGGCCGCGAGTTCCGGGTCGGAATCGGCGGCGTTGGCGTAGTCCTCGAGCCGGTCGATGGCGTTGCGCTGGATCCGGATGATGCGGCGAAGGTAGTCCACGTCGAAATACTGCGGATCCTTCCGCCGCCACTCCTCGTTGTCCTCCGCGGCGTTGCGGGCGTCGCGGCCCGTCGGCAGGATGACGTTGCGGCGCTGCGCCAGCCGGGCGAGCTCGTCGTCGCGGTCCTGGGTGGCGCTGCGCATCTGCTCGGCGAAGATGCGGACCTGGTCGCGCGTGGCGCGCTGGCCGGCGATGACGGAGAGGCGCGCCTCCTCCGACTGCAACAGCGAGACCTCGGTGATGAAGCGCTGGGCGCGGTCGTCGGGCAGCGGCGCGTCGATGTTGTGGTCGCCCGAAGGCAGGACGGGCTCGGCCGGTTCCGAGGGCAGGGGCGGGTTCCTCGGCGGCATCGTGGGATACTGGTCCGCCTGCGCGAAGGCGGACAGCGCGGCCACGCCCAGGCAGGCGGTGGCGGCGGCCGCGCGGAGAAGGGAAGGGGCGGAGGGCTTTTTCATGGCGCGAAAAGGTAGCCCCGGCGCTTGCGCGCTGCCATCCGGCTGGGCGCCGGTGCCGCCATCCGGCGGCGCCCCGGTCGCCTCAGGCGACCGACGACGACATCGTCGTGGGGTAGCGGATGGGCTCGAAGAAATCGCCCATCTCCGCGTGGCACCCGAAGTCGGGGGCCGAGGTGAGGATCAGGGCGCGGAGTTTTTCGCGCGCGCGCGCGACGCGGCTCTTGACCGTGCCGAAGTTGATGTGGAGCTTGTCCGCGATCTCGCCGTACGAATAGTGCAGCTGGTAGCGCATGTGCAGGATCTCGCGCTGCGGCGCGTCGAGCTGGTCGAGGCAGCGGGCCGCGAGCTCGGCGAATTCGCTGCGCATCGCCTGCTGCACCGGCGAGGCATCCTGCGGCGAGACGATGTCGGAGATCGAATGCGGGTGATCGAGGGAGATCGTGTCCTGGCGGCGGCGGCGGAAAAAGTACCAGTAGCGGTTGCGGGCGAGGTTCAGCGCGATGCGCGAAAGCCAGGTGGAGAGCGCCGAGTCGCCGCGGAAGGAGGCGAGGCCGCGGTGGGCGCGGATGAAGGTGATCTGGGCGATGTCCTCCGCGTCCTGGTTGTTGTTCATCGAGCGCCGGATGAGGGCGAGGACGCGCGCGTAATGCGACTTCACGATGGCCGCGAAGGCGGCCTCGTCGCCGGCGTTGAAGCGCTTCACCAGGCTGGCGTCATCATTGTCGTTTTCCCGGGTGCGGTCGGGAGCGGCTTTGGAGGGATTGTGGAACATAAGGCAAGGGGTGCTGTTTAGTAATTGCCCCTTACTTTAGTCCGTTTTGGCCGCCGGCCGTATGGGGTGAGCGACCCATGTTTGGTCAAATCATGCCCCGGTGGCCCTCAGGCCCCCTGGGGCAGATTGACCCTGAATCGGCCTGATCCCGCCTAAACCGGCGGCCGGCGGCGGCCGGAAACCAGCGAAACGAGGAACAGGACCAGGAACACGAGGAAAAGGATCTTGGCCACGGAGGCGGCGATCCCGGAAATGCCCCAAAAGCCGAGGGCGCCGGCGACAAGGGCGACGATCAGGAAAAGGAGTGAATAGCTTAGCATGGGAGGAGGAGTTGATTGTGACGGGAAGGGGACTCCCGGGGGGGAATCCCCTGAAATTTGCCACAGTCTAGAACTGGTAACCGATGCCTAGGTTCCAGCTGATCCGTCCGTCATCGAAACGATCGTTGATCTGGCTGCCGTGCTCGAAGAGCCAGTCGTAGGAGGCCATGCCGTAGAAGAAGGTGCGCGGACGCACGAAGAACTTGGAGCCCACCTCGAGGCCGGCGGTCCAGCTGTCGTTGACCGTGTCGCCGTAAACCCGGCCGCCGCTCACGCCGACGAAGGGCCGGATGAAACCGTCGTGGCTGAGATGGAGGTCATAGGCGAGGCGCGTCGCGCCGTTCCAGCCCGAGTCGCCGTTGGCGGGGTTGAAGTAGCTGACGGACTGCCGGAGCGACAGTTCGGAATTCGGCGAGAAGAACGAGCCGTAGGAGAAATCGACGCCGCCCTGCGAATCGTCCATCGCCTTGTTGCTGAAGCCGCTGCCGCCGAGGGTGAACTCGCGCAGGCCGGCCACCTGGCCGTCCGCCTCGTCGGCAGCCGCGGCGGCGCTGGATTGCCCGAGCAGGGTGAACGGGCTGGCGAGCCCGGCGAGACAGAGAACGAGGACGGATGTTTTCATGTTATTCATGGTTATTAAGGTTTGGTTTGTTCAGTGCAGGCATCCTCCGCCGGTTGCGGTGGGGGACACGCGCGGCCAAGCTAGCACGCACCGTCAGCCCGGGGTATCGGGACGGCTCCTCCCGCCCGCGCCGGGCAATTCCTGATGCCGGCCTGAAAGGCAGCCGGCCGCGTCCTGCCGATATATTTCGGGAACCGTTTCGGGTCGCGGGGCATCCGAGGGGAAGGGCCCCTGCATCGCCACGGGCTCCGCTTTCCCCATGATTGACCAAACCTACGCCAAGTGTGTGTCCGCGTGCCAAGCCTGCATCACCGCCTGCGAAACCTGGCTCGCCCGCCTCGACCGGACCGACCGCGCCGACGAAGCGCCGCATGCCGCGGATCTTTGCCGCTCGAGCATCCGGCTCTGCCAGCTCGTGATCGAGGAACTGAAACTCCGTTCGGCGTTTTCGATCCAGGTCTGCGCGCTCGGCACCGTGATCTGCCGGGCTTGCGCGGAGGAATGCGCGGCGGCCAAGGAGGCGGGCGCGAAGGCGTGCGCCGCCGCCTGCCGCCAGGCCGCCGAGGAATGCCACGCCGTGGCCACGATGACCGCGGTGCCCGCCCAAGCCTGAGGGCGGGATAGCTCCGGCAATTTTTGAGGGAGGGGGAGGACAGTGGTCCTGCCTTGTCCTGTCATCGCGAGGGCGCGAAGCGCCCGTGGCGATCCAGCGAGCTGGCTTGCTTCGCCGCCTGAGAAGCAGGCGACTCGCAATGACAAAGCAGGATACTGCCGCGGGGAGGGTCCTTGCGCGCCTCTCTGTATATATAATACCGACATGGTGAGCCCGCCGGGCGAGGGCGCCGGATTGTAGGCCCAACACCGACAGGCCGGGCTGCCGGTCGCTGACAGGTTTATCAGCCCGGGGCCGATTCAGGGCCGCCCGAGAATTTCCTATTCTCGGGCCCATGAAACATTCCATCCGCGCAATTCTCGCCGCCCTGGTCATGTCGGTTTTCGCCCTGACCGCGCGCGCCGTAGAAACGACTTGGAACTACGCCGTGCAGCTCACGGCCTCAGTTCAGGCCTCACCGGCCCAAATCACCCTCACCTGGACGCAGGACACTTCCGCCACGCCCTCCAGCTATACCGTTTATCGCAAAGCCGCCGGCGCCGCCGCCTGGGGCTCCGGCACCACGCTGCCGGGCAGCGCCACCACCTACACCGACTCCGCCGTCTCCGCCGGCACCGCCTACGAATACCAGGTGGTCCGCGCCGCCAGCGGCTATTCCGGCTATGGCTACGTCCAGGCCGGCATCGACGTCCCGCTGGTCGAAAGCCGCGGCAAGATGGTCCTCATCGTCGACAACACGATGACCACCCCGCTGGCCGCCGAGCTGTCCCGACTCCAGGACGACCTGACGGGCGACGGCTGGACCGTGATCCGCCACGACGTGGCGCGCACCGCCACCGTCGCGAGCGTCAAGGGCCAGATCCAGTCCGACTACAACGCCGACCGGGCCAACGTGAAGGGGGTGTTCCTCTTCGGCCACGTGCCGGTGCCGTATTCCGGCCAGCTCAACCCCGACGGCCATCCCGACCATCTCGGCGCCTGGCCGGCCGACGCCTATTACGGCGACATGGACGGCAGCTGGACCGATTCGTCGGTCAACTACACGCAGTCGGTCAACACCGACCCCGCCGATGCCGCGCGCCTGACGAACCGGCCCGGCGACGGCAAGTTCGACCAGACCACGCTGCCCTCGGCCATCGAGCTGCAGGTCGGCCGCGTCGACCTTTCCAACATGCCCGGCAAGACCAGCTGGAACTCGCCCGCGACCTTCCCGAACGAAACCGAGCTGCTCCGCCAGTACCTGAAGAAGGACCACGAGTACCGCCACCGGATCGTGAACGTCCAGCGTCGCGCCATCATCGGCGACTACTTCGGCGTCCGCGGCGGCGAGGCCTTCGCCGCGAGCGGCTACCGCGGTTTCGCGCCGCTCGTCGGCAACGACAAGATCACCAACCTCAACACGCAGTACAACGACCAGCGCGGCGTCGAGGTGCCCGCGCTTGCCGCCGGCGACTACCTGTTCGCCTACGGCTGCGGCGCCGGCAGCTACCAGGCCGTCTCCGGCCTGGGCAATGTCGGCCAGTACAACGACACCAACACCGTCGAGATGGTCAGCAACGACGTCCACGGCGTCTTCAACATGATCTTCGGCAGCTGGCTCGGCGACTGGGACCACGAGGACAACATCCTCCGCGCGCCCCTCGCCACGAAGTCCAACGGCCTCGTGTCGGTCTGGTCCGGCCGCCCGCACTGGTTCATCCATCCGCTCGGCCTCGGCGACACCATCGGCGCCGCCGCCCGCCTGACGCAGAACAACACCGGCCTCTATCGCACGCAGCAGAACAGCTCCGCCAACCTCGTGCACGTCCAGCTCATGGGTGACCCGAGCCTGCGCCTCTACCCGGTGGCCCCGCCGGCCTCGCTGAACGGCTCGACCGCCGGCGGCGGCGTGGCGCTCACCTGGGCGCCGTCCCCCGACGCCGTGCTCGGTTACAACGTCTACCGCGCGACCTCGGCCGCCGGCCCGTTCACGCGCCTGACGTCGTCGCTGCTTGCCGCCACGACCTTCACCGACACCAATGTGCCGCTCGGCGCGGTGTACATGGTGCGCGCCGTGAAGAAGGAAGTCTCGCCCTCCGGTTCGTTCTACAATGCCTCGCAGGGCCTCTTCTGGAAGCCGGGCAGCGGCGGCTCGACCGGCCCGGTCCTGTCCATCGACTCGACCCCGCCGGCCGTTTCACTCTCGGCCCCGGCCGCGAACGCCACGGTCTCCGGCTCGACGGTCGCGGTCACCGCGAACGCCACGGACAACGTCGGCGTCATCGGCGTCCAGTTCCTCCTCGACGGCAGCAACGTCGGCAACGAGGTCACCGCGGCCCCGTTCACGCTGGCGTGGAATTCCACCGCGGCCGCCAACGGTCCGCACACGCTGGCCGCGATCGCCCGCGACCTCGCCGGCAACCGCACGACCTCCGCCGCGATCACGGTCACGGTGGCCAACGGCTCGACCGGCGGCTCCGGCTCGGGCGGCACGACCTCGTCGTCCGCCTGGGTGGATGACGCCATCCCGGCCGGCGCCACCGGCTCCGGCAGCAACGGCGACGCCTGGAACTGGATCACGTCCGGCCCGGCGCCGTTCAACGGCACCAAGGCCCACCAGTCCAACCTCGCCGCCGGCCTGCACGAGCACTCGTTCAGCTGGGCGAGCGCGACGATGCCCGTCGCCACCGGCGACAAGATGTTCGCTTATATTTATCTCGATCCGGCGAATCCGCCGACCGAGATCATGATCAGCTGGCTCGCCGACAACTGGGAACACCGCGCCTATTGGGGCTCCAACCAGATCACCTACGGCACGAACGCCACCGCCAGCCGCTTCTACGTCGGCGCGCTGCCGGCCGCCGGCCAGTGGGTGCGCCTCGAGGTTCCGGCCGCTTCGGTCGGCCTCGAAGGCCGGAACGTCACCGGCATGAGCTTCGGCCTCTTCGGCGGCAAGGCGACCTGGGACTATGCCGGTCGCGCCACCGCGGGTTCGCCCACGCCCCCGGGCACCGGCGGCGGCGGCACCACCACGCCCCCGGGCACCGGCGGCGGCACCACGACGCCTCCGTCCACGGGCCCGCTCGTGAACTGGTTTGACGACGCGCTGCCCGCCGGCGCGAGCGGTTCGGGCACGGGTGGCGACACCTGGAACTGGGTGACCAGCAGCCCGGTGCCGAATTCCGGCACGAAGGCGCACCAGTCCGCGCTCGCGACGGGCCTGCACGAACATTCCTTCAACTGGGCGACGACGACCATGAGCGTCGCGACCGGCGACACCCTCTACGCCTACATCTATCTCGACCCGGCGAACCCGCCGAGCGAGGTCATGGTGAGCTGGCTCGCCGGCAACTGGGAGCACCGCGCCTATTGGGGCGCCGACCAGATCGCCTACGGCACGGCGAACACCGCCAGCCGCCGCAAGGTCGGCGCGCTGCCGGCCACCGGCCAGTGGGTGCGCCTCGAGGTTCCGGCCGCCTCGGTCGGCCTCGAAGGCCAGACGATCAAGGGCATGAGCTTCGGCCTCTATGGCGGCCGCGCCACCTGGGACAACGTCGGTCGCGCCCCGGCGTCGACCTCGACGGGTGGCACCGGCACCGGCACGACCACGCCTCCGGCCACCGGTGGCGGCACCCCGACGACCCCGGGCGTTTCGACCGCCTGGTTCGACGACGCGC
>CAYZSN010000168.1:0-3577 GCA_964481095.1 uncultured Oleiharenicola sp. | reverse complement strand
GGACCGGGGCGGCCAGGTCGCGGGCGTGAAGCAAAACCACACGACCGTCGGCGCGCTCGCGGTCGAGATCCTCGCCGGCCAGCTCCAGCACAACAAATACGGGGTGCCCGAGATCCCGACCACGACCTACGTCGAGGGCTCCTGGCACGATGGCGAGACCTGCCCGATGCCGAGGTCGGAACCGGCGCTGGCGTTCGCGACTGCCGGCTTGCGCAAGCGCCCCGCCTGATTTTCCCTTTCCTCCCTTTAACCTGCATGAACAGCTACGCCCCCGCCGACCAACGTTACGACGCGATCCCCTACGCCCGCTGCGGCCGCAGCGGCCTCAAGCTGCCGAGGATCTCCCTCGGGCTCTGGCACAATTTCGGAGGCGTCGACCCGCTCGAGAACCAGCGCGCGATGCTGCGCCGCGCGTTCGACCTCGGCATCACGCACTTCGACCTCGCCAACAACTACGGCCCGCCCCCGGGTTCCGCCGAGGAGAACTTCGGCGTGCTGTTGCGGCAGGATTTCCGGCCGTACCGCGACGAGCTGATCATCTCGACCAAGGCCGGGTACAACATGTGGGCGGGGCCGTACGGCGAGTGGGGCTCCCGCAAGTACCTGCTGGCCTCGCTCGACCAGAGCCTGAAGCGCATGGGCCTCGACTATGTGGACATCTTCTACTCGCACCGGCCCGATCCCGAGACCCCGCTCGAGGAGACGATGGGCGCGGTGGCCGACGCCGTGAAGTCCGGCCGCGCGCTCTACGCCGGCATCTCGAACTACGACGCCGCGCGCACGAAGCAGGCGGCCGCGATCCTGAAGTCGCTCGGCGTGCCGCTGCTCATCCACCAGCCGGTCTACAACATGTTCAACCGCTGGGTGGAGCCGGAGCTGCTGCCCGCGCTCACCGAGATCGGCGCCGGCTGCATCCCGTTCTCGCCGCTGGCGCAGGGCCTGCTCACCAACCGCTACCTCGCCGGCATCCCGACCGATTCGCGCGCCGGCAAGCCGACCGGCTTCCTCAAGGCCGCGCAGGTGACGCCCGAGGTGGTCGCGAAGATCCGCGCGCTGAACGACCTCGCGCAGAAGCGCGGCGCCACGCTCGCGCAGTTCGCGACCCTCTGGCTGCTGCGCCGTCCCGAGATCACCACGGTGTTGATCGGCGCGAGCAAGGTCGCGCAGATCGACGACATCCATGGCGGCCTGAAGCTCGCGCCGCTGTCGGCCGACGAGCAGTCCGCGGTGGAAAAAATCCTCAGGGGCTGACGCGCTCCCGGCCGCCGCCATCCCGGCGGGCCTACAACTCGCGGCCGAACTGCTGCTGGAACGCCTGCCGGACCCGGATTTTCGCCTCCGCGGGAGTCCGGGGCTGCTGGAGGATTTGCGCCCAGCGCCGGCGGGCCTCGGCCTCGTCGTTCTGGCTGATGGCGACCAGCGCCAGCGTCGCGAGCACGATGGGATGGTCGGGCTGGCGTTCAAGCGCCAGGTTCAGCACGGCGATGGCATCCTGGCTGCGCCCCACCGTCACGTAGGTGGCGGAGAGTTCGAGCAGGGCATCCACTTCCGTGGGCCGCAGCTGGTAGGCATAGCGGAATTCGCCGATCGCCTCCGGGATCCGGCCGGACGACTTCAGCCAGCGCGCATACTCGAGGTGCAGGCCGGATGATTGCGGGCAGGAGGCAAGCCCGCGGAGGATGGCGCCGGGGTAGGCGGGCATGTCCCCCAGCCCGCGCAGCGTTTCGAGATAACGCAGCCACGAATCCGAATCCGCCGGGTCGGTGGCGAGAACCTGCTCCAACTGCGCCTTGGCGGGGCCGTAGGCCTTGTCCTGGATTAAAAACCCCGCCGCCTGCCGGCGGTACGCGTTGGGATTGGCCGAAAGGCCAATCGCCCGGTCGATCAGCGCCAGGGCCGCGGGGCGGTTACCGGCGAAGTTCGCCGTGGAGGCGGCAACGCTCAGCAGGTACGCGTCGAAACAGGAATCGGCGAGTTCGTCGAACCACGGGTCGGGCACGTCGATGAAGATGCCTGAACCCATGGCGGCCCGGTAGTTTTCCGCCGCCGGCAGGTCGCCCAGCTGCTCCGATACCGTGACCAGCAGGGACAGCGCGCCGATGAAGCCGGGATGCGCGGCGAGCGCCTGCTGCAGAAGTTCGCGCGCCGCGGTCCAGTCGCGGCGCGCGACCGCGCCACGGGCCAGGCCGAGCAACGCATAGGGCTCGTCGGGCACGCGCTGCAGCACGTCACGGTAGACCCGCCCGGCCTCGTCGAGGCGGTTGGCCTTGAGCAGGATGTCGCCCAGCCGCAGGCGGGCGGGCGTGTAGGCGGGCGCGAGGGCGACGGCCCGTTCCCGCAGCGGGAGCGCCTCGTCGAGCCGCCCGAAGCTGGCCAGGATGCCGGCCTCGAGGTGGGGCCAGTGCGCATTGCCGGGTTCAATCCGGCGCAGGGCGTCGTAGCAGGCCAGCGCCTCGGGATAAAAACCATTGGCGTGATACAGCCGGCTGAGTTCCGCGAGGCCGTCCCGGGCGCGCAGCCAGGAGCGCGCGCGCTTTTCCGCGTCGGCGAGGCTGTCGGCGAGGATCGCGGGCCGGTCGCCCGGGACGGGCGCGGCGGGCACGGCTGCGCCCGCGATGCGGTGCGCCTGGGCCAGCCGCCACCCTTGCCAGCCGCCCAGGCCGGCTGCAACCAGCGCCAGCGCGCCGAGTGCGAGGGGACGTGTCCTCATGGGTGAACAGCGGGATTGCGCCGCCAGAGGGTGAGACGGTCCATCCGATCGAAAGGCGGGAAGGAATAGAACCCGCCGGTGACGATCGCGGGCCGGCCGGAGCCGTCCAGCTGGCCGACCGCGCAGGTGATGAGCTGGATCGGTGCGTGGGCCAGAACGTGCTGGGTGAAATTCATCTTCCCGTCGTTCTTGAACACCACCAGCGCGACCGCCGCGGGATTGCTCCAGTCATTGAAGCCGCTGGTGCAGACGATGTCCATGGCCCCCGAACCGTCGAGGTCGACCCCCACCGGCGCATAGGCGCCCGCCAGGTCGCCGATGCGGTGGAACTTGAAGGCGCCGTTGCCGAGGTTTTCCAGCCATTGCAGTCCGTGCCACGGGCGTTTGCCCGGATCGGCGTAGGCGAAGCCGTCGCCATTGGTGTAAAGGATGTCAGGCCGGCCGTCACGGTTGAGGTCGCAGAGGCTGATGCCGCTGCTGCCATAATCCTCGTTGGTCGAGCCGAAGAGGATGCGGTCGGTGAAGTTGCCCTTGCCGTCGTTCTCGAAGAGATGGATTTCCTCCCACTGCTGCGAGACCACGGCGACGATGTCCGGGGTCCGGTCGCCGTTCAGGTCGGCGACGCAGACGTTGATCGTGCCGGAAAGATTGAGGAGGTTGTGGCTTTCGAACTGCCAGTTGCCGAGGTTGCGCATCCAGCGGATTTCGCCCTGGTCGTAGCCGAACTGGGCGACGGCGAGGTCGAGCCGGCCGTCGCCGTCGAAATCGCCGGCGCGCACGTCGGTCACGCGCGCGATGTGCTCGGCGATGACATGCTTGGTGAAGTGCTGGTGGCCGTCGTTCTCCAGGATGAGAACCGAGCCGATC
>CAYZSN010000167.1:0-4588 GCA_964481095.1 uncultured Oleiharenicola sp. | reverse complement strand
GACTATTTTGTGCCGCGCGCGGCCGATTTGCTGCGGACGGACTTGTCCGACGCCGACAACGAGGCGCAGCGCCGCCTGCTCGCCGCCGCCGCGCTGCCGGAGCTGTATAGCAACGACTACCTGGGGCGGCCGGATCTGCATTGCACGGGCCCCGCCGCCAACCACGACGACGTACTCGCCTACGCATCGATCCTGTTCAAGCGGCTGCAACAGGTGGGCGGACGCTACATGGCTTTCGGCAGCGGTGGCGCGCGGAAAATTCCGGAAGGCTGGTCCAAGGCGCAGGCCGACGAACAGTTTGTCCGCCTGCTCGCGCGGATGGCGCCGCTGGCGGCGGAGCGGAACCTCGTCATTGCCGTGGAGCAGCTCCGCGCCGCGGAGTGCAATTATCTCAACCACCTCGGGGAGGTGGCGGAGATTGTCGGCAAGGTCGATCGCCCCAGCGTCCGGGTCCTCGCGGATTTTTATCACATGCGCAACATGGGCGATGCGCCCGAGGCGCTGAAGCCGGCCGGCCCCCTGCTGGCCGTGGTCGAGATCGCGGAGAAGGACCAGCGCACTTATCCCGGAGTGGCCGGCGACGATTTCCGGCCGTATTTTGCCGCGCTGCGGGCGGCCGGCTTTTCCGGCCCCATCACCATCGAGGGCAACGGCACGCCGGACCAGATCCGGCCGGCCTTTGCCACGATCGCTGCCGCGGTGCGGGAGATCTCGGCATGAGACACCGGCGGCACACCAAGGCTGCCATGGGTGCCGCGGATGTCCGATCACTGGCGGGCGCCGCCTTGCTGGGCCTGCTGGCTCCGGTCGGAGGGGCAACCCTGGTGGCGGAGCCGGCTGCGGCAGCGCAGCAGTTCCGCCGCGAGATCCAGCCGCTTCTGCGGGAATATTGTTATGATTGCCACGGGGATGGCGCCGCGAAGGGCAAGGTGGCCTTCGACCAGTTGAACGAGGCCGATCTGACCGCGCGCCCGGACCTCTGGTACGCAGCCCTGAAGAACCTGCGCGCGAATATCATGCCGCCGGTCGACGAGGACCAGCCGCCCCCGGAAGAAGCGCGGAAAATCATGGCCTGGATCAAATATTCCGCGCTCGGGATTGATCCGGCTGCGATCGACCCGGGTCGCGTGACCCTGCGCCGGTTGAACCGCGTGGAATATGGCCGGACGATCCACACCCTGTTGGGGGCCGACTTTCCCAGCGAGGTGGAGCTGCCGCCCGACGATACCGGGCACGGCTTCGACAACATCGGCGATGTGCTGACCGTTTCCCCGTTGCTGTTGGAGAAATATCTCCAGGCGGCGCAGACGATCGTGACGGGCCTGGTGCCTCAAGCTTCCCGGATGGTTCCGGTCAGCGTGGCCACGGGCCGGGATTTTCGCGACTATGGCCCAGAGGGAGGCGGCCGGGCAGGGGGAGACGGGGACGATGCCTCGCCGGCTTTCCGGGCCGCCATCGGCCGGCCGCTGAACTTCAAGGAGGAGGTCACCGTCGCGCACGCTTTCGAAGCGCCCCACGCCGCCACCTATCACCTGGCCCTGAGCCTCGAGGTCAAGGGGCCGTTCAATTACGATCCGACCCGGTGCCTCCTGACCGTCAAGGTCGACGGCGTCACGCGCTTCGAGGAGAAGCTGGGCTGGCAGTATCGCAAGGCGCTGCAATTTTCCCGGGAGGAGAACTGGCTGGCCGGGAAACACGAGGTGAGCATCGCGGTGGCCCCCCTCCCGCCGGCGGAGTTGCCGCCCGACGCGCCCGGGCCGGAATTTGAAGACAAGCAGCCGCTGGAGGTGCGGATCGTCTCGGTCCAGGTCCAGGGCCCCTTCGACGCCGCGTCGAACGTGGAGCCCCCGGCGTACCGCCGGTTTTTCCCGCGGGGCACGCCGCCCCGCGACGCGGCGGGCCGCGAACGCTACGCGCGGGAAATCATCGGCGGTTTCGCCACGCGGGCCTTCCGCCGGCCGGTGGATGAGGACACCCTGGGCCGGCTGGTCCGCCTTGCCCGGGGCGTGGAGATCGAGACGGGCGGGACTTTCGAGCAGGGGGTGTCGCGGGCGATGATGGCGATCCTGGCGTCGCCCCGCTTTCTCTTCCGCTTCGAGCAGCCGGATCCGGCGGATGCCAATGCCCCCTATCCGCGGATCGACGAGTTCTCCCTCGCCTCCCGGCTTTCCTATTTCCTCTGGTCCACCATGCCGGACGAGACCTTGTTTGCGCTGGCGCGGGAGGGACGGTTGCGCGCGCACCTGCCCGAACAGGTTGACCGCATGCTGCAGGATCCCCAGGCGGCGGCGCTGATGCGCAACTTCACCGGCCAGTGGCTGCAGGCGCGCGACGTGGAATTCATCCCGATCAACAAGCGGGCCATTTTGGGCCTGCCGCCCAAGCGCAAGCCCGGGGAAATGCGCGTGGACTTCGACGTGGCCACCCGCCGCGCCATGCGCGCGGAAACCGAGCTGGTTTTCGACCATGTGGTGCGCAACGACCGCAGCGTGCTGGAGCTGGTCGACAGCGACTACACGTTCCTCAACGAGAAACTCGCCACGGAATACGGGGTGCCGGGCGTGACGGGGAAGGAGATGCGGCTCGTGAACCTTGGCGAAGACAGCGTGCGCGGGGGCGTGTTGACCCAGGGCACGGTGCTGGCGGTGACCTCGAACCCCACCCGGACGTCGCCGGTGAAACGCGGCCAGTTCATCCTCGAAAACATCCTGGGCACGCCGGCCCCGCCGGCCCCGCCCAACATCCCGCCGCTGGAAAACGCCGCGGAGGCCTTCGGCGACCGCCACCCGACCCTGCGGGAAATGCTCACCGAACACCGCAAGAACGCGCTGTGCAAATCCTGCCATGCGCGCATGGATCCGCTGGGCTTCGCACTGGAAAATTTCAACGCCGCCGGCAACTGGCGCACGCAGGACGGCGAACAGCCTGTCGATCCCGCCGGCGAATTGATCAGCGGCGAGAAATTCAAGGACGTGCGCGAGCTGAAACACCTGATCACCCACGAGCGGCGCGGGGACTATTACCGCTGCCTGACCGAAAAGCTCCTGACCTATGCGCTCGGCCGCGGGATCGAATACGGTGACGCCGAAACGGTCGACCGGATCGTGGCCCGGCTCGAGCGCGACGGCGGCCGGTTCTCCGCGCTCCTCACGGGCGTGATCGAGTCCGCTCCCTTCCAGCAGCAGCGCCGGGCGGACGGAGCCCGGACGCCCGCAAAAAATCCCCCGCCCGCCATCGCTTTAACCTCAGCCCCCTGACCACATGAAATCCCCCGCTTCCTCCCCGGGCGCCCGTCGCCCGCTGCAGTTCAACCGCCGCCAGTTCCTGCAAGGAGTCGGACTCTGCGTGGGTGTGCCGCTGATGGAATCGATGCTGCCCACGCCCGTCCGCGCGGCGACGGGCGTCACGGCGCCGGGCCGGGCCGCGTCCGGCGCACCGCTGCGCACGGCCTTTGTGTATTTCCCGAATGGTGCCCGCCAGGACTACTGGTGGCCGGCCAACGGGCCGGCGTTTGAACTGGGCCGCACCATGCAGCCGCTCAACCCGCTGCGCGACCAGATCCAGGTGGTGGGCGGGCTGGACCTGCACGAGGCCGACCCGGGCAACGACGGCGGCGGCGACCATGCGCGGGCCAGCGCCACGTTCCTGACCGGCGCGCGCGCCCGGAAAACCGAGGGCGGCGACATCCACGTCGGCGTTTCCGTCGACCAACTCATTGCCAAACACGTCGGGCAGGACACCCGCCTGCCGTCACTGGAACTTTCCTGCGATTCCGTGCGCAAGTCCGGCGGGTGCGATTCGGGCTACTCCTGTGCCTATGTGTACAATATCTCCTGGCAGTCCGCGACCACGCCCATGACGCCGGAGCCCAATCCCCGGCTCGTTTTCGAGCGCCTGTTTGGCAACGGCTCCCCGGAGGAACGGGAGCGCAATTACCGGCTGCGCCTGCACACGCAGAAATCGCTCCTCGATTTTGTCCTGGACGACGCGATGCGCATGAACAGCCAGCTCGGCCACCGGGACCGGGAGAAACTCGACGAATACCTGACCAGCGTCCGCGAGATCGAACAGCGCCTGGTCCATGCGGAAAGTTTCGGGGCGCTGCCCAATCCCGGGGTCGACTCCCCGGCGGGCATCCCCGGCGACTACGGACAGCACATGGATCTCATGTATGACCTGCTGGCGCTCGCGTTCCAGACCGACTCCACCCGCGTGGCCACCCTGCTGCTGGCGGGCGACGGCTCGAACCGGTCGTTCGCGGAAATCGGGATTTCCGAGGGACATCACTATTGCTCCCACCATCGCGGCAACGCCGACCTGCTGGACAAGGTCGGCCGCATCGACCGCTTCTACATGGATCACTTCGCCCGTTTCCTCGGGAAGCTGGACCGGATGAAGGATCCGGACGGGACGTCGGTGCTGCACAATTCGATGATCGTCTATGGTTGCGGCACTTCCGACGGCAACAAGCACACGCACACCAACCTGCCCGTGGTGCGCGCCGGCGCCGGCGGCGGCTCGCGCAAACCCGGCCGGAGCGTCCCTTACCAGGATACGCCCAAGACCAACCGGTATCTCACGCTGGCCG
>CAYZSN010000166.1:0-5918 GCA_964481095.1 uncultured Oleiharenicola sp. | reverse complement strand
CCCGTGACGAGGTGGCGCACGATGATGCCCTTCGCGTGGCCGTTCAGGAGGACAAGGTCGAGCATCTCACAGTGCGTGTGCAGCTCGACGCCGCCGGCACCCACCATGCGCGACAGCGCGCTGTAGGCGCCGAGGAGGAGCTGCTGGCCGGTCTGGCCGCGGGCGTAGAACGTGCGGGAAACCTGCGCGCCGCCGAAGGAGCGGTTGGCCAGCAGGCCGCCGTACTCGCGCGCGAAGGGCACGCCCTGCGCGGCGCACTGGTCGATGATGTTGACGGACACCTCCGCGAGCCGGTGGACGTTGGCCTCGCGGGCGCGGTAGTCGCCGCCCTTGAGCGTGTCGTAGAACAGCCGGTGCACGCTGTCGCCGTCGTTCTGGTAATTCTTGGCCGCGTTGATGCCGCCCTGCGCCGCGATCGAATGCGCGCGCCGCGGGCTGTCATGGAACACGAAGCTCTTCACCCTGTAGCCCAGCTCCGCGAGCGTGGCGGCGGCCGAGGAACCGGCGAGGCCCGCGCCGACGACGATGACCTCGTACTTCCGCTTGTTCGCGGGGTTCACCAGCTTGATGTCTTGCTTGTGCCTGCCCCACTTCTCGGCGAGCGGGCCGGCGGGGATCCTGGAATCAAGTTTGGCCATGGGAGGGGATCACGCGTGGAGCTGCACGAAGCCGCCGAGCACCGCGAGCGGGATGGAGGCGTTGAGGAGGAAATAGGCCCAGCAATAGAAGACGGTGAAACGCTGCAGGCCGGTCGTCCATTTCTCGTTCTTCAGGCCGAGGCTCTGGAAGATGCTGCAGACGCCGTGCGACAGGTGGTAGCTGAGCACGCCGATCGCGAGGATGTAGAAGGCCGAGACGAGGCCGTTGCTGAAGCCCTCCACCATCATGGTGTGGATGTCGCGGACCTTGACGCCACTGGCGAGCGTGTAGGTGGGCTCGCTCCATTGCGGGTGCCCGGCGCGGAGCGAATAGTGCGCGAGGTGGAAAAGGATGAAGGCGAGGACCACGAGGCCGGTGCGCGCCATGACGCGGGAGGCGAGCGTGGCGCGGTTCACGAATTCGACGCCGTAACCCTGCGGCCGGGCGGCGCGGTTTTCCCACGCGAGCTGGATGCCGAGCCAGATGTGGACGACGACGCAAGCGAGCAGGAAAGCGCGGATCAGCCACAGGGCCGCGCCCAGGGATTCCAGCATGTGCCCGTACGCGTTGATCTTTTCCGGCGGCAGGAAAATCTGCAGGTTGCCCAGCAGGTGGCCGGTCACGAACCCGAAAAGCACCAGTCCCGTGGCGGCCATGAAAAATTTGCGGCCAATGGAGGAGCGCCAGAGCGAACCAAGGAGATTCATCGCGGAAAAGTGTGAAAAGACGACGGGGTGGTCGTGATCCGAGCCAAGGCAATCTGTCCCCGCGGCACGAGGTTGTAAAGGAGCGGGCTCGAGCCAACTTCAATATTAGGGAGCCTACACCGCGTGAGAAGCTCCGGCGCCATCCGGGAAATATCAGGGCCGCTTGCGCGCGGCCGCGATCAGCGCCGTCTCCTCGGGCAAAAGCAGATCCGCCGGCACGAGCTTGAACATTTCTTCCGCGTCGGCCGTCCGGCCCAGGGAGGCGAGCACCAAGCCGCGCGCGAGCGCCAGCCGGGGCTCCGCTGCCGAAGCAATCGGGATCTTGTCGAGCTGGGCCAGCGCTTCCGGAAAGCGGCCGGCGCGCCACTGCAACATGCCCTGTGCGAGCAGGCCGCCGGGATTTCCCGGATTGAGCCGGGCCACTTCCTCGATCTCGGCATTGAGCCCCGGTTCGCCCGGGCGCACAAAAATCCCGATGACTGCGCGGCTGAGACGCATCCGCATGTTCGTCGGGTCCGCCTGGGCCCAGGCCGAGTAGACGCGCCACACCTTGGTGGTGTCGCGCTCGGTCAGCGCCACCGCGCTCAATTTCTGCCAGGCTTCCTGCTCGGAAGGAAACTGCCGCACCAGCGCCCATAGCGCCTGCTCCATTTTCCGCGTCCAGCGCCATTGTTCGGCCAGCCGGTAAAGCATGCGGAGTCCCGGCAGCGAAGGTTCGGCCATGCGCACCGCGCTGTTCCACAGGCTCTCCGCCTTGGACTCGCTGCCCGCCTCCCGGGCGCGCCGGGCCTCGAAGGCATAGCGCACCGCTTCGGCCGGGACCGGTCCCCAGGCCCCGGCCAGCAGGAATTGTTCGAGCTTCGGCCAATAACCGATCGTCAGCGCGCAACCGGCCATCACGCTCAGGACGGCGGGATTGTTCTTCTGCGCCGGGTCGAGCGACTCGAGCCAGACCAGCGCTTCCCCGCCCTGGCGCCGCTCCAGCATCCACTGTCCCAGGGCGACGATGTCCTCGGGCAGGGGCGCCGGTTCACTTTGCATGTGGTGCACGATATCCTGGAGATCGGGTTCGTACTCCCGTTTCACCCCAGCCCACAGGTATTGCTTTTCGCCCGCGACTTGGGAGAGGCCGAGGCCGAGTTGCTGCGCCAGCAGCCGGTAAACCCGGCGCGGATTTTTTTCCTCCGGCCACCGGTGCGGTGCATCGTTCAACAAGGCGAGCGTCGCGCGGATCCGCAGGCGGTCGCCGCGCGCGAAATTGTCCAGCACCGCGCGGGCGGCCTGCACCTCGGCGGGATCGGTTGAAGCCAGCTGCAACACGGCGAGCGAAAGCTGCAGCCGGGCCAGGCCCGCCACGGCCCCGGCGTCCTTGGGCGGGATCTTCGTCATGGCACTGATGGCGTCGCGCAGCGCCACACGATCGCCCCGCGCGAGCGCATAGGCCGCGGACAAACGGTGAAAGTCGAGCGAGCCGGGCGCGGCTTTGCCGAGACCGGCGAGAATTTCCGGCAAACGCCCGAGCTGTCCCGCACGCAAAGCGGCTGTCGCATAACCCACAAAGTTGGCCGCGTTGCCGGGTTCGACCCGACAAAGGTATTCCCACTCAGGCAGGCTGTGGCCCGGTCCGGTCACCTCAATTACTTCGGCCAGCAGCCGGCGCACATCCGTACGCTCTGGCGCCGCTTTTACCAAAGGATCCAACAGGAAGTAGGCACCCCGGTAGTCCTTTTCATCCATCATCCGCTCGGCTTTGAGTAAAATCCGATTTCTCCGGTAGGCTTGGAGCTTGGGATATACATACCATCCGCCAAACGCCATCAAACCAACCAGCGCGACTACCAAGTACATAACCTTCCTGATAACAAGAGGGTTCCGCCAATGTGATGTTTCGGAAGGCAAATCGATCACAGAAATAAGCCTAGGGGTGATATTCGGTTGCCTGGGGTGTAATTTATGTGAAAAAATAGGCAATATACCCTAATGGGTTGACTTGCCTCCATGGAGTGTCGATTCTCGGGGCCAGAAAAAAGAAAACACCGTGGCTAGTCAACACACGCACCCGACTTACTCCGCCTTCCTGCGCACAATCAGCGCGTGGGTGGGCTTCGGTTTGTTTGTTGCCTCCGCGCAGGCGCAGACCGCGATTTCCGCGTGGACCTTGAACTACGGCGTGCCGGACACGACTTCGGATCCGGGCGCCCCGGCCGGTTACACGTTCAACAACGACGTGGTTTCCGTCACCAATTTCACCGCCGGAACGACGAAAACCACGGCCTTGGTCGCAACCTCCTCTTTTGTTCGCCGCAGCAGCACCGGCGGTTCGGCCAACGTCTGGCTCATGGAAAACAACGGCACGCAGAGCACCACCCTGCGGCCAAGCTACGGCAACAACCTGAACGACTACCTGCTGGACAACAACGTCCTCAAGGGCGCGAACGACATCTTCACCAACAGCGGCGGGTCCCCGACCTCGGTCAACAGCAACGTGGAACGCGTGGACTTTTATTTCGCCGGCGGCTTCACCGGCACGTCGGACATGGGCTTCGCCGTGTTCGAACGCGGCACGGCCGGCGCCTTCGACGGGTTCAAGATCGCCGTCTTCACCGGGGTGGACGGGGCGGGCGACCGTGACCTCGCCAACGCCGGCACGCCCACCGATTACTCCGGACGCGTGATCACGATCACGAATGCCAACTACAGCTCGACCGCCCTCGCCGCCAATTACGATGGCGTCGGCAACAATTCGAGCACCGAGACGACCTTCAACGCCACGTTTCTCCGCTACATCGACGGCAATGGCGACAACCTGACCGGCAACATCAATACCACGGTCCAGGGCACGACCAACCAGGAACTCCGCGGCGTGTTCATTTCGCTCGCCGACCTCAACATCAACAGCAGCACGGTTATTTACGGCTACTCGATCATGGCGCCCGACGTGAACGTCACCAACGCCACGATCGACAACCTCGTCAACTGGGCCAACACGAGCGTCTATTTCAACAACACCGCGGACACTTCCTCGGGCAGCATCGATCCGCTCGCGGTGGGTGGACGCGTGTATGTGCCGGAACCGTCGACTTACGGCGCGATGTTCCTCGGCCTCGGCTCCGCCTTCCTCGGCCTCCGCCGCTGGCGGCAGAACCGCGGCGCCGTTTAATTCGCGGCGAGCGGCTTGAGCAGGGCGAACTTCCCGCTCGCCGCCGGCTGGATGAATTTCCGGCGGAAAAGCGCCACGCGGTTGCCTTGGCCGAGCACCGCCGCCAGCCGCTCCCCGAGTTCATCCGCCGCCACCTCGTCGGCGACATACTGGAATTCCCAGCGCTGCTCCGAAACCTGGACCAAACTCCAGTGCCAGCAGTTGAAAATCCCGGGCAGGGCCGCATCCACTTCAAAGGCGGAAACCACCGCGCCGTCCTTCCGGGTGTGGAGATCGCGTTCGCGACCGAGGATCCGGTAACCCGCCGGGGTTTGCCGCACGATGTCCCCGGTGCCGTAGCGCAAAAGCGGCATCGCCAGGCGGTCTCGCGTCGTCACGTTGATTTGGAATGCGTCCGTCGTGCCGCGCCACGGCGTGAGCTCGATAAAGGCGTTGTCCTCGACCACGCGCAGGTTGTCCTGAAAGGCGTCGCCGACGAAAAGGTAGCCGGCCTCCGTCGAACCGTAGAGATCGACCTGGGCTGCGCCCGGAAAAGCTTCCGCGATGCGGCGGCCGTGCTGCCGGCTGGCCTTGCCATAAGTCAGGATCACGGTCTCGACGCTGGGCACGCTGACGTGCCGTTTTCTCAACGCCCGGGCCAGCAGGGAAAGATAAACCGGTTCGCCTTCGATGACGGCCGGCTTCACCGCCTGCAGCTCGAGCGCAATGCGATCCCATTCGGCCTCGGGAAAGGCGAAGGGATCGCTGGAAAGATTCAGGTAAACCGTGCCGTCGAAATATCGGTGGGGAAACGGATGATCCTCGTAGGGACAGAGGTTGCTGGAGCAGCCCACGGGCGCGAGGACGCACTTCCGGTAGGGCCGGTCGACGTAGCGCGCGAGGCGCGGGTGCGCGAGATAAGCCCGGCGCGTCTGCGCATTCCACCAGCCGTCCTCCATCACCACGGTCATCGGCCGCGCCGTGGAGCCCGAGGTGTGCTCGTATTCGTATTTCTTCTGCGCAAACCCGCGCTCAATCTCCGCGTAGTCGGCAAAGAATGCCGTATGGCCGCGGTCGAGGATCTCCTGCTTGGTCAGCACCGGGATCTCGCGGTAGCACGACCACTGCAGCGGCTCGCTGTGCAGCGGGAAGCGCTGGCCGTAAAGCGGGCTGCGCCGGTAGATGGCACGGACTTCCTGCTCCAACGGCACCGGCAAGCCACCCGGGCCGGCCGCGCCCAGCGCCGCGGGAGCGTTGGCAAAAACAGAGGCGGGCGTGGTGGTTTCCATCGGGTCGGGGGAGTTAACTTCGGCCACGGGCAAAGTCAAACGGCCGAACCACGCTGCAGCCCCGCCCACACCGGCGTGAAGAGCAGCAGCGCATCCAGCACCATCGCGTGGGTGATGCCGCCGGCGTAAGCCAGCCGGTAGACC
>CAYZSN010000165.1:0-23800 GCA_964481095.1 uncultured Oleiharenicola sp. | reverse complement strand
CAAGGGAAAGTTCGGAGAAATAGCCTGTCTGTGGGAGCGAGCTTGCCCGCGACGTTCGTTCTGTCGCGAGCAAGCTCGCTCCCGCAGAAACCCATTCAATGCTTGAAGTGCCGGACGCCGGTGAAGACCATCGCCATGCCGCGCTCGTCGGCGGCCTGGATGACCTCCTCGTCGCGCACGGAGCCGCCCGGCTGGATGGCGCAGGTGGCGCCGGCCTCGGCCGCGGCGATCAGGCCGTCGGCAAACGGGAACAACGCCTCGCTGGCGACGACCGAGCCCTTCAGGTCGAGCTTCGCCTCGCCGGCCTTCCACACCGCGATGCGCGAGCTGTCCACGCGCGCCATCTGCCCGGCGCCGACGCCGAGCGTCTGCTCGCCGCGGCAATAGACGATGGCGTTCGACTTGACGTGCTTGCAGACCTTCCAGCCGAAAAGCATCGAGGCCCACTCGTCCGCCGAGGGATGGCGCTGGGTCACCACCTTGCAGTTGGCCATCTTCTCCATCGCCCGGTCGCGGTCCTGCACGAGCACGCCGCCGACCACGGAACGCACCTCCTGCAACGCGTCGGCGCCGATGCCCTCCTTCGCGATCATCAGGCGCAGGTTCTTTTTCTTTCCGAAGATGGCGAGCGCCTCGTCGGAAAACCGCGGCGCGATGATCACCTCGGTGAAGATGTCCTTGATCTGCTCGGCGAGGTCGAGGCCGAGCGTCTGGTTGACGACGATGATGCCGCCGAACGGCGCCTGCCGGTCCGTCGCATAGGCCTTGTGCCACGCGTCGATGAGCGTGTCCGCGCTGGCGACGCCACACGGGTTCGTGTGCTTCAGGATCGCCACCGTCGGCCGCTCGAACTCGCCGATCAGGTACGTCGCCGACGTGATGTCGAGAATGTTGTTATAGCTGAGTTCCTTGCCCTGCAGCTGCGCGAAATGATCGTGGAAGGTGCCGTAGAGCGCCGCCTTCTGGTGCGGGTTCTCGCCGTAGCGCAGGCTCTGCGCCTTCTTGAGCGACAGCGAGAAATTCGCGGGGAATCCGCTCAGCGCCTCGAGGTCGGGCTCGGCCGCCTGGCGCTCGAGGTATTGCGCAATGGCCGTGTCGTAGGCCCCCGTGCGCTGGAAAACCTTCAACGCGAGCTTGCGGCGCAGCGCCTTCAGCTCGACCGGCTGGCCCAGCGCCGCCACCACGGCCGCGTAGTCCGCCGGGTCGCACACGACGGTCACGCTGTCGTGGTTCTTCGCGGCGCTGCGCAGCATTGACGGCCCGCCGATGTCGATGTTCTCGATCGCCTCCTCGAACTCGACGTGCGGCTTCGCGACCGTCTGCTCGAAAGGATAAAGGTTCACGACCACGAGGTCGATCAGGTCGATGCCGTGCTGCCGGGCGGCGGCGAGGTGGTCGGCTTTGTCCCGGCGGCAGAGCAGGCCGCCGTGGATCTTCGGGTGCAGGGTCTTCACGCGGCCCTCCATCATCTCGGGAAAACCCGTGTGCTGGCTCACCTCGGTGACCGGCAGGCCCGCCTCGGCGAGGAGCTTCGCCGTGCCGCCCGTGGAAAGCAGGCGGTAACCGTGCTGTTGGACGAGCGCGGTGGCGAATTCCGCCAGGCCGCGTTTGTCACTGACCGAGAGCAGCGCGAGTTTTTCCATGAAGCCGCCTTTTGTGCGTCCCGGCCTGGGGTGCCGCAAGCCGAAAGCCCGGAATTTGCTTTTCCTTGCTCCCTGCACCTTGCTTCCCTTCTCCCTGCTTCCATGTCCGCCCCCCTCGAACTGCCCGGTCTGAGTGTCCGCCTCGACAACCTGGTCTACGGGCACGGCGGCCTGCAGCTGCCGCCGGACAAGCCGCATGCGTTCATCTATTTCCTGACGATCAGCAACGAATCCGACCGCACCGTGACGCTGCTGGGCCGCAAGTGGGTCATCGAGCATGCCGACGGTACGCGGCTCGTCGTCGAGGGTGACAAGATCGTCGGCGAAACCCCCACCCTGGAGCCCGGCGAGCATTTCTCGTACAACAGCTACCACGTCGGCGCCGGCAACGCGCGCGCCCACGGCAGCTTCCACGGCCTCGACGAGGACGGCTGCCGCATCTTCGTCCGCATCCCGGCGTTTGACATGGTGGTGCCACAGTAGGCCAAACCTTGTGGAACCACTGATGGGATTCCTCAAAGAGGAATCCTTCAGAGTCCGCGATGACTTGTCGTCATCGCCATCAGTCCATGGGCCGGCTCATCGCCGGCTTGCGATTAGCAAGCCCCGTAAATGATGCTGGCGGCGATTAGCCGAAGGGGGACTTCGTAGATTACGCCTTTGGCGTAATCCATCAGGGGTTAATAAAGTCCCTTGCAGTCGCCCACTGCTGTCACTCTCTTGGCTCCAACTGAATGAAGCTCATTGATCTCAACGCCGACGGCGGCATCGGCGCCAACTCCCTGTATGTCCAGATCGGCGACTTCCACCTCGTCGTCGACAGCGGCCTCCACCCGAAGAAATCCGGCCGGCAGGCGGCGCCCAACCTGCGGCCGCTGGAAGGGGTCAAGCTCGACCTGATCATCATCACGCACTGCCACCTCGACCACATCGGTTCGCTGCCGCTGCTGATGCGCGCCCAGCCGAACACGCCGGTCATCATGACGCTGCCCAGCCACATGCTGATCGAGCGCATGCTGCACAACTCCGTCAACGTGATGGTCCGCGAGCGCGAGGAAAAGGGGACGCCGGACTACCCGCTCTTCACGCATGACGAGGTCGACCGCATCGTGCCGCGGCTCTACCCGCAGGGTTTCAACCACCCCAAGAAATTTTCCGGTGCGCGCGACGACATCGAGTTCACCTTCCACCCGGCCGGCCACATCCCCGGCGCCGCCGGCGTCGAGATCGTCCACAAGCACCGCCGCATCTTCTTCACCGGCGACGTGCTCTTCAACGTCCAGCGCATCCTCGCCGGCGCCAAGTTCCCGACCGCGAAATTCGACACCCTCATCACCGAGACGACCCACGGCGCCACGGAGAAGCCGCCGGGCCACGAGCGCTCGCGCGAGATGATCCGCCTCGTCGAGAGCATCAACGCCACGATCCAGCGCGGCGGCTCCGTGCTCATCCCGGTCTTCGCCCTCGGCCGCATGCAGGAGATCATGGCCATCCGGCACGACGCCCGGAAATTCAACCGGCTCGTCGACGCGAACATCTTCGTCTCCGGCCTCGGTCTGGACATCGCCGACTATTTCGACCAGATCGCGAAGAAGACCGGGCTCGTCCATTTCACCCGCAGCATCCTCAAGGATCTCAAGGTGAAGAAATCCCCGCGCGACCTCGTCCCGGGCAAGGAGCCCGCCCAGCAGGGCATCTACGTCGTGAGTTCCGGCATGGTCGTCGAGAACACGCCGTCCTACACCCTCGCCTCGTGCCTCGCCGGCAGCGCCAGGCACAGCATCCTCTTCGTCGGCTATTGCGATCCCGACACGCCCGGCGGGCACCTGCTCGCGGCCAACAACGGCGACCAGTTCCTCTTCGAGGCCGTGAACGTGAAGACCCGCATCCGCGCCAACATCGAGCGCTTCGAGTTCAGCGGCCACGCCGCGCGCAACGAACTGCTCGACTTCGCGGTCAAGTGTGCGCCCCGCTCCATTGTCCTCACCCACGGCGACCCGCCGGCCCGCGCCTGGTTCCTGGAGCAGCTCACCGCGCAGCTGCCGAAGGCCAAGGTCCTCGACCCGGTGCCGCTGCAGGCGTACCAGGTCTGAACCTCACCTAGGGCGCCGCGCCGGCCGGCAGCAGCTGCGCCTCCGGCACGCTCTGCCACGCTGGCAGCGTGGCGGTGGTTTCCACGCTGACAAACTTGATCAACACCGCGGGGTTTTGGTCCGCAACGACCCGCAGGCGACAGACACTTTCGCCCGCGGGCACCAGCAGCGGCCAGCGATGCCAGCCGGGGCGGCCCGCTCCCGCGACCCGTCTCCGGCCGGACGCATCCGTCAGTTCCAGCCGGGCAGACGGGCCGGCGCCGACGGGCATGGTGGCGAAATCCAGCCAGACCTGGCGAGGAGGAAGGCCGGGCGGACGCGTCAGCACGATCTCCAGCTCCGGGGTGGCGGCATAATATTTCTCCCGGTTCTCCCCGCCAGTCTCACCGGCGCCCCGCACTACCGCATGCGGCGGCGGCTCATATGCCGGCACCAGGCCCGATTTTCCGGGATCCAGCCAATGCAGGTTTTCCGTCGGTCCGTTCCAGCGCCGGCATGCGTAGGTTTCCGTTGCGAGCAGCCGGCCGCCGACGGTCCGGCGGTCCACCACGACAAGTGATCGCCGGGCGAAATAGCAAAGCCACTGGGCGGTGAGCGGCTCGTCGTGGGCCATCAGGTAAACCCGTTCCGGATGGCCTTCGATTTCCCGCCGGAAGGCCAGCATCCGCTCGGACGACAACCCGGCCAGCACGCCGGTTGGATTCATGACGCGGAGATGGTGCGGCCAGGCGCCCGCCCAGGACGCGGCCAGGCCCAGCAACGCCACCGTGCCCGCCGCCAGGCGGCGCCAGGGCCTTGCCCGGCGGAAGCCGAGCATCAGCCCGGCCATGGCCGCCGCGATCCACAAGGGGGCAAATTCGATGCTCAGTTTGCTGAAGACGTAACTGGGGAATTGCGGCCGCAGCCGCAGCAGCAAGAGCGCCACCGCCGCCATGGTGATGGCCGCCGGCAAGCCGTAGCGCCGCAGTCGCGCCAGCCGCCACGCGCCGGCCACGGCCAACCCGATGACCGCAACACCCGCCGCCTGCGCCAGCCCCGGCCAGGTGGCGCCGGCAAACAACCGGCTCCAGCCCGTCAAAGTCCCGCTGTCCGGAAAAAGGGAGGCAAACTTGCCGGTGTCCTGCGCATAGTTCCATTGCAGCAGGAGAAAACTCAGCAGCCGGCTGAAATAGCCGGGATTCAGCAGGAGCGACAGCGACCCGACGAGCAGCAGGTCGCGTCCCAGACCGCCCCAGGTCTCCCGTTTCAGGATCAGCAGCAGACCGGCGAGCGCGAAACCGAACACCGCAATCTCGCTGTACGCCCCCAGCAGGTAGGCCAGCAGCACGCCGGCGATGACCTTGGCCTCCCGGCGCAGCGGACCCTTGCCGCCGAGGACGCCGGCCAGCGCCGGCAGGACGAACAGCGACGACAATTGGGAGAAATAGCCGTCCACGTAGATTTGCGCCAGCGCGGGCGAAAGCGCCGCCGCCACGCCGGCACAGCCGGCGGCGAAACGCGACAATCCCGCGGCGCGCAGGCAGTTCGTCACCGCCACTCCCGCGAGGGCGATCAGGAAAAGGCTCATCACCGCATAATTCTCCTGGCTGCTGGAACGCAGGATCACCGTGCCGGTGCCGAGCAGCACCAGCGGCGTGATGCGCTCTTCCCGGGGAATCCATGCCGGGACCAGCCACGGACGATAGCCGATGTCCTCCCACCGGCTCGAAAACGGCACGTCGATCAGCGAATCGGCCACCGCCACGTAGTTCGCCTGGTCATAGCCGCCGGCGCCATAGAACCGCGCCGGTCCCACGTTCACCAGCGATGGGGACTGGCCGAGCAGCGCCAGCCCGAACACAAGCAGGCTCAGCCGCATTTCCGCCGCCAGGCCGGGACCGCCCCGCAGGCCCTGCCGCCGCGCCACGCGCCAGGCCGTGCCCACCCCCCCCAGCGCCAGCGCGAGCCCCGGCCACGCCGCGACGCGCAGCGTGACGTTGCAATAAAGCAGGGACTGCAGCACGAGGCCGCCCAGGCCGAATCCGGCGAGGACGAGCCAGATCCAGGTATGCCCCCGGGCCAGCGCGGGGCGCCCGGTGAGCAGCCACAGCCAGGAGCCGGCGCCCACCGCGAGAGCAAGCAGGACCGCCACCAGCCCGATGCTTTCTGCGATGGCGCGCATTATTTTTCTACCGGCCCAGCACTTCCCGCAGCTTCGCCACCATCAGGCCGCTGCCGCTGACGTACTGCACGCGGGCGGCCTTGAGCGTGAATTCCTTCATCGGGAACGGCGACGCGGCGAAATAATGGATCTGGAGGCCCGACTCCTCGACGAGCGCGGCGGCGGCGGCGATGTCCCACACCTTGTTGTTGTGCTCCACCACCCCGTCGAGCAGGCCGACGGCCGCGTAGGCCAGGTGCAGCGTGCTGCTGCCGAGCCCGCGGATCTTGAAGTGCTCGATCACGCGTTTGCCCTCGGCCGCATAGACCTTCTCCACCGGCGAATGAAAGCCGATCAGGCTGTGGTGGCTGGGGCCCTCGGGCCGCGCCTTCGCCGGCTTGTCGCCGTCCCACACGCCGCGGCCCTTGCCGCCATGGATGAGGCTGCGGCGCGCGAGGTCGTAGATCACGCCGTACACCGGCACGCCGTGCTCGAGCAGCGCCAGGGAAATCGCGCAGTGGCTGATGCCGTTGGCGTAGTTGTTCGTCCCGTCGATCGGGTCGCACACCCAGCAGAAGCGCGCGGTCACGGGCGTCGGGGTGTCGGTCGGCGCCAGCTCCTCGCTGAAAAACTGGTCGGCCGGAAAGGCCTTCGCGATGGCGGCCTGCAGGTGCTGGGAGATCGCGATGTCGACGGGGGTCACCTTGGTGCCGTCGTGCTTGATCTCGGTGCGCGCCCGGCCGAATTCCCGGTGCATGAGCGCCGTCTCGGCCAGCACGGCCTGCTTCGCCACCGCGATGCGTTGTTCGATTTCGGAATCCTTAGCCACGGATCACACTGATGCTCACGAATGGGAAAAGCGGAAGCATTAACTGCGACCACGAGCCGCCGAACCCCAAGGCATTTTTAGCCACAAAAAGCACAAAAAACCTACAGCGGGTGAAACTCTCAAGGCGGCTATAGCCGCGCAGAAATTGGCCGATTGCTCCCAAAATAATTTTGTGCCTCTTTGTGGCCGAAACTCCGGGGCTTGGATTGGCTCAGTCCTCGCCCTGCTTCAGCTGGTGGCCGTGCACGACGCCCTTGCTGCGCTTGGCATTGAGCTTGTCGAGGACCGCCGCGAGGCGGCGCTTCTTGTCCTCGCCCTGGCCGAACATCTCCAGCTGGGCAGCGGGCTCCGCGACGTTGGAAAAACGCACGCTCACCAGCCGGAGCGGCCGGCGCTGTGTCCAGGCGGCCCGCAGCAGCGGCGCCACCAGTCCATAGAACGGCGCCTCAAGGTCGCTCGCCTCCGGCAGGCTGCGCCCGGCCGAGCTGTCCTGCATGCCGGGATAACGCACCTTCACCGTCATGGTCTTCACCCGCTTGCCGTCGGCGCGGATGGCCGGCATCAGTTCGTCGATCATCCGCTTGGCGATGCGCTCGATCTCGGCGAACTCGCCAATGTCGTGATGGAAGGTCTCCTGTACCGAATAGGACTTGGCGTCCTCGTGGTCGACGTGGACCACGCGGTCGTCCTCGCCGCGGGCCATGCGGAGCATGTCCCGCCAGCCGTTGCCGAACAGTTCCCCGAGCTCGTCCTCGCTGCGCGTGAACAGGTCGCTGACCAGCCTGATGCCGGCCGCGGCCAGCCGTTCCTCGCTCTTCTTGCCGACGCCGGGAATGACGCTGATCTTCAACGGCGCCAGGAAGGCCGCCTCGTCGCCGGGTTGCACCACGGTGAAACCGCGCGGCTTGCGGGCCTTGCTCGCGATGGCCGACACCAGCTTGTTGCCGGCGATGCCGAACGACGTGGGAATCTGCAGGTCGTCCCAGATGCGCTGCTGCAGCGCGCGCACCCGGCGCTCAATGTCGGCCAGCGTCTTGAAGCCGCACGGCCCGATGTCGAGGTAACCCTCGTCGACCGAGTTGCGCTGGACGACCGGTGTGAGTCCCTCGCACAGGTCGAACATTTCCCGGGACTTTTTGCTGTAGATGCCGGCGGTGTGCGGCAGCAGGATCAGGTCGGGACAGACCTTGAGCGCCAGCTTGGTCGGCATGGGCGTGTAGACCCCGCAGGCCCGCGCCTCATAGCTCGCCGACGAGATGATGCCCCGCTCGCGTCCGCCCACCGCGCACTTGGTGCCGCGCAGCTCGGGCTTCAACGACAGCTCGCACGACACGAAAAACGCGTCGGCGTCGAGATGCACAATTGTAGGCAACGGGCCCGGCATTGCCGCCATGGATGGCACGGTCGGCGCCAATATTCAACCGCAGCCATTTCGAGCCATTTCACAGGAGGCAACAGAGGAAGCAGAGAAGTGGATTCCTCTGCCTTCTCCGTTATCTCCCGTGAAAATGCTTCAGAAACTCAGCTTCGAGAGCTTCAGCTTCGCTTTGAAGTCCTGCGGCGCGTGCTTCGCCACCAGCTTCATCACCGCCTCCGGATCCACGCGGGTCGAGACGACGACCAGTTCCTTCCCGTCCACGACCGCCAGGCAAAGATCCATGCGGTTATCGCTGCCCTGGTCGGAGGTATAGACGAGCACGTGCTGCTGGCCTTCGGCCACGCCGACCAGGCGCGTCCAGCCGCGATCGCGCATCAGCCGGTCCGTATCGGCAAAGAGCTGACCGGTCGCCACGCCGCCGGCGGTGTTGCGTTCATAGACGCCCACGCTGGCATGGCGGACGGCGGCCAGCGCCAACCGCGCATCCTCGATATTCTGGTGGTGCACGAAGTGCAGCATCGTCCGCACGAGGCCGAGGGGCACCGGCCCGACGTCCAGCTGCACCCGCGTGTGCCAGTCGGAGTTGGTTGCCGCCATGACTTCGCGGCGCAGCAGGGCCGCGTCGCGGTCCAGGGTCACCGCGGACCAGACGGCGTAGCCGAGAATGAGCCCCGGCGTCAGCAGGATGACAAGCCCCGCCACGATCCATTTGCCGCAGGAGCGCCGCACGGGGACAACCCGGTTCGGAGTGATGAGGTTCATGAAAGAGGGAGGTTGGGATTAAGCCAAAGGACTCAGGCGTCGTCCTTCTCGTCGTCCTTGTCCCCATCCTTGTCATGATGCCGGTGCTGGTGGAGCTTCAGCTTGATGCCGTGCAGGGGCTCGATGTTCAGCTCCTCGCCGACCTTGGCGATCTGCTCGGCGCTGATGTTGCCGACAATGTTCACGACCACGGCCTCGCCCTGGTGGTCGATCACCGTGACCACGAGGCCCGCGATGGCGTCCTCGCCATGCTGCTTGATGTGGACGTTGACGTCGTCGCCGCCGTCCTTCTCGCGGACGGTGACCATCTTCGCCCAGCCCATGGCCTCGAGCTTGCTGCGGATCTGGCCGATGTGACTGAAGGCGCCGTCGCGATTGGAGTCGTCGAGGCTGACGACGTTCACGCGCACCCGGGTGAGGTTGCCGAGGAGCGCCGCCGCCTCCTTGTCGTGGGTCGAGGCGATCCGGGCGGCAAATTTCAGCATCATCGGGGAAAGGTTCACCTCGACAAACTCGCCCTTGGCGGCGGGCACGAGGCTGCCGATGTCGACAAGCGCGGAGTCATCTTCAGCGGCGAAAGCGGAAACGGACAACGCCGCGGCAACGCCGGCGGCGGCAACAAGGGTACGGAGGGATTTCATGGGAAGCGGGCGATTGAGGTTGGTTGAAGGCCACGTGGCCTCTGCCCCTAGCACACACCGGCCCGCCTCCAAGTTGCACGAATCGGGGATGCGCCCGCAAAAAAGCCGCCCCCCGTTAATCCGGCGGCGGCTGGTGGACCCCTTGGCGGGCGGGTTAACGCCCGATCGAGTCCTGGCCGGTCGAACGGCGGCGGAGGTTGGCCCGCTCCTCGTCGCTCAAGTAGGACGTCAGGTCGACATCCGTGCGGCCGCCGGCGCGGGCCCGGAGCGTTTCGCGCTCCTGCGCCGTGAGGAGGTTGTAATAGTCGTTGTTCGTGTAGCCGTAGGAGTCGCGGATCGAGGAATCCGCGCGCTGGTCCTTGCTGTGGCCGTAGGCGCCGCCCGCCACGGCCCCGGCCGTCGCGCCGAGCGCGGCGCCCGCGCCGGTTTCGCCGGATTGGTGGCCGATGATGCCGCCGATGATGGCGCCGGCGACGGCCCCGCCGGCCGCGCCGCGCTGGGTGTTTTCAGAGGAATTGCAGCCCGCCAGGAAGACGGCGCCGCCGAGAACGATGAGGGAAAGGGTCTTTTTCATGAGGGAGATGGTGTGACCCAAAGACCTGCCGGCAAAACGGACAGTTCCGGCCTATTGCCGTCGCCGGCTAAAATCGGGAAACGCCCGATGCCCCCGCCCTCCCCCGCCCCGATGCCGCGGCTATCTGGCCGGCGCTTTCCAGCCGCGCAACGCCTGCCCGGTCCGCGAACGCTCCACTTTCTCGATGCCGTCGCGCGGCCCGGCATAGACGATTTCCCCGCCAGCCGGGCCGCCGCCCGGCCCGAGGTCGATGATCCAGTCGGCGAGATGGATGACATCGAGGTTGTGTTCGATGATGACGATGGTGTTGCCCGCCTCGCGCAGCTTGAAGAGCAGATCCACGAGCCGCTGGATGTCGGTCCAGTGCAGGCCGGTGGTCGGTTCGTCGAGGATGTAGAGCGTGGTCCCCTGCTCCCGCTTGCTGAGTTCCAGCGAGAGCTTGATGCGCTGCGCCTCGCCGCCCGACAGCGTCGTCGCCGACTGCCCGAGCTGCAGGTAGCCGAGGCCGACCGCGTCGAGCGTCTCGAGTTTTTCGACGATGCGCGGATGCGCGCGGAAAAGTTCCAGCGCCTCGCGCACGGTCAGGTCGAGCACGTCGGCGATGTTTTTGCCATGGTAGCGCACCTCGAGCGTCTCGCGGTTGAAGCGCCGGCCGTCGCAGCTCGGGCACGGCGTGTAGGCGTCGGCCATGAACTGCATGTCGAGGCGGATCTGGCCGTCGCCCTGGCAGCGCTCGCAGCGGCCGCCGCGCACGTTGAAGCTGAAGCGGTTTGCCTTGTACCCGCGCACCTTCGCCAGCGGGATCTTCGCAAAGAGGTCGCGCAGCAGGTCGAGGAGGCCGACGTAGCTCGCGGGATTCGAGCGCGGGCTGCGGCCGATCGGCTCCTGGTCCACCTGCACGGCCTTTTCGAAATGCTCGAGGCCGGTCAGCCCCCGATGCCGGCCCGGCAGCGCCTTCGCGCCGTTGAGCTTCCGCGCGGCGGCGGTCGCGAGGATGTCGTTCACGAGCGAGCTCTTGCCCGAACCGGACACGCCCGTGACGCACGTGAAGAGGCCCGCCGGGAAACGCGCGTCGACATTCTTCAGGTTGTGCTCGGTTGCGCCCTTGATCGTGAGCCACCGGTCGTCCGGCTCCCTGGTCTTCACGTCCTTCACCACCCCGAGCCGGCCGCTGAGATACGCGCCGGTGCGCGAAGCCGACACCGGCAATTTCGCGCAGTCCGCCGGCGTGCCTTGGAACAGGATCTGTCCGCCCTCCGTGCCGGCGCCCGGCCCGAGTTCGATCAACTGGTCGGCGATGCGGATCGTGTCGGCGTCGTGCTCGACCACGAGGACGGTGTTGCCGCGGTCGCGCAGCTCGCGGATCGTGGCGAGCAGGCGCTGGTTGTCGTCGGGATGCAGGCCGATGCTCGGCTCGTCGAGGACGTAGATCACGCCGACCAGGCCCATGCCGAGCTGGGTCGCCAGGCGCACGCGCTGCGCCTCGCCACCCGACAGCGTGGCGTTCTCCCGGTCAAGCGTCAGGTAGCCGAGCCCGGTTTCGTTGAGGAAGTGCAGCCGCTGGCCCACCCCGTCGAGCACCTCGCGCACGGCATCGGTCACGGGCAGCGCCGCCGGCAGCGTCTTGATGAAGCCGAGCGCCTGCTGGATGTCGCGCTGCGAGAATTCCACGAAGCTCAGGCCGCCGAGCAGGACCGCCGCGCTGCGCGCATTGAGCCGCCTGCCGTGGCACAGCGGGCAGTCGTCGCTGGCCATGAAAGTCGCCAGCCGCGCGCGGAAGCCCTCGCTGCCCGTTTCGCGCCGCGATTCGTCCAGCAGCGCGATGACACCGGGGAAATATTGCGACTCCGTCTTCTGGGTCCGCCGCAACCGGAAGCTGAACAGCCGCTCGCCCGCGCCGTGCAGCAGGATGTTGCGCGTCTCCGCCGGCAGGTCCTGCCACGGGGTCTCCGCGTCGAACGGCAGCTGCTCCGCGAGCTGCTTCAGGATCGCGTTGTGGCGGATGATCAGGTTCCGCCCGCCGATGCGCCACGGCTTGATGGCGCCCTCGCGCACCGATTTTTCCGGGTTGGGCACGACGAGGTCGTCGCTGAACGCCAGCTTGCGCCCGAGCCCGCCGCATTCCGGGCAGGCGCCGGCGCTGTGGTTGAAGGAGAAATGCCGCGGCGTCAGCGGCTCGAAGACGTCGCCGCAGATCGCGCAGCTCAGGTCCTGGCTGAGCGGGATCTCGCGCCAGGGCGCCGCGGCGTCCTTCTGCACCAGCACGATCGCGCGGTTCTGGCCCTCGCGAAACGCGAGCTCGAGCGAATCGGCCAGCCGGCTGCGCTGGTCGGCGTTGATGACGACGCGGTCCACCACCAGTTCGACCGTGATCTCCCCGGCGCCCGTCGGCACGAGCTTGGTTTCGTCGAGGGATTTGATCTCGCCCGCGATGCGCACGCGCTGGAAGCCCCGCTGCCGCAGCCGCGGGAGTTCGTCGCGCAGCACCGCGGGCTTGGCGCGCATCCACGGCGCGAGGATGATGGCGCGCTCGGCCGGGGCGCCGGCGAACAGCTGCCGGAGGCAGTCGTCGAGCGAGCGTTTCTCCACCTTGCCGCCGTCCTTCGGGCAGCGTTGCTCGCCGCACAGGGCCCAGAGCAGCCGCGCGTAGTCGGCCACCTCGGTGACGGTCGCGACCGTGCTGCGGGGCGAACCGCCGCCCGTGCGCTGCTCGATCGCGAGCACGGGCGAAAGGCCGTGGATGTAGTCGACGTCGGGCCGCTTGAGCTGCTCGAGCGCCTGCCGCGCGTGGCCGGACAGGCTCTCCATGAACTTCCGGTAGCCCTCGGCGTAGATCGTGTCGAAGGCGAGCGACGACTTGCCCGAGCCGCTGGGCCCGGTCAGCACGACCAGCTTGCCGCGCGGGATGCGCAGCTCGAGGTTGCGGAGATTGTGCTCCCGGGCGCCCTTGACGTGGATGTGGGTGGCTCCGTCCATGAAGTGGTTGGTCTGGTGGGATGAGCGGGGCCGCCGGAGCCGGTGCGCACAAGGCATCCGAAGACCGGCTGGTCCCGAACCTGCTTAAAGTTGCCAACTCGGCGCGGGCGTCAAAGGGCTATTTTTCCGCGACCGGAGGAAGGTTTAGCACTTGAAGTTACCGCGCCGGCCCAGCTTCATCCTGCATGTCATAAACAGGCGCCCCTGCCTGCGAACCCACCCCAACCCCCGCCTCGTGTTTCGCGAGGAAGATTGAGTTCTCCTTTTATGAACCCACGACTGCTTCAACCCCGTCGCTTGCTGGCGCTGGCCGCCGCCAGCCTTTCGGCGATTTCCCTCCCGGCCTTTGTCTTCCAGCTCGGAGACGTCAAGGGCAGCTTCGACACCACGCTGTCCGTCGGCGGTCTGTACCGGCTCGACGACCCGGACCCCGCGTTGTACGGCATCACCAGCAGCTTCCAGGGCGTCGCCGGCCAGCAGCGCTCGGTCAATGCCGACGACGGCAATTTGAATTACCGCAAGGGCCTGGCCTCCTTCCTCGTGAAGGCCAACCACGACCTGCAGCTCGACTACAAGAACGCCGGCGTGTTCGTCCGCGGCTATTACTTCAATGATTTCGTCAACTCCAACGGCACACGGCAGAAGGCGGCCTTGAGCGATGAAGCCGAAAAGATCGTGGCCGAGGGCGCCGAGCTGCTCGACGCCTACGCCTACTTCAAGGCCGACCTCGGCGGCATGCCGGCCAACCTCCGCCTTGGCCAGCAGGTGCTGAGCTGGGGTGAAAGCACCTTCATCCCAAACGGCATCAACTCGATCAACCCCATTGACGTGGCCAAGCTCCGCACGCCCGGCTCGGAACTCAAGGAGGCCCTGCTCCCCGTCAACATGGTGTCCGCCTCGCTCGGCGTGACCGGCAACCTCACGTTCGAGGCCTTCTACCAGCTCGACTGGAAGCGCACGCGCGTCGACCCGCCGGGCACCTATTTCAGCACCAATGACTTTGTCGCGAAGGGCGGCAGGAAGGTTTACCTCGGCTTCGGCGCGATTGCCGACACCGCCGGCCTCGGCGCCATCCTGCGCGGCAAGGACAACGAGCCGTCCGACAGCGGCCAGTATGGCATCAACGCCCGCTACCTCGCCGAAAAGCTGAACAACACGGAATTCGGGCTCTACTTCATGAATTACCACAGCCGGCTGCCCGTGATCTCGGCGAACACGCCGTCCTCGCCCATCAGCTCGGCCCTCGTGCAGAGCACCGCCGCCTCGCTCGCGCAGACCTCGCTGGCGCCGGCCCTCGTGCCGGTGTTCGGCGCCGCCACGCCGTCCGCCCTCACCACCCTGCTCGGCGCCGCCCTCACCGGCGTGCCGGCCTCGGCCCTGCCGGCCAACCTGCAGCCGTTCTACCCCGCCGCGGCCCAGATCGCCACCGGGGCCAAGACCGTCGGCTTCCTCACCGCCGCGCAAACCGGCAACTACCTCATCGAGTTTCCCGAGGACATCCACCTCGTCGGCGCCAGCTTCAACACCAGCATCAAGGGCGTCGCCCTGCAGGGCGAGCTCAGCTACCGTTCCAACCAGCCGCTGCAGGTGGACGACGTCGAGCTGCTCTTCACCGCGCTCTCGTCGATCAACCCCGCCTTCGGCCCCAACAACCAGCTCGGCAACCGCCTCGGCCAGCTCAACACCTACGTCCCCGGCTACCGCCGGCTGAAGGTGTGGACCGGCCAGCTCACCGCCACCAAGGTCGGGCGCGGCATCCTCGGCGCCGCCCAGTCCACGCTCATCGGCGAAATCGGTTTCGTGAACGCCGACCTGCCGGCCAAGGGCACGCTCCGCTTCGACGGCCCGGGCACCTTCGTCGGCGGCGAGCTCGCCTACATGAACGCCTCGGGCAGCAACGCCTCGGGCATCCCGCCGCTCTCCGAGCCCTCCAGCGCCTTCGCGGACGACTTCTCGTGGGGCTACCAGCTCGTCGGCCGCCTTGACTACAACAACGTCTTCGCCGGCGTGAACGTCTCCCCGCTCCTCGTCTTCGCCCACGATGTCGGCGGCAACACGCCGCTGCCGCTCGGCAACTTCGTCCACGGCCGCAAGACCATCACGGTCGGCGCGGACTTCACCTTCCAGAACGCGTGGGCCTTCGAGGTCCGCTACGTCAACTTCTCGGGCGCGGGCCGCTACAACCTGCTCGCCGACCGCGATTATTTCTCGGCCACGCTGAAGTACTCCTTCTAACCCAGACCCGATTACCGGCATGAAAACGAAATCCTTTCTGTCCTCTGTCTTCTGTCTTCTGTCCTCCGTGGCCGCGTTGCACGCGGCCGACGCCTCCCGCCTCGGCGCCGACCTCACCCCGCTCGGCGGCGAAAAGGCCGGCAATGCCGACGGTTCCATTCCGGCGTGGGACGGCGGCATCACCGCGCCGCCCGCCGGCTACAAGCCCGGCGACCACCATCCCGACCCGTTCGCGGGCGAGTCGCCGCTCTTCACGATCAACGCCGGCAACGCCGCGCAATACGCCGACAAGCTCACCGCCGGCCAGCAGGCGCTCCTGAAGCTCTACCCGGATTACACGATCCCGGTCTATAAAACGCACCGCAGCGCCTCCAACCCGCAGCGGATCTACGACGCCACGAAGCGCTACGCCAACACCGCCGCCCTCACCACCGGCGGCAACGGCATCACGGGCAGCGTGGTCGGCATCCCGTTCACCCAGCCGGAAAACGGCCTGCAGGTGATCTGGAACCACCTCGTGCGTTACCGCGGCGTCGCCGCCGACCGCCACGTCGGCCAGGCCGCCCCGCAGCGCGACGGCAGCTACAACCTCGTGCAGTTCGAGGACGAGTTCCTGTTCAACTACACCCGCGACGACATCCCCGAGGACAAGCTCGCCGCCGAGCTCGCCGCCGACAACGTGCTGATCTACTACAAGCAGGCCGTCACCGCCCCCGCCCGCCTCGCCGGCTCCATCCTCGTCGTCCACGAGACCATGGACCAGGTGAAGGAAAAGCGCCGCGCCTGGATCTACAACGCCGGCCAGCGCCGCGTGCGCCTCGCGCCGTCGGTCGAGTACGACAACCCCGGCACCGCCGCCGACGGCATGCGCACGTCGGACCAGTTCGACATGTTCAACGGCGCGCCCGCGCTCTACGACTGGAAGCTCGTCGGCAAAAGGGAAATGTATGTGCCGTACAATTCCTACAAGCTGCACAGCGACCAGGTGAAGGTCTCCGAGATCCTGAAGCCGCTCCACATCAACCAGGACCTCACCCGCTACGAACTCCACCGCGTGTGGGTCGTCGACGCCACGCTCAAGCCCGGCGCCAGCCACCTCTACTCGCGGCGCACGTTCTATGTCGACGAGGACAGCTGGCAGGTGCTCGCCGTCGACCAGTACGACGGCCGCGGCCAGCTCTGGCGCGTGTCCGAGGCGCATTGCATCAATTACTACGACGCGCAGACGTTCTGGAGCACGCTCGAGGTGCACACCGACCTGCTCGCCGGCCGCTACCTGGCCTTCGGCCTCGACAACGAAAACCGAATGTATGACTTCACGCTGAAACGCACGCCGGGCGACTACACGCCCGCCAAACTGCGGCAGGAAGGCGTGCGCTGAATCCGTTGTCTTGAGGTAGGGCGAGTCGTCCCGACGAGCCGCGGCTCATCCGGAGGATCCGTCCTATCCTGCATGACTCGTGTCCGCTTAATCTCTTGCCTGCCATTCTGGGCGGAGCGAAGAATCCAGTCACATGAACGCCAGCAAAACCCCGGCTGGATCCTTCACTCCGTTCAGGATGACACGCGCGCGCTGGTGGCCTGGAGCATTGGCCACTCTCACCTTCACTCTCACTTCAGCTCTCGGCGTCCCCGCGTCCTCCGAACCCGCGCCGCTCGCCGCCCAGTCGCTCCTGCTCGACGTCGCCCGCGCCGGCTCCCGCCTCGTGGCGGTCGGCGACCGCGGCCACGTGCTATTCTCCGACGACGAGGGCCGCAACTGGCGGCAGGTGATCGTACCCACGCGCGCCATGCTGACCGGCGTCTCGTTTGGCGATGCACAGCACGGCTGGGCCGTCGGCCATGACGGCGTCATCCTCGCCACCACCGACGGCGGGCTCACCTGGGCGCGGCAGGATGCGGGCAACGACCTCGAGACCATCTTCCTCGATGTCTTCTTCAGCGACGCGCAGCACGGGCTCGCCGCCGGCGCCTACGGCAAATGCCTGCTCACGATGGACGGCGGCAAATCGTGGCAGCCGGCCGCGCCCATCCCGGACGAGGCGCACATCAACAGCATCACCCCGACCCACACCGACGCCGTCTACCTCGCGGGCGAATCGGGCATGTTGCTCACCGCGGGCGACGCCCGCAGCGGCTGGCGCCGGCTCAACCTGCCGTACGAGGGTTCCCTTTTCGGCGTGCTGTTGCTCGACGATCATTCGCTGCTGACCTATGGCCTGCGCGGCCACGTCTTTGCGTCGATGGATGCCGGCGAGACCTGGACGGAACGGGAAATCCCGCTGCCGGTGCTCATCATGGCCGGCGTGAAGCTGAAATCCGGCCTCATCGTGCTCGCCGGCACCGGCGGGAATTTCTTCCTCAGCCGCGACGGCGGGGTGAGTTTCGCCAACTGGAAACCGGCCGACTACAAAGGCGGCGTGTCCGGGCTGCTGGAAACCGCCGATGGTTCCCTCCTCGTCGCCGGCGAACTCGGCGTGGCCCGCCTGCCGCTGCCCTGAAATGATGCATACAGGCAAATCTTCCTTGAGCGTCATTCTGGGTTCAGATTGTGAAGCGACCCGCGTCGATGCGGGTGCTTCCCTCGTCCCATGATCCGCCGTGTCGAGGCCATCATCTTCCGCCACCGGCACCTCACGCTGGCGCTGTTCGCCGCGGCCACCCTCGTGCTCGGGCTCTTCGCGGCCCGGACGCGGGTGGACGCCAGTTTCTCCAAGCAGCTGCCGATCGACCACGAGTACATCCGCAACTTCAAGATCTACCAGACCCAGTTCGGCGGCGCCAACCGCGTGGTCGTGGCGCTCGTGGCGAAGGAAGGCGACATCTTCACCGCGGAATTTTTCTCGAAGCTCAAGGCCGTGACCGACGAGGTCTACTACCTGCCGGGCGTGGACCGCGCGCAGGTCACGTCGATCTTCACCCCCAACGTCCGCTACATCGAGGTGGTCGAGGCCGGCCTGCAGGGCGGCAACGTGATCCCGGCGGACTTCACGCCCACGCCCGCGGGCTTCGACCACGTGCGCCAGAACATCGTGAAGTCCGGCCGGCTCGGCATGCTCGTGGCCAACGACTACACCGGCGCCGCGGTCATCGCCTCGCTGCAGGAGGTCGACCCGCAGACCGGGCGGAACCTCGACTACGCCCAGGTCGCCGCCGCCCTCGAATCCAACATCCGCGCCAAGTACGAGTCGGCCAACATCGGCGTGCACATCATCGGCTTCGCGAAGGTCATCGGCGACGTGCGCGACGGCGCGCGCGGCGTGCTGCTCTTCTTCGGCATTGCGCTCGTGGTCTCCGCCGTCCTGCTCTACTATTTCTCCCAGTCGCTGGTGCTCACGCTTCTGCCGCTGCTGACGTCGTTCTGCGCGGTCATCTGGCAGCTGGGCCTGCTGAACCTGCTGGGCTACGGCATCGACCCGCTGTCCATCCTCGTGCCGTTCCTCGTCTTCGCCATCGCGCTGAGCCACGCGACGCAGATGCTGCGCTCCTTCCGCTACGAGCTGAACGTCGGCGGCAGCGAGCTGCACGCCGCCCGCGAGTCGTTCAGCAACCTCTTCCTGCCCGGCACGGTCGCGATCCTCACCGACACCGTCGGCTTCCTCACGATCTACCTCGTCAAGGTGCCCGTGATCCAGGACCTCGCGATCACCGCCAGCCTGGGCGTGAGCCTCATCATCCTGACCGACCGCTTCCTGCTGCCGGTGCTCCTGTCGTACACGCGGATGTCGGTGGATTTCCGCCGGCGCGTGAACTTCCGGCGCTTCGCGCTGCAGCCGACGTGGCGGCGGCTGGTCAATTTCACCACCGGGCGCCCTGCGCTGCTCCTGGTCGTCGTCGCCGGCGGGCTCTGGGCCTGGGGTTTCCACGAGGCCAAGGCGATCAAGATCGGCGATTTCCACGCCGGCGTGCCGGAGCTGCGCCAGTCGTCGCGCTACAACCGCGACACCGCCGTCATCACCTCGAAGTTCAGCATCGGCGCCGACACCATCACGACGCTCACCGAAACGATCCCCAACGGCGTCATCGACCATGACGTCATGGCGCTGATCGACAACTTCGCCTGGCACATGCGCAACGTCGAGGGCGTCCAATCGACGCTGGCCCTCACCGACTACGCCCGCACCATCAACGCCGGGTGGAACGAGGGCAGCCTCAAGTGGCGCGTCATCGCGCGCAACCCGCAGGCCCTCGCCCAGTCGGTGTCGCCGGTCGAGACCTCCTCCGGCCTGCTGAACAACGACGGCAGCGTGATCCCGGTGATGATCTACCTCAAGGACCACAAGGCCGAGACGATCAAGCGCGTCGTCGCCGCCGTGAAGGAGTTCCGTGCGCAACACGGCAGCGAGCGCGTGAAGTTCCAGCTCGCCACCGGCAACGTCGGCGTGATGGCCGCGACCAACGAGGTCGTCGAGGCCGCGCAGTTCCCCATGGTCATGTGGCTGTACGCGGCGATCGTCGTGCTCTGCCTGATCTCGTTCCGTTCCTGGCGCGCCACCATCTGCGTGGTGCTGCCGCTGGTCATCGTGTCCGATCTCGCCTACGCGCTGATGGTCCACCTCGAGATCGGGCTGAAGACCTCCACGCTTCCGGTCGTCGCGCTCGGCGTCGGCATCGGCGTGGATTACGGCATCTACCTCTGCTCGGCGCTGCTCGAGAAGCTGCGGGAGGGCCGGTCGCTCGAGGACGCGCTCTGCTGGGCGTTCGCGTCGATGGGCACCTCGGTCGTCTTCACCGGCTTCGCGCTCGCCATCGGCGTCGGCACGTGGGCGTTCTCGGCGCTGAAATTCCAGGCCGACATGGGCGTGCTGCTGGCGTTCATGTTTCTCTTCAACATGCTCGGCGCCATGCTGGTGATGCCCGCCCTGGCGTCCTTCCTTTTCCGCCACCGGATGGCCGGCCGGATCACGCCGGTGGAAAACTGCCCCTACCCGGCGGCGTCGATTCCGTGAGAATCGGTTTAGTCACGGATTGCACGGATGCACATGGAAAGAAACCAAACACCCCTCACCCGTCATCCTGAGCCCTGCGAAGGATCCCAGGAAACGAACGTATCACCGCTGCCGCTTGGATCCTTCGCACGGCTCAGGATGACACACAATGGCGGTTTCCCCTCTGTGCAATCCGCGTAATCCGCGGTTAAAAAAAGCTTGGTCTGAAATAAATATCCTGATGTCACCGCCCATTTCGCCTGCCAGCAGCACCGCCACCCGCTTTCGCTGGATCATCTGCACGCTGTTGTTCCTTGCCACGACGATCAACTACGTCGACCGGCAGATCCTCGCCCTGCTCAAGCCGCAACTCGACCACGAGCTTGGCTGGACGAACGAGCAATACGGCGACATCAACGCTGCCTTCCAGGGCGCGTACGCGGTCAGCTACGTGGCCTTCGGCTGGTTCATCGACCGGGTGGGCATCAAGCTCGGGTTCGCCGTCTCCATCGTGGCCTGGAGCCTGGCGGCGATGGCGCACGGGTTCGTGGGGAGCGTGCGCGGCTTCTTCGCGGCCCGGCTCGCGCTCGGCGCCGGCGAGGGCGGGAATTTTCCCGGCAGCATCAAGACGGCCGCCGTGTGGTTCCCGCAGCGCGAACGCGCGCTGGCGGCGAGCTTCTTCAACACCGGCACCAACGTCGCGCCGATCCTGGCGCCGCTGCTGGTGCCCTGGGTCGCCCTGCATTTCGGCTGGCAGATGTGCTTCGTCTTCGCCGGCGCGGCGGGCTTCGCCTGGCTCCTGCCCTGGCTGTGGCTCTACCAGAACACGCCGGCCGCCAGCCGGCACGTGTCGGCCGCGGAGCGCGAGCTGATCGCCCGGGGCCAGCCGCCGCCGCCCACCGGCCCGGCCCTCAGCTGGCTACAGCTGTTCTCCTTTCGCCAGACCTGGGCCATCGTGCTCGCGAAGTTCCTGACCGACCCCGTCTGGTGGTTCTTCCTGATCTGGCTGCCCGACTTCTTCAAGAAGACGCGCGGGCTCGACCTGAAGAACAGCTGGCTGCATCTCGTCACCATCTACGCCATCTCGACCGTGCTGAGCCTCGGCGGCGGCTGGCTCAGCGGACACCTCATTGCGCGCGGCTGGACCGTCACCCGGGCGCGCAAGACCGCGATGTTCATCTTTGCGCTCTGCGTCGTGCCGGTCGTTTTCGCCCCGCAGCTCGGCGAGTGGACGGCCGTGATGCTCATCGGCCTCGCCGGCGCCGCCCACCAGGCGTGGTCCTCGACGATCTACGCCTCGACCTCGGACATGTTCCCGCAGCGCAGCATCGCCGCGATCTCGGGCATCGCCGGCATGGCCGGCGCCGTGGGCGGCATGCTCTTCCCGCCCTTCGCCGGCGCGCTGCTCGACCACTACCACGGCACCGCCGGCGGCGAGACCGCCGGCTACGTCATCCTCTTCGTCATCTGCGGCAGCGCCTACGTCGTGGCCTGGACCATCAACCACCTCCTCGCCCCGCGTTTCGAGCAGGTGCGGACATAACTAATCGTTCTCTTTCTCGTACTCGTTCTCCCGGCTCGGATTTGCTGAAAACGAGAAAGAGTACGAGAACGATGAAAGGGGCCGATCCTATTTCGCGGCGTTCGACTCCACGCGGCCGTCGGCCGTGAACGTGAAGGACAGGTCGAACTCCGTCTCCACATTCTCCACCGTCGTCCTGCGATTGTAGGTGGCGGCGCCCTCGTGCACGATTTTGAAGTGCTCAGCCCGCGCGGGAATAAAGCTCCACTGTCGCACCGCCGCCTCCACTGCATCTCTGAAATCGTCGGCAAACGGACCGGGCGTGTTGAAAACCAGCATGCTCGACCGGACATCCGAAACCCGCCCGTTCGGGTCGACCGTGATGTGAACGCCGATCGTGGCCAGCCGGGCCTTCGCCTTCAAGGCCCGCGCCGGATAAACCGGCAGGGGCGCCGGCTCATTCAGGCGGGCTTCAAAATAATTGGAGCTACCCGTCAGTGCCGCGGCCTCGCCCTGCGACTTTGGCGGCGGCCCCGGCGGCTGATCGACGAACGCGAACGCGCTTCGGCCGGTCAGCTTCTCCTCGAGCACCGGCGGCGCATGGTGGCAACCGGACAGTCCCAGCGCGAGCAGGCCCCAGACGGCGACCGTTGTCCTCATACAGCGAGCAAAACGTCACTCCGCGCGCAACGCAATCACGGGGTCCACCTTCGCCGCGCGCCGGGCGGGCAGCCAGCAGGCGGTCAGGCCAATGGCCACCAGCAACGCCGTGGCCCCGCTCATCACCCAGGGATCCGTCGGGCTGACTTGGAAAAGCTGGCTCTGCAGAAAGCGCGTGAGCCCCGCTGCCGCCAGCAACCCGGCGAGCAGCCCCGTTCCGATCAGCCGTGCGCCCTGGCGCAGGACCATCGCGCGAACTTCGTGGGCATCGGCGCCAATCGCCATGCGAATGCCGATTTCCCGCGTGCGCCGGGCCACCGAAAAAGCCAGGACGCCATAAATGCCCAGCGCCGCCAGCAACGAGCCGAGCCCGGCGAAAAGGCCGAGGTAGTTGCGATACGTGCGCTGGGCCAGCGTCGAGTCGTAGAGGACCTGGCGCGCCACCTTGAAGCTGGGGTCGATCAATCCCGGCTCGACTTCCTTGATCGCGCGACGGACGAAAGGGATCAACGTCGCCGGATCCTTCGTGCTGCGAATCACGAATTGCAGTTTTCTTCCCGGGAGACGTTTTGCGTTCAGCCAATTCGCGCCCAGCGGATGATAAACCGTGGGCAAAGCGGGAACCAAGTACCCCCAGATGCGCGCGTCATTTACGACCCCGATCACTTCCATCCCGGCCTGGCCGCCAATGCCATCGAGCTTCTGGCCCAGCGCCGATGCATTCGGCCAGAATTGCCGGGCGAAGATTTCATTGATGATGACTTTCTCCGGCTGGGCGACGTCGCCCAGCGTGAAATCCCGTCCCTCCCGCAATGGGATGCGCATCGATTGGAAATAGCTCGCCTGCTCGGCGCCCGATGCCGCGTGCTCGGCGAAGAAGGATTCCCGGCGGCCGTTGAACTGGAAATGCTGGTTGCCGATCCGCTCCCGCACCCCGATCGCGACGACGCCGGGCAGGGCGCGAAAGCGGTCCCGGCATTCGACGATGAACGCACCGCGGAGGTTTTCCGACCGCACCGCGTCCTCGGAATCATATTTTTGCCAAGGCAGTTTCATCTCCACCAAGAGCAGGTTCTGCGGATCGAAGCCGGGATCGACCTTGAGCACCCGGGAAACGCTGACGAGCATGAGGCCGGCGCCAGTGAGCAACACGATGGCCAGCGCCACCTGCGCGATCACGAGCAAATTTCGATACCGCGCCCCGCGCTGCCCGCCGGTCGCGCTCAGCCCCCCGTCCGCCAGCAGCGCATTCACCCGTACGTTTCCCCCACGCCACGCCGGCGACAGGCCAAAGAAAAGCGCCGTGAGGGCGGAAATGACGAGGGTCACGCCCAGCAACCGGCCGTCGACCTCGATCGGGCGCAGTCGCGGCATGGCGTCCAAGGCCGTCAGCACCTTCAGCGCCCAGACGGTCACGCC
>CAYZSN010000164.1:0-3714 GCA_964481095.1 uncultured Oleiharenicola sp. | reverse complement strand
GCGCCGATGCGGCGCCGCCCGCCGCGGGGGCGGGGCGGCGCGCGCGGCCGCCCCCCGGGGTCCCCCGGCCCGCCCCCCCGGCCGGGGAGACGGCAGGCCGGCGGGCCTATTTGCGCGCGCGCACGGGACGGGACACCGCGCCGCTCGCGGACATCCCCGGGGAGCCGGCCGCGCCGCGGCCGGCCGGCGGCCGGGCGATCGAGATCAGCCTGATGACGACGGAGGGTGCCCGGTCCGCCACGCTCGGACCCGGGGAGGCCGTGACGGCCGACGTGCGCGAGAAGGGCTTTCTGGCCGAACGCCGGCGCACCGGCCGGCGCGACCAGGGATTGTGGCGGGTGTTCGTCGCGACCCTGCTCGGGCTGGCCGCCTTGCTCGTGCTCGAGCTCGGGCTGTTCGGCGCCCGCGGGGTGGTGCGCCGCCAGCGGGCGGACATCGCGGCCCGCGCCGCCGCCGTGGAGAAAATCGCCACCGCCCAGAGCCTCAGCGAGCGGATCGCGGAGCTGGCCAAACGGCGGCTCATGCCGTTCGAAATGCTGATGGTGCTCAATCGCTACCGCCCGCCGGCCCTGTCGTTCGTCCGCGCGGCGACCGCGGGCCGGCTGGCCTTCGAGATCGAAGTGCAGACCCCCAACGCGTCGGAGGCCGGGGCCTACGAGTCGGCGCTGCGGGCGGCGCCCGAGCTGGCGTCGGTCGAGACGCGCGACCTGCGCGCCCGTGACGGCCTGACCTCGTTCACGCTGGTTGCGACGTTCAAGCCCGACGGGCTCCTCCGGAGCGACCCGCCATGAGATCCTTCTTTCTCCGGCGCACCCTGCGGGAAAAAATGCTGCTCATCGCCCTGGCCGTCCTGGCGCTGGCGATCGGCGGAGGCCGGGGGGCGCGGCGGGCCCGCGCCCTGTGGGCCGAGTGGCAGTCGGCGCGCGCCGATCTCGCCAGCCAGCAACTCTGGCTGGACCATGCCGACGCCATCGCCGCGCAGGCCGCCGCCGCGACCCGCAGCCTGGATCCGGCGAAAATGCTCAATGCCGCCCGGCTCGTCGGCGAGCTGAGCAATCTGGCGAACCAGGCGGGGCTCACCGCGGACATCGGCTCGCAGCGCACGGAGGAAAGCACCGATCAGTTCTCCTTTCACACCGTGCAGGTGAATTTCCGCCGCGCGGAGCTGGAGCCGCTGCTGCGCTTCTACTCCGCGCTCGTGCAGCGCTCGCCCTATATCGCCCTGGAGCAGTTCACCGTCGCGGCGGACCGCGCCAATCCCGGGCAGCTCAACGTGAGCCTGCGTGTCGTGTCGGTGGAACTGGCCCGGTGACCGCGCCGGCCGGCCGGCGCGGTCACCCGCGGCGGCTATGACGCACACCGGCCGCGCCAAACGGCGGTTGTGAACAAGTTTGCCTTGTCACCGGAATCATCGCCGGACTTTCTTCTCCCCCAGTTGATTTCGCAGGAACGGGCCCCGGTGAAATCGCACTTTCCAGGGTCTGTTTCGACCGACAAGGGGCCCGCACCGACGCCACGCGCGTCTGCGCATGTCGTGATGAATAAGTCATGGGAGGTGGAATCGCGGTAATTTCCCTTCTCATGAATCCTGCGGCCCGTCCTTGTCTGAACAGAAATGTTCTGTGCGTCCTTGCCCTGCTTGTCGCCCCTGCGTTGTGGTCCCAGACGGTGCCGCCCTATGCGGTCGGTTTCGAAACGGCGGACGGCATCGCCACGGGCAACTTGGACGGACAGGACAATTGGACCGTCGTTCAGGGAAGCGCGACCGTCACGGCGGCCCAGGCATTCGCGGGCGCGAATTCCGTTTTATTGGCGCAAAGCTCACCGCCGGCCCAAATCACGCACGCTTTTGGCGCGCCCTCATCGGGCGTCATCACCTATACGGACTTTTTCGCGCAGCCGAATGTCACCTGGACCATCGGCGAGTCCACGACCATTGATGTGGAAGGTTCTCGCGTTGGCTTGGTCCGGCTGGATAACCAAGGCCAGATCCTCGCTTGGAATGGCGACGGCAGCGGAGGCGGCCGCTGGATCCTGACGGGAGAATCCGTGGCGCTCGATGGGAACGGCCAGGCTACGGCTTGGACCCGCTTTACGATCCGGCAGAATTACACCGCGAAAAAATGGGATCTTTATGTGGATGCGGTGATGGTGGCCCATGGGCTCGGCTTTCGCGACAACGCCAAAACATACCTGTCGCTGTTCAAGCTCACGGCCGCCGCGGTGAGCGACAGCTATTTCGACGATTTTTATGCGGGGGCTGACAATCCGTTGTTCACTGATGCGGATAACGACGGCATGGACGATGCCTGGGAGACGGCGCACGGCCTGAATCCCGCGCTCGACGACCGCAACGACGACCACGACTCCGACGGGTTGAGCAACCTCGAGGAGTATGTCGCCGGGACCAATCCCAACAGCACGGATTCCGATGCGGACGGGCTCCCGGATGCTTGGGAATTTGAACACGGCTCCAATCCCTTGGTGGACGATGCCGCGACCGACCCGGGCGAGGTCGGTCGGACATTGCTGCAATCCTACACCAACAGCCTGAGTCCATGGCCGGCGCCGACCGTGACCAGCGGGTTGCGGGCCTGGTACCGGGCGGACAAAGGCATCACCAAGGACGGCAGCAACAAGGTCAGCCGCTGGACGGATGTTTCCGGTCACGGCTTCCACGCGGTTCAGATTGCGGACGCGGATCGCCAGCCCTTGTTCGTGGCCGGCGCGATGAACGGACAGCCGGCCGTGCAGTATGACGACAGCCACCAGGCCCTGCTTTCACCGGGCCTGGCTGACGTGACCGACAACGCCGCTGACGCCACGATCATCGCGGTGGTGAAACCGGACGCGCAGCAGAATTACGCGGGCACGATCTTTTACTGGGGCACCGATGGGAATTATAACCTCGGTGTGAGCACGCCCAACACCGCGGCCAACCAGTTCCAGCTTATCTGGCGGGACGGGGAAGGGAACACCCGGCAGTCGCCGTCGATCAACGCCGCCGGCGGCGCCGTGCAGGTCTTTGCCGCCGTCAAGAGCGGCACCGCTTCGACCACCTACCTCAATGGGGCAACGCAGGGAAGCGCGGAGGTGTCTGCCACAATGGGACTGCTGCCCGCGCGCCTTGGCGTCGGCAACGGGGCGTCGCCTTACTATGCGTTTCACGGCCAGATCGCCGAGATCCTCGTCTACAACCGCGCGCTGACGACCACCGAGCGCCAGTCGATCGAGGCGGCGCTGGCCACGAAGTATATCGACCCGGACGCCGACGCCGACGGCCTGCCCGATACGTGGGAGGACCAATATCTCGGCACGCGCAGCTATGGCGCCAGCGACGATCCGGGCGGTGTGGGCCGGACGCTGCTGCAGTCTTATACCGGAAGCCTGAGTCCCTGGCCCGCACCGACGGTCGGCAGCGGTTTGCGGGCTTGGTACCGCGCCGACAAAGGAGTGACCAAGGACGGCGACAACAAGGTCAGCCAGTGGACCGACGTCTCCGGCCACGGATTTCACGTCGTGCAACTCAACGACACGGGTCGCCAGCCGCTTTATGTGGCTGACGCCATCAACGGGAAACCGGTCGTCCAGTACGACGACAGCCAGAAGGCCCTCATCTCCCCGGCGCCGGTGGACGTGTCCGATGGCGCCGCCGATGCCACCGTCATTGCGGTGGTGAAACCGGACACCGAGCAGAACTATGCCGGCACGATC
>CAYZSN010000163.1:0-20871 GCA_964481095.1 uncultured Oleiharenicola sp. | reverse complement strand
GGGGGTGGCGGGCCTGGTCGCCGCCGTCGCGGCGACGGACGGCGCGGAACCGCGCGAGGGCCTGGCCGAGTCACCGCTCGCGGCGCGCTCGGGACCGCGCGGCGCCACGATGTTCCGGACGATGCCGCCGGAGGAAACCGGCGTCGTCACCGAGAACCGCTATGCCGACCCGAAAATGTGGGCCGACCGTTATCACGAGCTCGAACTCGGCGCCGTCGGCACCGGCGTGGCGGTGGGCGATTACGACGGGGACGGACGCCCGGACATTTTCGTGGTGAGCAAGACGGAGAGCTGCCGGCTTTTCCGCAACCTCGGCGGCTGGAAGTTCGAGGATGTCACCGGGAAGGCCGGCGTGGGCGACGCGGGGGCCGCGGCGGGCATCTGGAAGCAGGGCGCGACGTTCGTGGACGTGAACAACGACGGCCGCCTCGACCTTTATGTCTGCCGCTTCGCCGCGCCCAATCTGCTCTACATCAACCAGGGCGACGGCACCTTCAAGGAGGAGGCCGCGGCCCGCGGGCTGGCGGTGACGGACTCGTCGGTGATGGCCGCCTTCTGCGATTACGACCGGGACGGCTGGCTGGATGTCTTCATCCAGACCAACCTGCTGGACCAGGCGGGGCATCCCAAGGGCCAGCGCGATTACCTCTTTCACAACAACGGCGACGGCACATTCACGAACGTGACCGATCACGCCGGCATCGGCGACGAGAGCCAGGGCCATTCCGCGACCTGGTGGGATTACGACAACGACGGCTGGCCGGACCTCTACGTCGCGAACGACTTCGCCCCGCCGGACACGCTCTACCGCAACAACCACGACGGCACGTTCACGAACGTCATCGACACGGCGGTGCCGCACACGCCATTTTCCTCGATGGGCGCGGACCTGGGCGACGTGAACAACGACGGCCTGATCGACCTGCTGGTCGCGGACATGGCCGCGACGACGCACGAAAAGGACCAGCGCACGATGGCCCCGACCCGGGCGCTCAGCGGCGACCCGGCGGGAGCGGAGGCCTCGGCCGCGCCGCAATACCTGCGCAACGCGCTTTATCTCGGCACCGGCACGCCGCGCACGCTGGAAGCAGCATACCTCGCCGGCCTCGCGGCCACGGACTGGACGTGGTCGCTGCGGTTCGAGGATCTCGACAACGACGGCCGGCTCGACCTGCACGTGACGAACGGCATGCACCGCGAGTCGCACAACGCCGACCTGATCACGCGCATGGCGCTCGCGGAAAGCACCGCGGAGAAGATCCGCATCGAGCGCGCCAGCCCGATGCTCGCCGAGGCGAACCTCGCGTTTCGCAACCTGGGCGATCTCAGGTTTGAAAATGTCGGTGCGGCCTGGGGCCTCGACGAAAAGGGTGTGAGCTATGGCGCGGCCTTCGGCGATTTCGACGGCGACGGGGACCTCGACCTTGTCTACACGAATTACCAGAAGGGCGTGACCCTGCTGCGCAACGATTCCGACACCGGCCACCGCCTGGTCATCGCCCTGCGGGGCACGCACTCGAACCGTTTCGGCGTGGGCGCCACGGTGCGGATCGAAACCGCCGCGGGACCGCAGGTGCGCCAGCTCGTGCTCGCGCGCGGGGTGCTCTCGAGTTCGGAACCGGTGCTGCATTTCGGCTTGGGCGACGAGACGCAGGTCCGACGGCTGGTTGTGACGTGGCCCGACGGCCGGGAGCAAGCGTTCACCGGCCTCGCCGGCGACCGGCGGTATGTCATCACCGAATCCACCGCGCCCGAGACGCCACCGGCGCCACCGCCCGGCTCGCAGTTCACCGAGGTCGGCCAGGCCTTCAACCTGGCGCTGGCGTCGCCCGAGGCGCGGATTGATGAGACCGGCCAGAATCCGCTGCTGCCGATGCGACAGAACCGGCGCGGCCCGGCGATCGCGATCGGGGATGTCCGGGGCGACGGGCACGACGATGTGGTCTTGGGAGGAACGGCACCGGGCTCCGCGCGCCTCGTGCTCGCAGGTGGGCCGGCCCATTTTACGGCGCCTACGGCCGTCGGCGAGGCCGCCGGGGTGCTCAACGACGGCCCGCTCCTGCTGTTTGACGCCAACGGCGATGGCGCGACCGACTTGCTCGTCACCAAGGGCGGCGTCGCGCGGCCCGCGGGTTCGCCCGAGTACCAGCCCGTGCTTTACCTCAACGACGGGCACGGCGGCTTCGGCGCGGCGCCCGCCGGGATGCTCCCGCCGCTGTCGCTGAGCGTGGGCGCGGCGGCCGCGGCGGACTTCGACCATTCCGGCCGGCTGGGAATTTTCCTCGGGGCGCGCGCCGGCCCGGGCCTGTATCCGTTCGCGCCGAAGAGCGTGCTGCTGGCGAATCGGGGCGGGCGGTTCGAGGACGTGACCGCCGCGCTGGCACCCGCGTTGCGGGAGGCGGGCATGGTGAGCGCCGCGCTGTGGAGCGACGTGGACAACGACGGCTGGCCCGACCTCCTGGTGGCGCTCGAGTGGGGGCAGGTGAAATATTTCCACAATGGGCAGGGCAGGGGCTTCGAGGACTGGACGGAGAAGGCGGGGTTCACTTCCGGCGGGACCGGGTGGTGGACCTCGCTCGCCGCGGCGGATTTCAACGGTGACGGCCGCCTCGATTATGCGGCGGGCAATCTCGGGCTGAACACGCCCTACCGCGCCGATCCCGCGCATCCGGCACTGCTGTTCGCCGGCGATTTCAATGGCGACGATGGCGTCCAGCTGGTCGAGGGTTATTATGAAGGGGACCGGCTTTATCCCCGGCGCGCGCGCAGGGACCTGGGCGCGGCGGTGCCGGCGATCCTCAAGCGCTATGCGCGCAACGACTATTATGCCCGTGCCTCGCTCGGTGAAATTGTCGGCGAGGCGAAGCTGGCGGCCGCGGAACGGTTCGTGGCGACGAATTTCCAGGGCGGCGTCTTCCTGAGCCAGCCGGATGGCACCTGGCGATTCCAGCCGTGGCCGCGGCTGGCGCAGATTGCGCCCGCGCAGGGTCTCGTGGCCGGCGACTTTGACGGCGACGGGCGGGCCGACATTTTCGTGGCGCAAAACTCCTATGCGCCGGTGCCCTCGACCGGCCGGTTCGACGGCGGTCTCGGCCAGTTGCTGCAGGGCGATGGCGGGGGCGGCTTCACGCCCGTCCCGGCCGGCGCCAGCGGCCTGATCGTTCCGGGCGATGCCAAGGCGGCGGCGGTCTTGGATTTAGACGGAGACGGCTGGCCCGACCTGCTGGTCTCGCGGAACAACAGCACGCTCCTGGCATTCCGCAACAATGGCCAGGCTGGCCATCATTCCCTCCGCGTGATCCTGCGGGGCGCGAGGGGAAACCCGGGGGCAATCGGGGCGCGCCTGACGCTCGAGCTTGCCGACGGTTCGACCCAAACCGTCGAGCTGGCTGCCGGTTCGGGCTACTACACCCAGTCGGCTGCCGCCGGGTTCTTCGGCTGGCGGGACGATAATCCACCCCGCCGGTTACGCGTACGCTGGCCATCGGGCAAGGCCAGCGAAGTGCCGGTGGCCACGGGATCAAGTCCCCTGAAAATCGACGAACCGTAAGCGAGGTTGGAGCCGAGCGAGCCCCGAGCCGCAGTAAAACTGTTTTACTGAATAAAATACTGTTGACAGATTCGCGTGAGAATGGCGTGAATCGCGTTACCCAAACCCCAGAGAGGACTGTCGCCGCCTGCCGATAGCCTTCCCTTTCACCCCTCTCCAGCGTCATTTCACCCCATGCCAGCGTGATCCTTTACGAATCCGTGCGCACCGTCCTTCGGCAGCGCACGCTTCATTTGGCGATTAGGCGGCCTCCCCGTTTCTCAGTGAACCTACCAAAACTCCCAACCATGCAAGCTATCCGTCCCCAGACGAAAGCGCGGTCCCTCGCCCTCGGGGTGTCGCTTTCGTTCCTGCTTAGCGCTTCGGGCCTGGCGCAAGTCGCCACGCCCAGTTCGACGTCCGACCCTGAAACCAAAAAGAAAGAGGAGGTGGTCACGTTGTCTCCCTTCGTGGTCGATGCCACCAAGGACGAGGGTTATCGCGCCACCAGCACGCTGGCCGGCAGCCGCATCAATACTCCGCTCAAGGACGTCGCCCAGTCGATTACCGTCGTCACCAAGGAATTCCTGACCGACCTGTCGGCCGTCAACGTGAACGACATCCTGTCCTACACGGCCGGCACGGAAGGCAGCCGTGATTTCACGAGCGCCACCGTCTCCCTCGGCCGTCCCTCGGATGGCGTCGCGAGCAACTTCAACAACTCGAATCGTATCCGCGGCCTGGCGGCGGCGGACTACACCCGCGACTATTTCTACACCATCGGCACCTACAACGGTTTCGATTCCTACAACCTCGATGAGGTGACGATCAACCGCGGCCCGAACTCGATCCTCGCCGGCCTCGGTTCCCCCGCCGGCATCATCAACTTCTCGCCGCAACTGGCGGGTCTCGCGCAAAACCACAACCAGGTGAGCCTCCGTTATGGCAGTTGGGGCGACTTCCGTGCGACCCTGAACAGCAACGTGGTGGTCAAGCAGGACGTCCTCGCCTTCCGGGTCGCGGCGGCCCATTCCGACGTCGGCTACAAGCAGGAGCCCTCCTACAAGAAGGACAACCGCCTTTACTTCACGGGCACCTACCAGCCTTGGAGCAAGACGACGATCCGCGCCGGCTACGAGACGCAGAACGTGAAGGCGAACAATCCCAATACGCTGACGCCGGAAGACGGCATCACCCAGTGGATTGCCGCGGGGAAGCCCATCTTCGACAGCGCCTCCGGCCAGCCGGCGGCCCCGCAGCTCACGCAGGACTTCACGAATTCGCAGGTCGTCATCTACAACGCCTCCGGCGCGCGGGAGGGCTCGTATAATATCAACTACAACACGCCGGCCGACCGGGGTTACGACTTCTTCCAGGCCACCAAATCCGGGGCGACGGCCTACCGCCTCAACGACAGCGATTATATCAACCTGGCCGGGGTGAACCTCAATCCCAGCCTCGACAAGTACCGCAAATACAAGGCGTTCAACTTCTCGATCGACCAGGAGATCGTCCACGACCTGAATGCCAATTTCGCCTACGTGAACGAGAAGGTGGATGCGGAGTACCTCAATCTGTTCCGCAGCGGTTATGCGGTGTACTCCGTCGACGTCAACGCCCGTCTCCCGGGTGGCGCGCCCAATCCCCATGTCGGCGAGACCTTCATGCAGTTCGGCGGCTTGGACAATAAGAACACCGACCACAATACCAACGAGGTCTGGCGCGGCACGCTCACCTACAACCTCGACCTGAACAAATACAACAAGTGGCTTGGCCGCTACGTGCTGACCGGCTTCACGGAAAAACGCCGGACGGAGACCGAACACTGGCAGTACAATGCCAAGGATGTCGCCAACCCGACGGTCGAGAACATCAACTACCGTTACTATCTCGGCGGTAACGCGGGCAATGGTTACCGGGCCCAGACAGTTCCGCAGCACCCGGGATTGGTGAGCGGCGTCACCCCGAACATCTACTTCGACTCCGGTTCTGGCACCTTCAAGACCAATACGCTCGACGCCTTCTACGCGCTGAAGAGCGATTCCAAGTCGCTGCGCAACCTGAAGACGTCAGCCGTGGTGGTGCAGGGTTACCTGTGGCAGGACCGCATCGTTCCCATGATCGGTTTCCGTCGCGACGAGGACGAGACCTCCTCGGCGGCCTCGGTCAACAACACCGCAAGCCCCGGGGTGGTGGGGCCCGCCGGCCCGTATGGGCCGGTCAACAAATTCTCGAAATCGACCAAGACCTACGGCGTCGTCTTCCATGCGCTCAAATGGCTGAGCTTCCACTACAATCATGCCGAGAACTTCATCCCCAATGCCGGCGCGGTGGACATGTTGCTCAACCCGACGCCCAGTCCCACAGGCCTGACCAAGGAATACGGGTTCTCCGTCCGCCTGCTGGACGACAAGCTCAACGCCAAGTTGAACTGGTTTGAACTCACGGCTGCGGGCGCGGGTGCGGACAACCTAACCTTCCCGCTGGGCCAGTGGACCGTGCCCTACATGGAGCTCACCTTCATGCCCGACCTGGCCCGCCAGGCCGGCATCACCTACAAGCCGCTCATCGCCCCCGGTTTGATCGTCGGCGACCCGCGGCTGGCCAATGCCTACACCTCCTCGAACGTGTCGAAAGGCATTGAACTCGAAATCACCTACAACGTGACGAAGAACTGGCGCGTCATGGCCAGTATTTCGAAGCAGGAAGCGAAGCAGAGCGACATTGCCGCGCCGCTGACCGCCTTTATCGAAAATCGCCTGGCCTACTGGAAGAGCATCCCGGCTCTCTGGTCCGGCCCCTACACCGGCCAGAACGTGGGTTGGGGCGTGGGTCGCACCGGCGAACAGCAATGGAACAACGACAACAACCCGTACTACCTGCTCTACAAGTCGGTGGACGGCCAGCCGTCGCCGCAGCTCGCCAAGTGGCACGCCAGCGCTCTCACCAACTACACCTTCACCGATGGTGTACTGAAGGGCGTGAATTTCGGCGGTGGTGTCCGCTACATCGAGAAATCCATCATCGGCAACCCGCAGATCCTTGACGCCTCCGGCACGCCCATCGCGCTGGACCTCGCGCATCCCTACTACAATTCGCCGCGTCTCGGCATCGATGCATGGGTGGGCTACAAGATGAAGGTCTTCCACGAGAAATATGACCTCAGCTTCCAGCTCAACATGCGCGACCTGGACCAGGGCGGGGGCTTCCAGCCCATCGCCGCCAATCCTGACGGCACGCATTCGACCTATCGAATAGTCCAACCGCGAAGTTTCTACCTGACCACGACGCTGGACTTTTAGGGTAGTCCAGGCGCCATCCGGCAGCCCAGTCAGTTCAAAGCCCTCCCGGAGAATTGCGGGAGGGCTTTATTTTGGGCGGTTGTGCCGGGGGCACTGCACGGAACCTTGCGCCGGACGGATGGTAGCCCGATATAGATCACGTGATGACACTCCGGCGAATCGCATCGGTCCTGGCCGCCATCCTCACCCTCGGCGTCACCGCCTGCCGGCGGGCGGAGCTCCCGCGACTGCCGGTCCTTGTGCCGCATGCCCAGCTGCCGCCGGCGTTTGACCAGGCTTTGCGCGAAGCGCGCGGGGCGGTTGATCGCGCTTCCGTTCCGGAGCCCGAGGCCGTGCGCCGGCTGGCCAGGCTCTACCATGCCAACCGCCTCTTCGCCGAGGCCAAGGCCTGCTACCGGGTGATCGCCGCCGCCCCGGGGGGGCTGACAGCCCGCGATCATTATTACCTGGCGGACATTGCCCAGCAGGACAGCGACCTGGCGGGCGCGCAGGGTGAGTTGCAAGCCGTGCTCGCCGCCGCGCCGGAATACCTGCCGGCGCACCTCGCGCTGGCCGATGCATTTTTCAAGTCCGGACAGGAGGCGGCGGCGGAGGACGCGTATGCGGCCATCCTGATCCTCGAACCGGACCAGCCGGAGGCGCTTATCGGATTGGCGCGCGGCGCCCTCCAGCGCGGGGACGACGCGGCGGCAATCGCCCGGCTGGAGAGGGTGATGGCGGTCCATCCCGATGCCATGGCGGGCGCGGCCTTGCTCGCGAAAATCATGGAGCGGCGGGGGGAGACCGCGCGCGCGGTTGCGCTGAGCCAGTGGAGCCAGCAGAAACCCCGGCTGCCGCCGGCCGACCCATGGTTGGATGCGCTCCTGGCGGATTGCTACGATGCGCAGCGGCTGTCGCTGACCTTCGAGGAATATTTCAAGCTCGGCCGCATGGAGGAAGCCGTGCCGCTGCTGGACCGGCTGGCCGTGCTGGATCCGACGGGCCCCATCACCATGATGTTCGCCGGCGTCTCCCATGCGAAGGCCCTCGAGCACATCACCGCGGTGCGCGAGTATTACGCCGCACTGGGCAAGGGCGGCGACCCGGAAAAAATCTGCCCGTACCTGGTCCAGTCGCTGCTCGCGATGGGCAACGTTTCCGAGGCCGCGACGGTCATTGCGGGCTATTACGCCAAGACGCCCGATTCGCTGCCGCTGGCCAAGGCCTATGCCGACGTGGCCTTGCGGCAGGGCGACGACCGGCTGGCCCGGACGCTGCTGGAGAAAGTGCTCGGCAAGGAGCCGTACCTGCAGGCGCAGAACATGAGCCTCGCGAAGATCTACTGGACGGCCGGGGAGCGCGAGGCCGCCGCGGTTTGCCTGCAGCGGGTGGCGGCGGCCTATCCGGCCGACCTTCCGTCGCGCGCCCTGCTCGGGGAATATTATCTCGGCAAATCCGATCCGGCCGCCGCGATCAAGGTCCTGGAGCCGGCGCTGGCCGGCGCCCCCGCCCATTCGCCGGTGCGGGACAACCTCGCCGGCCTGTTGGGATCGGCGTATTTCCAGGCCGGGGGCGGGGCGGCGGAACGCGGCGAGCTGGCGGAAGCCGCAGCCCTCGCCGAGCGGGCCATCCTCCTCAACAATGGCGACCTGAATGCGCAGGCGCTGAAAGCCGATGTGGCCGTGCGCTTGAAGCATTTTCCCCAAGCGGCGGAGGCGCTGGGCCGCCTGGCTGCGCTCCAGCCGGCCAATCCGACGATTTATCTCAGCTGGGGCGACGTGCTCTACCAGGCCGGCAAGACCGCGGAGGCCGGCGCCCAGTGGCAAAAAGCCCTTTCGCTGCTGCCGCCCGCGGACCAGGAACTCCGGGCCGCGCTGCAGGAGCGGCTGGCGGGCCGGATCACGCCCGAGACTTTCCAATAATCCTGCCGCTCACTGCTTTTCCGCCATGAACAAAAAAATCCTGGTTGCCGCCATCGTTGCCGTCGTGCTCGGGGGCACGGTCTTTCTCCTGAAGCAACGGCCGGGCGCGGCCGGGCGCGCCGGCACCCACCGCCCGCTGGGGGAGGATTTCTTCGCGTCCCGGCCGATCGGGCGGACGCCGGACGAGAATCCACTGATCACCGACCTGACCATCGCGGATCTCGACGGCGACGGGTTGAAGGACATCCTCGTGTGCGACGCGCGCCAGAACCGGGTGACTTGGATTCGCCAGGTGCGGCCGCATGAATTCGAGGAGCAGGACCTGGGCGAGGGCATCGCCGGTCCGGCCCACGTGGAGGTTGCGGACCTCGACGGCGACGGGCACCTTGACGTGCTGGTGGCATCGATGGGCGTGATCCCGCCCAGCAACGTGAAAAGCGGCGCCGTCGTGGTGCTGGTCAATGACGGCACCAATCATTTCACGAACCGGATCCTGCTTCAGGACGTCGCGCGGGTGACCTACGTGGCCGCGGCCGATCTCAACCGTGACGGCCGCCTCGACCTGGTGGTCGGGCAGTTCGGCTACATCGAGGGCGAGATCCGCTGGATGGAGAACCTCGGTAACTGGCAGTTCGCCAGCCACCAGTTGCTGGACCTGCCGGGCACGATCCATGCGCCGGTGACCGACCTGAACGGCGACGGCAATCCCGACATCGTGGCCCTCGTTGCCCAGGATTCGGAGGAAGTGCACGCCTTCATGGGCGATGGCGCGGGTCATTTCCGCGATCGGGTCCTCTACGGTTCGACCAACAAGGACTACGGCAGCAGCGGGCTGTCGATTGCAGACGTCAATCGCGACGGCCGGCCGGACATCGTCTATACCAACGGCGACGGTTTTGACTACGCCACGCCCGGTTCGCGGCCGTGGCATGGGGTGCAATGGCTGGAGAACTTCGGGGACGGCAAATTCGCATTTCACCGGGTGGGGGATTTTCCGGGCTGCTACAGCCCGGTGGCCGTGGACCTCGACGGCGATGGTGACCTCGACCTCGTGGCCTCGAGCGGCTTCAACAATTGGGAGGATCCGAAAGCGGTTTCGCTCATGTGCTTCGAGAACGACGGGAAGAACCGGTTTACCCCGCGGATCCTGGCCCACCAGCCGACCCACCTGATCGTTGTCAAGGCGGCCGACCTCTTCAATGACGGGCGGATCGAGCTGGTGACCGGGGGCTTCGTCTTTTATCCGCCCTATGACCGCCGCTCCCGGGTCACCCTCTGGGAGCCCCGCCAATGAGTTCTACACCTGGGAAAACTATTACATCGCGTTTTTCACCCCTCCGGACTTATCTGCCCGCAAGAGATCAAGCACCACCCTCTGTGAAAAAGTCCGTCAGCAAATCCCCGAGTTCCTCGTCCGCCCGCTCCATCAAATCCGCATCCAAGGAGGCCATCCGGCCGCTCATCGCCGGCAAGAAGGCCACCATCTACGATCTCGCGCGGATCGCCAAGGTGTCCCCCGGCACGGTCAGCCGCGTGCTCAACAACCGCGACCGCGTCAAGGAGGAGACCCGGGAAAGCGTCCTCCGCGCCGCCGCGCTGCTGAACCTCAAGCCACAGGCGTCGGTCCGCAACCGCGAGATCGTCATCCTGTCGGAGCCGACCTATCCCGATCGGTTCGGCGGCTACTCCGCAACGCTCACCGCCCATCTTTCCTACGCCTTTTCGCGGCGCAACATCGGCGTGTTGTTGCCGCTGAATCCCCTCGAGGAGCTGCCGACCAAGTTTTTCGACGGCATTATCGTCGTCACCCAGGCCAACGCGCTGCGCGAGCTGGTGGCCGACCTGGAGAAGCGGATGCCGGTGGTGCACATCGACAAATTCCCGGTCGATCCCGACGAATACATCGTCTGCTCCGACCACTACAATGCCGGCTACCTGGCGGCCAAGCACTTCATTGACCGCGGCAAGACCCGCCCGGCCTACCTGGGCGGCAATTACTTCCCCTCCGCCGAGCGCCTGCGCGGTTTCCGCAAGGCACTCACCGACGCCGGCCTGCCGATCGACGAGCAGCGCGCATCGCTGTTCGGTCCGGAGAGCAACCATGTCTCCGTGGTGACCCGCATTGTCCGCGCGGGCGCCGACGCCATCTACGCCCCCGGCTCGAGCTTCGAGTCGCTCGAATGCCTGCACATTCTTTCGTATGTCATGGGCCTCAAGGTGCCGCAGGACATCTCGCTCATCGGCGGCGAGAACGAGCGCATTTCCTCGCTGCTCAACCCGCCGCTGACCACGATCGAGGAGCCCCTGCGCGACATGGCGGAGCAGGCGGTGGCGATGCTCGACCGGCTGACGGCGGGGCAGGAGGTGGCGAAACGAAATCTCATGCTCCCGATCCGCCTGATCGACCGGAATTCGGTCCAGTAGCCGCGGCTAGGGCCCGAAGTTCCGCGCGAAAAATTTCGCGGCCTCGGACACGAGATGGTCCGGATTCGCGGCAAAATCATTGCTGTCCGTCTCGATGGCGAACACGCCGTCCCAGCCGCGCTTTTTGATTTCCGCCACCAGGCCCTGGTAGTTGGCCTGGCCGCGGCCCGGCTCGGTGTCGGTCGCGATTTTTTTGCCGTCAACCTCCGCGACGACCTTGTCCTTGAAATGCAGGTCGTAGACCCGGTCGCCATAGTCGCGGAACACGGCCGCGGCGTCGAACCCCGCCGCCGTGATCCATCCGATGTCGAGGCATACGCCGATGCGGTGGTCGCGCGCGGCCAACACCTGCTTAACGGTCGCGGGATCGCCATACACCGAACCGGTACCGTGGTTGTGGATCGCGAGCTTCAGGTCATATTCCTTCACCAACGCCTCGAGGTTGTCCCACGCGGCGGGATTGCCCGGCTCGACGATGATCAGCTTCATCCCCATCAGTTTCGCGAACTCGAACAGCTTCCGGTTCGCGGCGGCGTCCAAGCCGGGCTGATTGACGCCGAACGAGTAGGCGACCAGGCCGTGCTGGTCCAGGATCGCCTTCTTGCGCAGCGATTCCTCGGCCGGAGCGTTGGGATCGAGGTGTCCGCTCATGAACTCGATGTACTTGAGATGGTGCTGGACGGCGAATTGGACCACCTGATCGAAGTTCATGTTGCGACACGTCCATGACTGAAGCCCGAGGCGGGGACCGGATTCGGCGCCGGGAGCCAGGGAGGAGATCATGAGGGCAAGGGTGGCGAGCAGGCCGCGGCAGGTTTTCATCAGGGGGAGGGCAAGCGGGTTATTCCTCAAGCGTGCGCAGCTCGATGTTGCGGAACCAGACGGGGTGGCCCTCGGCTTGCAGCGCGATGTGGCCGAACTCGAGGAACTTCGGCGCCCCCGCCGCCATCAGTTGGCGGACGGACTCTGCGCGCTGGGGGTCGGTCTCGTTCGGGTCGAGCTGCGGCTTCTGGTAGCGGAGCACTTCCTCGCCGTTGACTCGGTAGATGATCTCGCGGTTGCCATGCACCTCGACCTCAATCTTTACCCATTCCTCGATCGGAAATACCGGCGCCGTGGAGCGCACGATGTGCTGGGTGATCAGTTTGCCGTCGATTTCGATGTTGGTGCCCGGCGTGCAAACACTGGCCGTCTGGCGCGGGCCGGTGCCGACGCTGGCCAGGAACTGGCACTCCAGGCTCACCGGGAACAGCTGCTCGCGGAACATGCTCAGCGGGGACTGGGAATGAATCATCACGCCGCTGTTCGAATTGCACCATTCGGGCGCATCCGCCATCACCTTGCCGTCGAAGCGATACTCCAGGCGCAGGATGTAGTGGGAGTAGGGAATGTTCGAGTAGAGGTGGCCGAACTGCATCGCGAACTTGTCGTACTTGTCATAGTAGACCTTGATCATGCCGTCCTCGACGCGGAAGGTGTCTGCGTAATTTTCCCCGAGCGGATGGCCGGCGATCTTGATCGTCCAGCCGTCTAGGTTCCGACCGTTGAAGAGCGAGTGCCAGGGGTTTCCGACGGGAGAGGCGTCGGCGGCCGGGGTGCGGACGAACGGCAGCGCGAGGAGACAGAGCAGGGCGGGAACGCCGGGGAGCGGGGATTTCATGGGGATAAAGCGACCAGGCCTATTTGGCGACAAACTGCGCGATTTTCGGGCGGGGCGCATCCATCGCCGCTTCGGCGGGCTGGCGTTTCCAATCCAGCGATGCCGGGATGATTTTCCCCGCCGCCCTGGACGTGGCGGTCAGGGTGAAACCGTGGGATTGAGGCGGGAGCCGCAGGACGACGGAGGCGATGCCGGCCTCGGCCGCCACCGTCGGGCCATGCACCAGGATGGCGCCTTCCACCGCGAAGGTGATGACCTGGGTTTCCTCGACGCCGAGGTTGCCGGCGGCGTCGACCACGCGGGCGTGCGCGATGAGGACATCGGGCTCGCCGGGGCGCGGAAAAATTCCGGCATCGTCGACCACGAGTTCAAGCGCGGCGGCCGGGCCGGGCGTGGATACGCGATGTCGGGCGCGGGGCTTGTCGCCCACATAACCGATGGCCTCGAGCGTGCCGGGCGTGAAGTGCGGCAGGTCGAAGAAATGGGGCGGATGCGGCAAATGTTGGGCGAGAGCGGTCGCTTCGCGCAGGCGCCGCGCGACGACGGTGCCGTTCAGGCGCAATTCCACCTCGTCGCAGTTGCTGAAAACCACCACGCGCAGGTCCGAGGCCGGCGTCCAGTGCGAGGCGATGAAAATTTCATGCGGAGCCGGGCGGCCGGCAACCGGCTCGCCGGCGTCGCGCTGGCTCCGGTAGAAGTAGTAGGAGTATTTGGGCAGGCGGAATACATCCATCACCCCCACGGCGGCGCGGTTGGGATCATAACCGCGCGCGTAATCAAAAACGGCCCACTGGCCGTCCAGCACCGCCGGCGACGACAACGTGTCGTTCAACGCCTGCTGATGGTTCCACGCCTGCTGCCGCAGGCCACGCTCGCCGTCGCGGCGCAACTGCCGGCTGTTGGTCCGGGGATCGTACACCCCGGCGCCCGTCGCCTGGTCGAATCCGTCGTTTTGGGCGTAATATTCCCAGTCGCCGTATTCGGCCACGACGAGCGCCTTGTCGCCCCGGCTCCAGGTGTGGATCTGGCCGTGCTGCCGCGAATGGATGAACACGTCATAGTGATCCATCCAGCCGCAGGTGAACATCTGGTCCCCGGGATATTCCTCGTGGCCGGTCGCGTGCAGGCGCTCCGCCAGCGTCGAATCCATGGGGGTTTCATTGAGCGACAATTCCCACAGGATCACGCAGGCGTGGTTCCGGTCGCGGCGGATCAACTGGCGGGCGTTCTCCACGCAGGCTTCGATGAAGCGCTCGCCGCCCAGGAACTGCCAGCCGGGGATGCAGTTCATCACGACAATCCCCAGTTCGTCGCACGCGGCGAGAAATTCGGGCGACTGCGGATAATGGGACAGGCGCACGTAGTCGAAGCCGGCTTCCTTGATCCGCAGGGCGTCGCGATACTGGGCTGCGCGCGGCACGGCATAGCCGACCCCCGGCATTTCCTGGTGGCGGTTGGTGCCCCGCAGGCGAACGCGGCGATCGTTGATGGTCAGGCCCCGTGACCGGGAAAAGGCGATGCGGCGGATGCCATACCGGACCCTTTGCTCGTCGAGCCCGCGGTTCTCGGAGTCGCGCAGCGAAATGGTGACGTCATAGAGATGGGGCATGTCCGGGCTCCACCGCTGCGGATTCTCCACGGTCAGCTCCAATCCCACCGATTGTGCGCCGAGGGCGGGAATGGTGACCAGCCCGGAACTGGCCGACGCGGCGATGACGCCTTGCTGGGCAAACTCGACCCGTACGCGGCAGCGGCGGTCCATGGCTGACGTGTTGCCCACGTGGGTTTCGACCCGGATGGTGGCGGCGGCTGGAGTGGCGGCCAAGGTGCGCAGGAAAATGCCTCCGCCGGCCCGGACATTCGCGGCGATCGCCTCAGTGATGTGCAATTCGGGGCGGAGACGCAGCTCCACATTGCGGTAGAGGCCGCCATACCAGCAAAAATCCAGTTCCTCGTAGGGTTTGCCCGGGGGAATATCGGCATTCTCACGATTATCGAGCCGGAGCAACAATTCCGCCGGGCCATGGTCAGGCAGGGCGGCGGTCAGATCGATCTCAAAGGGCAGAAAGCCGCCCGCGTGGTGGCCGGCTTCCCGGTCATTGACGAATACCCGGGCAGTTTGCATCGCCGCACCCACAAACAGGATGACGCGTTCGCCTGCGGCGCGCGGGACCGGCTCGAGTGTCCGTCGGTATTCACATTCACCGAACCAGTGATTGCGGCCGTCGAGGTCGCTGACGAACGGTGAATGGGGCAAAGCGACCTGCTGCCAAGGTTCTTTCCGGCTGGACTCGCCGAGCCGGCGGAAGCTCCAACCATCAGCCAGATTTACAGTTCGCGTCATGAATAACCCGATTAAGGAAAGAGTTTAACAAATCATAAAAGTATTTTAATATCAAGTCGCAATCCTCTCGTGCAACTTCCTGTCTTATGCCTGCTTCCGCAGGCCTTTGGCTCTATTTTAAGATCGATTCCCCGCTTCTGCGCCGGGCTTTTCCGCCCCCGCGCACGGCGGCCCTCAATCCTATTTCACGCCGCCGAAGACAAATTCCTGTTCCGCGGCCACCAACACGGGCCGACCCCGGCTGGTGGGTGGTGCAAAGCGCCAGCCGCGCATGGCCGCGACGGCGGCCGCCGAGAGATAGGGATCGGCGTCCGGTGCCACCGCCGGCATCCGGACCGTGCCTTGCTCGTCCACATAGAACTGTACGCGTACCCGGCCGGTGATCCCGGATTGCGCGGCCTCGGTGGCGTAGCGGGGCGCGAGCCGCGTGATGGCGACGAGCGGACGGTCCATCTCCGAGGCGGGACACGCTGTGTAGTCGGGCTGTCGGCCGGTCAGGTCCGCAATGAAATGCTCCGCGCTCTCGAAAGCCGTCCGGCTCACCACCGCGCCGTTCTGGCTGATGTCGATGGTGAAGCTGACTTGCGCGGGCACCGGCTCGCCATTGTAACGAGCTGGCTTGAAGCGCCACTGGGCGACGGCCTCGGTACACGGGCGGATCAACTCCTCATGCGTGGCGGAAACCACCAGCCAGTCCACAAGCCGGCCGTCGGCGGCGACATCCACGGCAATGACAATCCGGGCCTTGCGCAGTCCGCCCTGCACGAGGGCGAGAGGCAGTTGGGGTTCAGCGGTGATCTCGACCGCGACCGACTCGAACGCTGCATGCAACGGGACGGCGGCCATCCCGAGGCTGAGGGCGGCAAGCATGCAGCGCATGGCATTTGTTTTCATAAGAGGGGGGATCCCGGGGGCTCAGTGCGGCGTGTCCAGGCGGCAAATCTCGCTGCCGGCCAGCAGGAACGCGCCGACGCCGTAGACTTCCGTGGAGGACACATCGAATTTCTTGGGATCGGCGCCGATCGGCTGCACATGGGTGAGCTTGCCTGATTCGTCGACGCACGCCACCAGCGCGCTCCACGCCCGGCGGACGGCCGGCTCGAATGACGCCCGATCCAGCAGCCCCTGGTTGACGCCCCAAGTCAGGGCGAAGGTGTAGAAACCCGACCCGCTGGTTTCGGGCAGCGGATAACTGGCGGGGTCGAGCAGGCTCGCGCGCCAGAGCCCGTCAGGCTGCTGACAGGCGAGGATCTTCCCGGCCATTTCCCGGAACTGCTGTTCCAGGCGCGGCCGGTCGGCATGGGTGGCAGGCAGGCGCTCCAACACCCGCGCGAGCCCGGCGATGACCCAACCGTTGCCGCGGCTCCAAAACACCTTCCGGCCGTTGGCTTCGCGCTTCGGAAAATAAGTGCTGTCGCGGTAGAAAAGATGCTCCTCCCGGTCGTAGAGGTAATCGGAGGTGCGCCACCAGTTGCGGAGGGCGAAGTCGAGATACCGCTCGTCCTTGGTGGCCGTGTAGAGTCGGAGCCAGGTGGGCGGACCCATGAAAAGCGCGTCGCACCAGGACCACTCGTCGCCGGCGCGCGGCCGGGTGAAATCGAGATCCGGCCGGCCGGCCGGCCGGGGGAGGATGCCGTCGAAGCGCTCGCGCAGGGGCCCGATCATCGCCGGGTTGTGATCCCGCAGGTAGAGATCGGCGTAGGTCTGCCCGACACAGTGATCGTCGGCGTGATAAATCCGGGGCCCCAGCTGCCAGTGGTTGGCCTCGCCCATGGCGACGAGTGCGTCGTGATACTTCGGGCTGTCGGCGAGGCCGGCCAGGGCCATCAGGCCCGCATAACCGGCGCCTTGCGTCCAGTCGGTCGGTGGATGCTGGGACGGGTGCGCGAGCTGCCAGTCCGCCACACGCTGCATCGTGGCCAGGGTGGCCGCCGGGTGCCCGTTTTGGGCATGCAGCGAGGCCAGGCTGCCGAGCGAAAGCAGGGCGGCGAAAAGAAAGCGCAACGGGGGAACAGGGTGGTTGGGCATGAGGGGGAGAAAGGGCGGGACACGCAGGACCGACCATTTATTTTCCAGGCACCCAAATGTCGCGCCACTCGAGTCCGGCTTCACGCATGGCCAGGAGGCGTTTCCGGAGGCGTTCCGGATCGAGCCGGGTGACGCCACCGGAGCTGAACGCGATTTTGGCGCCGTTGGCCTTCGCCGCCTTGAGCAGTTCGACCGGAGGCGGACGGTCCCGGTCGTTGATGAGGACGACCGGGTTGTTCATCCCGAGGCGGGCGAGGTCTGTTGTCTCCGCCGGGAACGTGTAACCCAGGGTCACGCCAAGCTTGCGCGCGGCCTCGGCCTGCGCTTGGACGAGGGACAGCGTGCCGGGCACAATGCCGAGATCGATCAGCGCCAGGTTGTGATCGGAAAATTGGGTGATGAGTTCGTCCAGGTCGTGGTCCGCCATCGGTTCGTCCAGTGACGGGGCATCGGCCGGCAGCTGCCGGACGCGAAGGTTGCGGAAAAACACGTGGCTGCCCGGATCATGGCCCTGCAACGCGAACGTGCCGGAGGTGAGGTAGCGCCCGGGCTTGTCTTTTGCCCGCCACGCATTGGGGCCTTCGGTATACTGGCAGACCAGTTCGCCATCGATGAAGGTCTGGATGGTTTTGCCGGAAACCCTGATGCGATATTCGAACCAGACGTTGTCCTTCACCGGCGCGCGCCACGTGTTGCGGACGGCATAGATGCTGCCGGTCATCTTGTTCTCGGAATAGCCGCCCTCCATGTCCCGGCTCGAGTTGATCACCTGGGCTTCATAGCCCGTCTGCGGCCAGGGATCGCTCTTGAGGTGCGTGTGAAAGTAGATCCCGGAGTTCGAGCCCGGCGTGGTCATCACCTCCGCGGCAAACTCGAAATTCTTGAAGTCGTGGTTTGCCACCGGCCCGACATAGAAGAGGTGCGAGCGCGGACCCTTGTTGGCGATGGCGCCATTCTCGACCACCCACGTGCCCGGGCTCTCGTTGGCCTGCCAGCCGTCGAGGGTCTTGCCATCGAAAAGTGACTGCCATTCCTGCGCCGCGGCGATGGAACAGAGGGAAAGGAAAAAGGCGGACGCCAGGGCGCTGCCAGTGGGGCGGAGACGGGGGGACTTCATCGGATGGGGATGGGATGGGGTATGGACGGACAGCCGGGTCATCCGCCAATTAATTTGCCGCCGGCCGGAAATCAAACAGTTTGACTAGTACAGGAACTGATTGATTGGTTGGACATATCCCCGCGGCCCCAGTCGGCCTGTCTTCCGCCACGCGCCCCAAACTCCTGAAATCCCCATGAACATGCGTCTTCGCTTGGTTGTCGCCGCCACCTTGGGCGCCGCGACATGGGCCGGCGGCCAGGAGGCCGCGCCGGTCGTTCCCGTCAAATTCGGTACCGCCGGCATCGGCTTGGAGCCTTATGTGGTGGATCACCGCCGGGGGGGCGGCGCAGTCATCGACCTGTCCTTCCTGCACGAGGCGCCCGCCGGACGCGACGGATTCATCCGCGTGGAAAACGGGCATTTGCTGAAACCGAACGGCGAAGCCGCGCGCTTTTGGGGCGTCAATCTTACCGAATGGACCCGCGGCTCGGCCTCAATCCCCGCGAAGGAGGATGCCCCGCTGTGGGCGGACACGCTGGCTCGCTATGGCGTGAACCTCGTCCGGCTCCACTTCCTCGACCTGCCCACGCCGCGCGGGATGATCGACGACACCCGCAACGACAGCCAGCACTTCGACGCCGCCCAGCTCGACCGCGAGGATTTTTTCATCGCCGAGCTGCTCAAGCGCGGGATCTATGTGGATTGGAACATGAACGTCGGCCGGCGCTTCAAGGACGGCGACGGCGTGCTCTCAACGAAGGTCTGGAAGGGTCCGCTGCTGTTCGACCGCCGCCTGATCGAGCTGCAGAAGGACTATGCACGGCAGATCCTCACGCATGTGAATCCCTACACCAAGCGGGCCTACAACGCCGAGCCGGGCGTGGCCATCGTGGAGATTGTGAATGAGGACGCCATTTACCTGGGCTGGTCCGCCGATACGCCCTACGACCAGGAACTGTCCGATCTCTACAACGCGTGGCTGGTCCGGAACCTCCCGGCCGCTGAGCTCGCGAGCCTGCGCCAGGTGGCCGGGGTCGCGGCGGGCGCACCGGTCCCGCGGTTGAAAGGCCCGGCCGTCAAGGTGGCGCCCGCGGAACAATACAACGTCGAGTCCCGGTTTTTCCGCGACCTGCAGGCCGGCTACTTCCAGGAGATGGCGGCCTTCCTGAAGCAGACGCTGGGGGTGAAATCGCCCGTCGTGGCCACGGCGGATCATTCCCACTCCGGCTCGGGCTATGTGCTCGTTGCCGACACGTCGCTGCTGGATATCGTCGACGGCCACACCTACTGGCAGCACCCCGGCGACCGCACCTACCGCCACGCGCCGATGGTCAACGACCCCCTCAACTCGACCGTGGCCGAGCTGGCGCGCACGGCGGTGGCCGGCCAGCCCTACACGGTCAGCGAGGTGAACAACCCGTATCCGAACCAGTTCGGCAGCGAGGGCATCCCGATCCTTGCCGCCTATGCGGGCTTTTTGGACTGGGACGCGGTGGTCTGGTACACCTTCGAGCCGAAGAAAGACAAGGACTGGGCTCCCTATGTGGGCGATCCGTTCGATTTGTCGCTGGATCCGGTCAAGATGCCGCAGCTGGCGGCGGGCGCGCTGATGTTCCTGCGTGGCGACATCGCGCGCGCGAAGGTCACCGTGGAGCGCTCCTACACCCGGCAGCAGGTGCTGGACAGCCGGCGTCAGGCCGGCTTGGAGCGGCCTTTTTTCACGGCGGGATTTCCCGCGGCGATGCCCTTGCTGCACGGGGTGCGGGTGAAGTCCTTCGACGGCGAGCCCTTTGCGCCCGTGCCGGCGCCCGCGGTGGGACCGCTCGTCAGCGACACCAACGAGCTCACCTGGTCCGGCTACGACAACCAGACAGGCGTGGTCACCATCGACAGCCCGCGCTCCCAGGGGCTGATCGGATTCGTCCGCCAGAATGCCGCCGGCACGGCGAACCTCTCCGCCAGCGTGCGCAACGATTTCTGCGCCATCGTCGTGAATGCGCTCGATGCGGAGCCGATCGCGCAATCCCGCCGGCTGTTGCTGACCACGGCGACGCGGGTCGAAAATACGGGCATGAAATGGGACGCCGCGCGCGCCCGGGTGACCGAGCAGGGCCATTCGCCGACGCTCGTCGAGCCGCTGGTCGGCACCGTCACCCTGAAGAATCTCGCCGGCGCCAAACGCGTGCTGGCCCAGGCGCTGGATGGCTCCGGTCATCGCCTCGGCGAGCCGGTCGTGGCGCGCAAAACGGACGCGGGGTGGGAGATTGCCACGGGCCAGCCCGTCACCCCTTGGTACGAAGTGACCGTGGAAAAATGAACTCCCGGGGTATCAGCATGGCCGCACAACCCCCGCGCCCTCTCACGCGGCGGGCCTTTTTGCGGCAAAGCTCGGTGGCGTTCGCGGGCGCGGTGCTGGCCCGGGAGTGTGGGGCGGCGGCGAGCCCGGCACTTTTCACCCAATACGGGATCGCTGCGCCGCTCGAGCAGGCGGCGGCCATGCGGGTCGCGGGCGCGGACTATTTTGTGCCGCGCGCGGCCGATTTGCTGCGGCCGGACTTGTCCGACGCCGACTTCGAGGCGCAGC
>CAYZSN010000162.1:0-2943 GCA_964481095.1 uncultured Oleiharenicola sp. | reverse complement strand
TAATATCCTCGTCGAATTACTAGGTTCCGATGTTCTGTCATAACTGTTAGTAGTAATTTTTCGCGCCGTCCCGTACCCGATGGAGAACCATAACTGTTATAGACTGAATAATACTTATATGAAACAATTCAAATTCTTACTGCTGTTTGGAATGGTACCCTTTTTGTTCTCCTGTGTAAATACAAAAAAGGCAATCTACTTTAGTAATCTCAACGAATCTGTAATCCAGGGAACGGCAGATGATCTTGAGCCGGTTATTCAAAAAAATGACCTGCTCAGTATTTCTGTAACAAGTTTGAATCCGGAAGCCTCCCAAATGTATAACGCCCCAAACACGACGTCTGGTATTAATAATAGCAATAATCAGGGCTCAGGCTATTTAGTTAATACAGATGGATACATTCAGTTTCCGGTACTTGGAAATATAAAGGCAGCTGGTCTTACTAAGAAGCAGCTGAAAGATAATATTACGAAAGGGTTAGTTGATGGAAAACTTCTCGTTGATCCAATCGTCAACATTAGATATCTAAATTTTAAGGTTACTGTATTAGGCGAGGTGAATCATCCCTCTGTGCTCAATATTCCCAATGAAAAAGTAACATTACTGGAAGCACTCGGCCTGGCAGGGGATCTTACCATTTACGGCAGGAGGGATAATGTTTTAGTCATCCGCGATGAAGATGGCGTGAAGACCTTTAAGCGGATTGACTTGAATACAGACGAGTTGTTTCGCTCAAATTACTATTATTTAAAATCAAACGATATCGTGTATGTAGAGCCAAATAAACAAAAGGTTACAAGTACCAGTAATGCCAGTAGGTGGATACCTGTTGTGATTAGTGCATTATCTGCTACGATTATACTTGTTGACCGATTAGTTAAATAATTAAACTACAAATATGGCATCTGTGAATAATAAGAAAAATGATGGGGGCTCTAGTAATATTTTGGGACTGATCATGTTCCGTTACCTGCCTTACTGGCCTTTGTTTTTGATACTGTTTATACTGTGTGGCGTGGCTGCAAAACTTTATTTAAAATATTATGCAACACCCTTGTATCAATCAACGGCAACAATTCTGGTAAAAGATGAGAAGAAAGGAGTAGAGGAATCTAAAACACTTGAGTCTATTAACGCCGTTGATTCTAAAACAATTGTCGAGAATGAATTAAAAGTTATTAATTCAAGAACTTTAGTGGAGCAGGTCGTAAACAACTTGTATTTGTATGCACCAATTTACGAGGAAAGTGGTGTGAGGACTATATCGGCCTATGCCACTTCGCCAATCGTAATTGAGGCTCAGGATCCTTCCCGGATCAAACCGTTAAAAGATGTTAATAAAAACGACAACAAAGTTTATTTTACATATAAAAAGGAAGAAAACCAAGTACAAATAGGTAATAATACCTTCCCGCTGGACAGCTTTGTTAACACACCTTTTGGCATATTAAAATTCAAAGAAAATCCGAGACATGAGAATGAGTCAGTCGGTCCTTTATACTTTACCTTACTTGATCCTAAAAAAGTAACGGATGGCTTAGTTAGTGCCTTGCGGATTACTGCTCCCGACAAAGTGTCTTCTATCATTAATCTTGAGTTGAATACCGATGTCCCCAGAAAAGGTAAGGATATTTTAAATGAATTGATCAAAGCCTATAATGCTGCAGCAATTAAAGATAAGGATAAGTTAGCTGCATCAACGGTGGCTTTTCTGGATAATCGGATCAATATTGTTGGAAGAGAACTTGACTCAATTGAAAAACGGGTACAGACTTTTAAATCCAGCCGGGGTATTGTTAATTTAAGCCAGCAGGGAAACCAGTACCTTCAAAGTGTTGGTGATAATGATAAGAAGTTAACTGATTTAAACACCCAGCTTACAGTTTTAGATGAGGTTGAAAAGCAAATTAGTGCCAATGGCAGTATGGCGAGTATAGTTCCTTCTTCCCTTGGAATAAATGATCCGATTTTGTCATCGCAACTGGAAAAATTGTATTCAGCGGAACTTCAGTATGAGCAATTGAGGCAAACCACTGGCGAGAACAGTCCCATATTGAAAGGAGTCGAAAACCAAATAGATAAAATGCGTCCAGATATTCTTGAGCGCATAAAAAGTCAACGCAGAAATCTGGAGGCCACTAAAAATTCTTTGGCTAGCACAAATAGTTCTTACACTTCTATGTTGCAGACGATTCCTGAACAAGAAAAAGAACTTGTTGAGATAAGCCGTCAGCAAGCCATTAAAAATGAAGTCTATCAATTTCTGCTGCAAAAAAGAGAAGAAACGGCGCTAGCCCGTGCTTCAACGATTTCTGACAGCCGTGTGCTTGATCCTGCTGAGACTTCCCCTGATCCTGTTAGCCCTAAGGTAATGTTCATTTACCTGATTGCTATAATACTGGCACTTGTAGTGGGTATTGCTTATGTAAGTATGCGAGAATTCCTGACAAATAAAATCATGTTCCGCTCAGAAATTGAAGAATTGACAACTGTACCAGTTGTAGGGGAAATCACGATCGTTTCAAAAGGAAATATTTTCGTTAAAAATTCAAAAAAGATTGCTAAAACAGCTTTGGCTGAACAGTTTCGTCAGCTGCGAATGGGATTGGGTCTATATAGTAAGCAAACCCAAAAAAGGAAAATTCTGGTTACATCAAGTATCGGGGGTGAGGGAAAGAGTTTTGTGAGCGGCAACCTGGCGAAAAGCCTGGCCTCCTCAGGCAAAAAAGTTGTACTGATAGATTTTGATATGCGTAATCCCAAAACAACCGGTTTGTTTAATCTTGATAATAAAGCCGGGCTGAAGGAATATTTGGAAGAAGCAAAGGAAACGGATGAAGTTATTCACGCTACAGATACCGATCATCTTTTCGTTATTCCTGCAGGTGAAATGGCTATCAACCCTACCGAGTTGTTGTTGGGATCCAGGCTTGGTGATTTAT
>CAYZSN010000161.1:0-54093 GCA_964481095.1 uncultured Oleiharenicola sp. | reverse complement strand
AGGATGAGAACCGAGCCGATCTTGTCGTTGTTGGGAAAGACCTCGCCCATGCATGCGACGAGCAGGTCGAGGTCGCCATCGCCATCGATGTCCACCGCCTCGACGTGGACCGGCGAGGGCAGGCCCGCCATGAGGGTGGTCTCGGTGAACTTGCCCGGTTCGGCCTGGCGCAGCCAGACGACGCCGTTGAGTTTGTCGTCGCAGGCGAGGATGTCGTCGCGGCCGTCGCGGTCGAGATCGACGACGTTAACGTGGGAGATCCATGGCTTGCCCTCGAACGGCTGGCCGATCGATTCCTTGGTGAAGCGCGACGTGTCGATCAGCACCGCCGGCTTCTCCACGATCCTGGTGGCGGGCTCGGCCGGGCCGCAGGCGGAGAGCAGGAGCAGGCCGGCGAGGCCGAGGGACGGGAAAACGAGCTGGGGGGCGGCCGGCATGGCGCCAAACAAGCGGCGGGCGGGACAAAGGCAAATACGCATGGCGGGACGACAGGGCTCAGAGCCGCCCGCGCCAGTCGGGTGGCAGGAGGTCGCGCGCGAGCGCGCGCAAGGCGGGATCGGGCATTTCCAAGCCGAACGCCCGGGCGAGCACGAGCAAGCGGTAAAGCGAGTTGGTGGAAATTGAGCGCAGGCGTTTTTCATTTGCCTCGGCGAGGCAACGGCGGACCTGCGCGCGCGCGGCTTCCGTCTGCCGGCCCTGTGCGAGGAGCACGGCAAGGGCGGCGCGCCGCGGCCATAGGAGATTGCGATCGGCACCGGCCGCGAGCCGGGGCGACAGGGTCGCGAGGATCGCGTCCAGCTCGGTGCTGTCGCGGCGCGCCAGCGCGACCTGCCCGCGCACGATCAGCGCACCGAGGTCCGCGGGGAAGCGCTGCTGGAGCGCCTGGGCCGTCTTTGCGGCAAATTCCAGCTGGCCCATGTCCGCGAAATATTCCGCCTGCCAGCCCAGGATCGTCGCCTCGTCCTGTTCGGGGACGACCTCAAATACCGCCACGAACTGTCCCTCGTAGCCCGGCACGGCGGGCAGCTGGTAGGCGACGAGCCGGAGCCACGGGATGGGCGCCCAGTTGCGCAAGCCCGAGACAAAGGCATATTCCGGCTGCACCGAGCTGAGGCGGAGGTATTCGTCCAGATAAGTGTCCCAGGAAGGCACGACGATGTGTGTCACCTCGCGGCGCTGGATGCGCACCAGTGCCTCCTGCGGGGTCGTGGCGGCGAAGATGCGGGCGGCGGCGCCGAATCCCTCCTGGTTTTCGGCGGAGAGCGTGCCAATGCCGGGCAGCCCGCCATAATAGTGAAGCGTGGCCGTGAGATCGGGCGGGGCCAACACCACCGGCCGGCCGCTGGCGGCGTGCTTTGCCAGCCAGTGCGCCAGATCCCGGGCGATCAGGCTTGAGACCTCGGATTCATTGAGCGGCGCCGGCCCGGAGGCGCCGGTCGCCGGCCGCAACTGGAGCGCGCCGGGCAGCAGGAACGCCACCAAGGCCGCAGATCCGAACCAGGGCGCGAGGCGGGAAGAAAAGGTCTCGCGCCACGCGGCGGCCAGCGCGACCAGCAGCCCAATCAGCGCGGCATCCACGGCGTTCCAGCGGCCCAGCTGCCAGCAGGCCAAGCCGGCGAGCAGCAGGACGGGCCCGATGCTGAAGGCGAGGAGCGCCCGGGTGGCGGCGGAAACTTCCCGGCGCCACAACAGTGATGCGGCCGGGACGAGCAGAAGCACCGGCAGCAGGGTGGCCGCCGCGGCCGCCGTGATGCCATCATGGGTCAACCACGCCCACAGGTTGGTCGCCTCGGCGCTGCCGGGCGCGCGGGTGATCCGGAACGTCCAGGTGTCGGCCGCAAGAAATCCCGCGTCGTGTTGCTTGATCATCGTGCCGGCGACAGCCGCGAGGCCGGCGACAGCCAGGGCGAGGCCCACCCATAGCCGGGCGGCATGCCGGGGCGTTCCGTGCTGGAGCCGGGCGGCGAGCGGGTCGAGCGCCAGGCCGAGCCCGAGCCAGGCGAGCGCATAGAGCGGGTGGATTTCCTGCAGGCGCCAGGCGCCGAGGTGGTGGGGATAATATTCCAGCAGGTAGGCCAGCAGGGTGCTGCCGGCGCCGCCGGCCGCCCAGGCCAGCCAGCAGCCGGGGGATTCGGCCTGGGCCGCCGCTTCGCGGCGGCAGGCCCATGCGCTGAAGACGGCGCCAAGGGCGACGCCCAGGATCACGGGCACTTGATCGGCCACGCTGACCCACAGGCCGATGCCCCCAATGACGCCGGCGGCGAAAAACCACCGGTTTGACCGGCGCGAAGCGGTTTCGCCGGCCGCACGAAGCCCGGCCAGCAGGCAAAGAAGGCCGAGCACAAGGCAAAGCCGAGAAAGGGTTTTGTCGTCGGGCGCGCCCGGCAGAAAGCCGGCCGCAAAGGGGAACAGCCACGCCACGCCGACGGCCCCGAGGGCGGCGGGCCAGGCACCGAAGCGCCACGCCGCGAAGACGACGATGGCGCCGAGCAGCAGCAAGTGCAGCGCGGGATCGGCGAGCAGCGCGGCGTGCTCCACGGCCTCGCCAAGCGGCCGGCCGGAAAGAACGTGATCCGCCCACGCGACGAACCCGAGCCACCAGCGATAGGGCGAGGGGGTGGACAAATCGTGGCCGAAGGGCGCGTTTTCATAGCCGATGTGCCGCACGCGCCATTCCCTGCGCGCGAACATCTGCTGGGTCTGGGCAATCCAGTGAAAGCTGTCGGCATTCTGCGCCGGAATCACCAGCTCGCGCAGGCCGCCGGCATAGCCGGTGGGCGAAGCCGGTGAAACCGCCGCATCGCCGGACACCACGTGGGTGATGTAGGCGACGCGTTCGTTGCGGGCGGCTGCGACCCAGAGCAACCAGCCCGCCGCCAGCAGGGGCACAACGATCCACAGGCCTTTGGAAAACGGGAGGGGCAAGCGCATGCAGCTTCGGGCAGTGTGACCGCAAGGCGGAAGACGACTCAAGGCGAGAAACTCGCCGGCATTTAAGTTCTGTTTATTGCAGCGCGGGATCGGACCGGAGCTGCTCCGGCAGCAACGTCCGCGCCAGCTCGCGCAGGGCGGGGTCGGCTATCTCGAGCCCGAGCGCCTTGTTCAGCGCCAGCAGGCGGTACAGGGCATCGGAGGAGAGCGAGCGCAGGCGGTTTTCGTTGAGTTCGGCGAGGCAGCGTTGGGCCTGCGTCCGGGCCAGGTCCGGCCGGTCCCCCTGCGCGAGAACGATGGCGAGGTTGACGCGCCGGTCCCAAGGCAGGTACCGATCCCCGCCGCCGGCGAGGCGTTCCAGCAGCGACTCGAAGGCGGCCGTGAAATTGTCGCGATCGCGCACCGCCATCCAGAACTGCGCCCGCGCCACCAGCGCCCCGAAATCCGCGGGATATTTGAGCAGGGCCGGGTAGGAGGCCTTGGCCAGGTCCAGCCGGTCCATCGCGATGAAATATTCAGTCAGGCGGCTGGCCGCGACGGGGGCGTCCTGGTCGTCGACCACTTCGAAGACCCGGACCGATTGGTTCTCCAAGCCCGGGAGCGAGGGCATCCGGTACGGAACCGGCCGGAGCCACGGCGGCAGGTTCCAGCGGATCAGGCCCTGGTAGAACAGTTCGGAATTCTGGACGGAGGCCCCCTGCACATAGACGTCGAAAAAGCCGTCCCAGGAAGGGACAACAATGTACGTGACGTTGCGCTGGCGGAGCAGGGCGGCGTTCTCGTTGCGCGAAGTGGAGATGACGACCCGGAGCGCGAAGGCCAGGCCCTCCTGATTTTCCCACGACAGCGTGCCGAGTCCGCGCAGCCCGCCGTAGTAGGCCAGGCTGGCCGTCAGTGCCGGCGGGGCGAGCACGATCGATGGCGCGCCGGCCCGGCCGCGCTTCGCCAGCCAGTGGGCGAGATCACGCTCGACCACGCCCACCGCCTCCGGCACCGTGAGCACGTTGTCGGTGGCGGCGCTCCGCGGTGGCAGGAGCTGGAATGCGCCCGGCAGGAGCAGCAGGATCATCCCGGCGAACCAGGCCCGGCGGCGGAGCGGCCTGGTGTCGCCGAGCGCGTCCGCCGTCGCGACCAGCACCACCAGCAGGGCCGTGTCGAGCAGCAGCCAGCGGCGGAGTTGGAAACAGGCCACCGGCAGCAGCAGCGCGACGGGCCCCAGCGCGAGGGCAAGCGCGGATCGCCGCGCGGGGTCGGTCGCGCGCCGGGTAACGAGCCAGACGGCGGGCCCGAGCAGCAGGAGCGGCAGGAACGCGGACCAGGCCGCCGGAGTCGATCCGCCCGCCCGAAGCCATTCCCCCGCGTTCGGGGCCATGACGCCGCCTGGCTGGTTGGTCAGCCGGAAGAACAAGCTGTCGAGCGCGAGGAAACCGGGATTGCCCGTGCGCCACATCGCAAGCGGCAGCGCCAGCACGGCGAGCAGCGCCGCCAGCTTGGCTGCAAGGTCGCGGGGCTGCCAGGACATGCGGCGATCGCGCCACCAGCCGTCCGCGCGCGCCAGCAATTCGCCCGCGCCAATCCAGGCCAAACCGTAGAGCGGGTGGACCGCGCGGAGCTCCCAGCCGGCGAGATGGTCGGGATAAAATTCAATCAGGCTGGCGAGCAGTACCGTGGCGCCGCCACTGAGCGCCCACGTCCGCCACGGGGCGGCCGCGGGCGCCGGGCGACGCAGCCAGCCGGCCAAGGCCGCGCCGGCGAGGATGCCGCCCGCCACCGGCGCCTGGGCGGCGGGATTGAACCAGAAACCGAGGCCACCGAAAAAGCCGGCGAGTGCGAACCAGTACAACGCGGACCGCCGGCCAGGCGCGGCCGTTTCATCCAGCGCGCGCCAGCCCGCAAGCAGTGGCAACAGGCCGCCCAGCGCACCCCAAGCCTCGAGCACCGCGTCATCCGGCGCGCCCGGCAGGAACCTGGCGGCAAAGGGAAACAGGAGGGCACCCGCGATGGCCGCGGCGATGGCCGCGGCCGGGCCCAGCCAGCGCCGGGCAAAAAGCGTGAGCGCGATCAGGAGCAGGATGTGGAGGAGCGGATCCGCGTAGAGTGCGGCCCGGTCCACGGCGATGCCCGGCGCATTGCCCGCCAGCCCTTGGTTGAGTCGGGCGATCGCGCCCAGCCACCAGCGATAGGGTGAGGGGGCATGGCTGGCACGGCCGAAGGGGGCGTTCTCCGCCACGATGTGATGTGGGTCCCAGTCGTCTCCGGCCAGCCAGCGCTGGGTTTGCGCGATCCACTCGTAACCACGGCCGTCATGGTCGGGCAGCACGCGCTCACGCACGCCGCCGGCATAACCGGTGGGCGAGGCGGCATCGGGCAGGGATTCGCCGCGGGTGAGCCGGGCGACATGCTCGATGCGCTGGAGGCGACGGGCGTCGGACCAAGCCGCAAAGCCAACCATCAGGGCAAGCACCGCCAGCCAGACGCGGGCGAAGGACGGGGAAGGCGGGCTCATTCAGGCTGGAGAGGGCATAGTGATGACAGGTCGAAATCAGCCCGATGCAAAGCCCGGAATTGGCTTTCCGGTTATCGTCCCGGCGAAGTCAGCACCAGAGAGCCGGATGATGCCGCGAGAGGATGCTCGGTAATGGAGCCGTCGGGCCAGCGCACCCGGATTTTTTTCAACGGATTGCCCTCGGTGGAACCAAAGAAGGCCGCGGCCGCCGACTGGCTGTAGTAGCTTGAGCCGGCCGAAATTTCGGCGAACTGGGTTGAACCATCCGCGGCCTGGGCGGTGAGGCGAGCGCCCACGGCCGTGGGATTGCCCGGCGGTCCCCGCAGTGTGACCCGCAGGGAGTGACCACCCGCGGCGCCCTGGTTGCGGAAGGCGAGCGTCGTGGCGTTGTTGCGACTGAGCACGAAATCGGGCCAGCCGTCATCATCAAGATCGAGCACCGCCAGGGCCTTCGCGTCGCCGGGCACGAGCAGGCCGCTGGCGGCCGGCGCCACGGGCGTGAAGTTCCCGTGGCCATCCCCCTTGAGCAGCTGGCTGAGGCCGCCGTCGAACCGCCCGACCACCGGGGATGGCGCGTAGGAATTCTGCACGGCGTAGATGTCGGCGTGGCCGTCGCCATCGAAATCGCCCGCCGCCATGCCCTGGAGCGGCGCGATCTGCGCGATGTGTGGCAAGGGGGTGAATCGGTAGGTGCCGTCGGGCTGGCTGAGCAGCACGCCGCTGCGCAGTTCCGTGGCGGAGAATTTCCGGGCGGCAGCCAGCTTGTCCTCGCCGAGAATCTGGGCCAGCGGCGTGCGGGCGAAGATGTCATTGCGGGGAAAGCGTTGCAGGAGGCCCGGCAGCGGCCCGCCGAGATCCTTGCGGCTGCGCCACGGGTAGATCCGGTCGCCCTCGTAATGCGCCTCGACCAGCAGGGGGCCGGCATCCTCGCGGAATTCCCCATAATAGAGCAGCGCGGGATGCGCGGGGTCCGCCCGGTACTGGGTATTGAGGCCGACGTTGCCGACGACGTAATCCGGCCGGCCGTCGCCATTGAAGTCGGCGGCCGCGATGGACTGCCACCAGCCGGTACCAGCGGTGGCGAAGCCCGACGCCGCGGAGCGGTCCTCGAAACCACGGCCCTGGTTGTTGTGCAGGTATTTCACTCCGCCCCACTCGAGCGTGACGAGCAAGTCGGTCCAGCCGTCGCCATCCACGTCGCTCCACAGCGCCGCGGTGACGAGGCCGATCTCGCGCAGGCCCGGGGCGAGCGCGTCGGTGACATCGGTGAAGGTGCCGCCTTCGTTGTGGAGCAGCACGCTGCGTGGCGTCGATGGGTAGTCGCCCGGAAGCATGCGCGCCCCGATGAACACGTCGAGCCGGCCATCGCGGTCGAAATCCGCCGCAGCCACCGCGCCGGCGCTGAGCGGCAGGAGAGGCAGCGCCCCGGCGGGGGCGGGCTGCAGGCCGCTGCCGCTGTTGAGAAAAAGCCGTGGCTGATATTCCGGCGCGCCGGCCGGCTGACTGTTGCCCCCGCCGGTGAGGAGAAGGTCGTTCCGCCCGTCGCCGTTGGCGTCGAAAGCGAGAACAGGGCCGTCATTGACGCGGTTGTCACCGGGCGCCGCGGGCAGTGATACCGCGGCAAACTGATTGGGCGCGGTCCCCAAAAGCAGGCGCGCGGGTTCAAGCGAAGTGCCGCCCAGCAGGATGTCGTCCCGCCCGTTGCCATCGATGTCCGCAACCGCCAGTCCCGGCCCGCGCCGGTTGAAGCGGGTCGGCAACAGGGGCTGCTGGGCGATCTCGTCCACGACCGCCTCGCGCGTGCGCCACGAGAGATTGTCGGCCTGGCTGACCTCGGCGAACTGGCGGTGCGCATCCGGTTCCGCAACAGGCGCGGGTGCCGGCCCGGCGGGTTCGGTGACCGTGTACCGGCGGTCGGCCGGGAGATTTTCGAACACCTGGCGGTGGCCACTGGGCCACGCGACCTCGAGGCGCTGGATGGTCGTGTCGTCGCCGAGGCCGAAGTGCACGATCGGTTCGCTGGTGGACATGTAACCGCGGGACTGGGCGAGCTGCCGCACCTGAACGCCGCCGGCGCTTTCCAGCCGGACAACGGCGCCATAACCGGTGCGGTTCGAGGTCACTCCCTGCAGTTCGATGATGATCCGGTGGCCGGTGTCGCTGTCGTTGCGCAGCACGGTCGGCCCCGCCTGGTAGTTGGTGTAGACCAGGTCGAGGTCGCCGTCGCCATCGAGATCGGCGAAGGCCGCGGCAAAGGCCACGCCCTTCTGGTCGAGACCCCACGCCTGGCTGACATTCTCGAAATGCAGATCGCCGAGGTTGCGGAAGGCGAAGTGTGATTCGGCGAACACCGGGCTGTTGCGGGCAATGCGGACACGTTCCTGCGGGCTCTCGGCGGTCATCATCTTCCAGAGCAGGTCGGCGTTGTGGATTTCGCGGTACATGCCGTTCGTCACGTGCAGATCAAGGCGTCCGTCGTTGTCGAGATCCTCGAAGCGCAGGGACCACGTCCAGTCCGAGGCGGAGAGGCCCGTGAGAAATGCCGCTTCCAGCATCCGGCCGGTGCCGGTGTTCAGATAAAGCGCGTTGCGCTGAAAGCTTGGGGCGGCGGGCGAATCGTCCTTCGGGTCGCGGCTGCTGCCGCGGGCGTCGGCCATGGTCCGCTGGTCCTTCTGGTGGGTGGTGGCGGCCATGTCGGCGACCATGAAATCAATCAGGCCGTCGTTGTTCACGTCGCCGAAGTCGGCGCCCATCGAGGAGAACGGCATGTGGGGGACGACCTGGTCGATGACATTCGTGAAGGTGCCGTCGTGGTTGTTATGGTACAGAAAATCGGGGGTTTCGAAATCATTGGCGACATACAGGTCGGGCCAGCCGTCGTTATCATAGTCCCACCACGTGGCGGAATGGCCCTGCGTCTCGGCCGCGCCGATGCCGGCATGATCGGTGACATTGGTGAAAGTGCCGTCCCGAGTGTTGTGGAAGAGGTAGTCCCGCTGGCCGCCGGGATGCCGGGCGTTGTCGAGCAGGTTGGTCTGGATGTAGACGTCGAGCCAGCCATCGCGATCGTAGTCGCAAAAGGCGGCCGTGTTGGAAGCATCCTTGACGTCGAGGCCATAGGCGGCGGCTGATTCCTTGAACGTCCCGTCCCGCTGGTTGATATAAAGGAGGTTCGGCGCATTGAACCGGCACACGTAGATGTCGAGCCAGCCGTCGTTGTTGATGTCCACCACGGCCACGCCTTGCTTCCAAGGGCCCGGATTTGGGCCGGGATTGTCCCGGACGCCAGCCCGGTCGGTAATGTCCTCGAATTTGAAGCCGCCGAGGTTCCGGAACAACTGGCAGCTCTCCACTTTGTTCGCGACGAAGATATCGGGCCGGCCGTCGTGGTCGAAATCGCCAATGCCGATGCCGCACCCGATCGAGCCAATCTCGAGTTCGTGGTAATATTCGTTCCACATCTTCGGGTCGGCGTAGGCATTGGTCGTGCGCAGGCCTGTCAGTTCAGGGGGGAGTGCGGCGAACAACGTTGCGCCCCGTGGACCCGAGCGGCCGGCAAGGGAACGCTCCACCAACCCGGCGATTCCGGTAGCCGCGTGCAGAGTTGATGCAAGCAAGGCCAGGGAAAGCAAACCGGTGGAATGAAGGATGGCGGCGACCCGAGGGCGGGCGGGAGAGGCGGAAAGCATCACGGCATGTTAGGATTTGCCCGATGGAGAGAGAGTCAAGGGGGAGGGTGCGGGTCCCCGGGCATGGGGTGCAGTTTGGCCCGGGCAAGAAAAAGCCCGGCAGCTTGCGGCTGCCGGGCTTGGAATGAATCAGGCGGTGAGCCTGGCTGCGTTTAGAACTCGATGGAGTTCGAGAGCTGCCAGGTCATGCCTTCCTGGATGCGGGCGTAGGCCATCTGTCCGTCCGGATTGATGACAACCGGGACGAGCTTCTTGGATTCGCCCACGTTACGCAGATTGAGCTGGATCCGCCAGTGGAGCTTGTCGTTCAACTTGCGCGAATAGGCCGCCCAGAGGTCGAAGTGCGAATCCGCTTCGCCCTTCCACGGCTTGGTGACATCGAGGGCACCGTTGCCGTTGTTGAGCGCCTGGTTGAACTGATAGCCCAGGATGCGGGCCTGTTCCCAACGGTAAGCACCACCGATGGAAGCACCCTTCAGGATACCATGGTCGAAGCTATAGTTCGTCACACCATTGAAGCGCCACGGGGCGATTTCAGGGGCGTTCAAACCTTCCTGCGACTTGAAGGTATTATAGGGGTTCACGATGTTGTTGTTCCACTGGGTACGGATGGTGTTTGTGACACCACCGCCCCACCACCGGAAGTCACCTGCCGGACCGGCGAAGAACGCGGTCATGGCGTTGATCTGCGCTACCATCGTGGGGGAGAGGTTGGTGCGAGTGGCGAACGTCTTGGAGGCGTTCAGCGACAGGTTCCAATTCTTGGTCGGGCGGGCGACGAGTTCGAATTCATAACCCTTGGACAGGGTGTCCGAGGTGAACGTCGGGCCGGCGCCGGCGAAGCCGACCAAGCCGCCGCTGGCGGGCTGGTTGTCGATCTTGATGTTCCAGAGCGGATCCGCCGCGGTCCAGTTACCGGCCTGAAGGGCCGCGAAGTTCATCACGCCGACTTCACCGCCGTAAGCGTTGAAGAACGTCTGATTAACCGGGAGGTTGCGCCAGTCCTGAACAGCCTTGAATTCCAGCTGGGTGCTCGGATGGCTGACCCAGGCAGGATTCAGTGAGCCGTCAGGCAGGCGGCGGACGGGGGCCGCGGCGCCATCGTCGGTGCCGGCCCAGTTGGGAATGTAGCCGTTGGTACCCTGGTCGATGTTACCCTTCAGGTACTGGTCGGTCTGGGCGATCATCGCCGTACCCCAAACCGGGACCGCCCACAGGTAGTAGGAGTTACCGCCGAGGGGATTGCCGGTGAGGGAGGCGTTGGCCACCGTGGTCTCATACTTCGTGACGCGGAGGGACAGTTTGTCGTCGAGGGTATTCACCACGATACCGTATTCCTTGGTCTTGCCGCTCGGATTCGGAATCTGGTTGCCCCAGACGTCCGGACGCAGGCTGACGCGATTGTTCTGCGAGCGGTTGAAGAACACGCTGAACGTCGTGTTATACGGCAGGGCCGCGGTCCACTTGGCCGGGATGTGCAACATGCCGCCCCAGCTCTTGTTTTCACCATAAGTGTCACGGAGCGTCTTGGGATCGATGTTGTAATCCGTGGTCACGATACCCAGGGAATCCTGGACGGGGCTGCCGGAGGAGGTCGTGAGTTTGTCGCGACGCCAGCCGAAGACCGGGACGAACGCGTCGCCGAACATATGGCCCTGCCAGGTAACCGCGCGCGAAGAAATCACTTCGCGGTTGCGACCGGAGGAGTAGGTCAGCGCATCGATGTCACCGTCGTCAGCATTGAGGAAATCGACGTTCATCGTCTTCCAGCCGACGTAATTGGCGGGATTTTCCGATTGAGTGGAGACCACAGGGGTCGCCACCGTGGCGGGGGAGGTCGGATACTGGGCGTTTTGCGCCCAATAGGTGTAAGGAGCCGCCGGATTGACATAGCTGGGGTCGGTCGGATTAAGCGACTTGGCCCAGTGATTGTCGAACACGCGGACGAGCGCGTTGCTCGGCGCCTTCACGATATTGCGCACCCGGTCGACATAGGCGCCGGAAGCCGTGGTGCGGCCACGGAGATCGCCGCTGATGTAGGAGACGTAATTGAACGAACGGTAGTGCGAGCCGAGCATGTTGTTTTCACCGTCGAACTGCGTGAAGGCCGGCGTGGCCGCCGACGTCGCCCAGTTCTTATTGAACTGGCGCTTGATGTCCTGGCTGAAGAGGCCGGTGAACACGTGGCGACCAAGGATCTGGGCCAGGCGTGATTCCTTGCTCAGGAAATCATCAGCGCGGAGCTCACCATAAGCGGTGAACCGGATGCCGTCGCGATCGATCTCGTTCAGGCGGTTGGCCTGTTCGTCGGAGTTGGCGACATAAGCGCGTCCCACGTTGGGATTGGGCGTGCCGTCGGAGAACGTGTTGATAATGTCGACGCCAATTTTGTAGGTGTCGGAATTACCGAGGAAGACGCGCTGCCCGTCCCGGTAACGCTGGTAATCATACACGGCTTCGAAACCGATGCGATCGTGGAAGAACGTCTGGGAGAGGGCAAAGTTGGCCGAACGCCAGCCCTGCCACTCGAACTTGTTGTTGCCGTCGATCAGGTTGTTGTAGAAGTCGAAGACAGTCGGATCGGTGAGGCTGCGGTCGGCGTAATAAGCGCCGCCCGGGGCACCGGAGACCGTGTAGTAGCTCGAACCAACGGTGATCGAATACGGCCGGGTGTTGGGCAGGTTGATGCTGCCATCGATCACGCCGGCCGAGTTGATACCATTGCGCTGACTGCCGTTGGCCGTCTGGCGGAAGCCGGTCGGGGTGGAGTCGTTGTTGTTGCCGTAGTAGGCAGTGACATCGAGCCAAAACTGGCGGCCCATGGCGCTGTTGTTCATCCAAGCTGAACCATACCACAGACGATGATCGGCGTTGGCGGTGTTAAACGGCGCGCCTTGCGGATTTGTGTCCACCATGCTGTAGGTGAATTTGTTCAGATTCTTGTTACCATATTGATCCACGCCCGTGTAGAACCACGGTGTGATGGTATCGACCGGGGGTAACGTGCGCGGGCGGTTCGCGTTGACATCACCCTTTTCGAAGTTGGCGCGGAACGAGGTGTTCGAGCCTTCACCGAAGATCTGGGGCGTGTAGCGGAGGGCGCCGAAGATGCGCTTATCGTGGTTGAACGCGGGCTTCTGGCGAAACTTCGTCTCGTCATCGAGCGCGGAAATGCGAATCGCCAATTCGTTCGGGATGAGCACGTAGTTGAAATCCGCCGAGAACCGCAGCGAGCCGAAAGAGCCGACGCGATTTTCGATGGTGTTCTTGTTCTTGAACGTCGCACCGTTAACAGAGGTATTGATGATACCCGCCGGACTGCCGATGCCGAAGAGAATCGAGTTGGGCCCGCGTTGCAGATCGACACGGTCAACGTTGAAGCTGTCCCACGGGATGTCCGTAAGGAAGTAATCACGAGTGTTGTCGGCCGAATCCAGGCCACGCACGCGGGTCTGGTTGTTCGGACGCAGCAACTGACCGTCCTGGTTGTAGGTGAGGCCGCCGCCACTGTTCGAGAAGTTGCCGCCGAGGCCGCTCACTTCGGTGTTCGTCGTGTAGGTCAGCAACGTGGCATTGTTGGTCGCGCCGGTGTCCTGCAGGAATTGTTTTGTCACGACCGAGATCGAGGACGCGATGTCCTTGAGTTCGGTGCGGACACGGGTGCCGGCCAGCGTGCTTTTCGCCGCATAGCCATCAGCATCTTCCGATGCATCCACCACGAAGGGGGAGAGAACAAGCGTCTGCTCGTCCTCGGGTTTCTTTTGGCCCGCAGCGGCGGGGGCAGTAGTTTGCGCCTGAAGGCGCAACACGGAAGCAAGACAGAGCGCGGCCGTGCCAACGAGGGCACGCGACCGCACGGTCAGGCGTTTCATGGTCATATTTTGGGTTAGGGGTGGGAGACGATTAATAATAATCGCCACTAGGAACCATTAGGGTTTGGCACCTAGCGGGCAGACTATATCGTTACGAAGGAACCGAGGGAATGAGTTTTATTGCCACAATATTAATATATATTGCCAACATAACTCCCGTGACCACGCGTAATTTAGCGATATTACGCCACCCCGCCTCTCACTTAGCCCTCACGTTTCTTAGCGAGGATGTTTCTCCGAAATCCACCAGGTGAATCGTTTGTCAGACGCTTAAAAACAACGGACATGTATTCCACATGCTCAAATCCCGCCATTTCGGCGATCTTCTTCAGCGGATAGTCTGTTTGCACGAGCAGCTGCTTGATTTTGGCGACCTGCACGCGACGGATTTCCGCTTGGGGGGAACGACCCAAATGCCGCCTGAATTTTTTCTCCAACTGGCTGCGCGACGCATGCGTGTTTTTTACAACCTCCTCGACGGAAACCCCCAAACAGGCTTTTTGCCGAATGTAGTTGAGGGCGGTTGCCACGCTGCGGTCATCGATAGCCAGTGCATCCGTCGACGGACGCGTTGCCACGCCCAAGGGCTCAATCCGAACATCCATCGAATCGGGCTGACGGTGTGCCATGAGGAGGGCGAGGGTTTCGGCCGCCTTGTAGCCGGACTGAAAGGCGTTGGGGCTTACACTGGAAAGGGGTGGGTAGGCCAATTCGCAGCGGATGGGTTCGTTGTTGGCTCCGAGAACGGCGACCTCTTCCGGCACCAATAGTCCGCTGGCGTGGGCCGCTCCGATGATCTGTTGGGCCCGAAGATCATTGCACGCCATGATGCCGACCGGTTTTGGCAGTGTCTTGAGCCATTCGACCAGCTTGGTCGTTTGTTCGGTTTCCCAAAGCGGGGTGTAATCACCCGGGAAGTCGACATCCAGGACCTCACAGTGCCGACCCGCCAGGCGGATGGCCTCAAGGAACCCGTCCCGGCGTTCACACGACCAGGCGTTGTTGGCGAAGCCGGCGAAACCCAGATGTTGGTGGCCGCGTTCGATGAAATGCTCCGCGCCGAGGTGCCCGATGCTGACATTGTCCGGCCGGATCTTTGGAACGCCTTCGAACGGCGGCGAATCGTTGAGATCCACCAGCGGCAGCTTGAGATCCTTGCACGCCTGGACCAGCGCCGGGCCGGTGTGGCGGCTGATCACGCCGTCCCAACGCTTGCTGCGGAGCCACTGCGGCTCCCGTTCCATGCGCGCTTCGTCATCAAGGAACGCCAGCCATAGCTGGTGATTGCGTTCGTAGTGGGCCACGCCCTTCAGCATGGCGGTGCACTCCTCAAAGCGAGTCTGGAAAATCAGCAGGACCTGCGGCCGCATTCCCGGAATGTGCGCGCCCCTCTCCGGCGAAGCAAGCGCGGCGGCTGCCTGCCCGGCGAAGTTTTGTTTGCGCTGCCGGGCGATGTTCGTTGCCTTTTCCGCTCAGGCCGCCCCGCCACCCCCGGTTTGCGCGGCCGATACCCCCGTTCCCCCATGAACCTGCACGCGCTCGATATCGGCATCATCGTCGGTTATTTCATCCTCGTCATTTCGCTCGGCCTCTGGGTTTCGCGCCGCGGCGCCAAGGACCTCGATGGCTACTTCCTCGGCGGCAAATCCATGAAATGGTACACGCTCGGCGTCTCGGACGCCTCGGGCATGTTCGACATCAGCGGCACGATGTGGCTCGTGTACGTGCTGTTCCTCTACGGCCTGAAGAGCATCTGGCTCCCGTGGGTCTGGCCGACCTTCAACCAGATTTTCCTCATGATGTTCATGAGCGCGTGGCTGCGCCGCTCCAACGTGCTCACCGGCGCGCAGTGGATGCAAACCCGCTTCGGCACCGACCGGGGCGCCACGCTCGCGCACCTGAGCGTCGTGGCCTTCGCGCTGATCAACGTCATCGGCCTGCTCGCCTACGCCTTCAAGGGCATCGGCAAGTTCGCCGTCGTCATGCTGCCGTGGCACTTCACCGGCGCGACGACCGGCGTCTTCTCCGACGAGAACATCTACGCAATGATCCTCATGGGCCTCACCTCGCTCTATGCCATCAAGGGCGGCATGGTGAGCGTCGTCCTCACCGAGGTGCTGCAGTTCACCATCCTCACGGTCACCGCGCTTACCATCGGCGTCATCGCGCTGGTCAAGGTCACGCCCGCGATGATCGCGCACAACATCCCGGCCGGCTGGATGAACCCGTTCTTCGGCTGGAGGCTCGACGTCAACTGGGACGGCATCCTCCACACCGCGAACGCGGCGCTGCGGCAGGACGGCAACGAGTGGTTCTCGATCATCTTCGGCCTGATGTTCTTCAAGGGCGTGCTCGCCTCGCTCGCCGGCCCGGCGCCGAACTACGACATGCAGCGCATCCTGGCCACGCGCAACCCGCGCGAGGCGTCACTGATGAACGGCATGGTCACCGTCGTGCTCATGTTCCCGCGCTACATGATGATCGCCGGCATCACCGTGCTCGCGCTGGCCTTCTCCATGTCCGAGCTGCAGGCGCAGGGCACGCCCGACTTCGAGAAGATCCTCCCGATGGTGCTGACCGAGCACGTGCCGACGGGCGTCGTCGGCTTCCTGCTCGCCGGCCTCGCCGCCGCGTTCATGTCGAACTTCGCCGCGACGCTCAACGCCGCCCCGGCCTACGTCGTGAACGACATCTACAAGCGTTTCATCAACCAGAACGCCGGCGGCAAGAAGGAAGTGGCGCTGAGCCGCGTCGTGGCCCTGCTCTTCCTCGCGATCGGCGTCACCTTCGGCATCTTCTCCACCAGCATCACCGAGGCGATGATGTGGCTGGTCGGCGCGCTCTACGGGGGGTTCGTCGTCGCCAACGTGCTCAAGTGGTACTGGTGGCGCTTCAACGGCTACGGCTATTTCTGGGGCATGCTCGCGGGCATCGGCGGCGCCATGGTGGCGAAGCCCGTCGGCGAGGCGATCGTCGGCCACAGCTTCAACCTGCTCTACACGTTCCCCGCGCTGTTCGTCGTCTCGGTCATCGGCTGCGTCGCCGGCACGCTGCTGACCAAGCCGGAGGACGAGGCGGTGCTGAAGAAATTCTACAAGACGGTGAACCCGTGGGGCTGGTGGGGCCCGATTCGCGCCAAGGTTGTGGCCGAGGATCCTTCCTTCGTGCCGAACCGCGGCGCCGCGCACGACCTCACGAATGTCGCGGTCGGCATCGTCTGGCAGCTCTGCCTCGTCACGCTGCCGATCTACATCGTCCTGCACCAGTGGGCGTGGTCCGGCCTCATCCTCGTGGTGCTGGTCGCGGCCTCGGCCTACATGAAGCGCAACTGGTACGACCGCTTGGAGAAGGCGGACTGAATCCCCGCTTTCGTCATCCTGAGTCGGGTGAAGGGGCCAAAGGTGGTCGCCGCCGTCCCGGCGGCGACAGGCGTCGGGACGGAGACCGACGCCCGCCCGCTTGGATCGGCGGTCAGGCCGCCGGGGCGGTGCCCTCGGCGGCGCGCCGGGCTTTCAGGTCGGCGGCGATCTGCGCAACCTTGGTTTCGTTGAGCGGGTAGAAAATCACGAGGATGAGGATGGCGAGCACGCCGCACAGCGCGGGATAGATGCTCATCAGCTTGACCAGGCCGTGCAGCGCGCCGGGCGTCTGCACCTGGTTGGCGACGAAGCCGACGCCGTTGAGCATGATCAGGGACAGGCCGCCACCCCAGCCCCACCCGAACTTCTGCGAGAAAATCGAGGCCGAGAAGACGAGGCCGGTGGCGCGGCGCCCGGTCTTCCATTCCGCGTAGTCCGCGGTGTCGGCGTACATCGCCCAGAGGATCGCGCTGAGCGGACCGCCGGTGATCGAGGCGACCGTGTTCACGGCGAAGATCAGGAACACCTGTTCGGGCCGGCACACATAAACCGCGGCAGTGCCGAGAATCGCGAGGACGAAAAGCAAAACGAAGGTCGGCTTGTTGCCCAGGCGCTTGGCGACGAAAGGCACGAGCATCGCCCCGATGAGCGAGAGGATCTGGTTCACCGTGTTGTAGATCGAAACGAGGCTCTCCCAGCTCCACGTCTGCGTGCCGCCATACTTCGGCACCCACGACGGCAGGGTCAGCGTTTGTTCGCCGACGTAATACTTGAAGTAGTGCGTGGTGGCATTGCCCTTGAGGGCGACGAAGAAGATGAAGGTGATCGTGGTCGCGAGGAGGACGATCCACGGGCGGTTAGTGACGAGGTCGCCGAGATCCTTCAGCACCGAGGTCTGCTGGTTCTTCGGCGGCAGCACGCGTTCCTTCGTGTTGAAGAAGACGATCAGGAACGAGATGATCGCGGCGACGCCGATGATGATGAAGGACATGAACCAGCCCTGCTTCGGGGTTGTCGCATTCAGCCAGCCGCCAACCTTGGCCATGGGCAGCAGGGTGGCGGAGATCACGATGCCGCCGGCGAAGGCGCCGACGAACTTGATGGAGGAAAGCGCGGTGCGCTCGGTCGGGTTGGGCGTGAGCACGCCCAGCATGGCAGTATAGGGGATGTTGATCGTGGTATAGATCAGCATCAGGGCGTTGAACGTCGCGTAGGCCCAGATGAGCTTACCCTTGTCGCCAAAATCCGGCACATAGAACGTTAGCACACCGATGAAGGCCATCGGCACGCAGGTGTAGAGGAGGTAGGGGCGGAATTTGCCCCAGCGCGAGTTGGTGCGGTCGGCGAGCATGCCAATCACGACGTCGAAGATCGCGTCACAGGAGCGACTCACGCCGAGCATCGCACCCGCGGCCAGCGCGGTGATGCCGAAGACGTCGGTGTAAAAATAGGCGAGGTAGACGGAGATGGTCTGCCAGTAGAGACAGGAGGCGAAATCGCCGAAGCCATAGGAAAGCTTCTCGCGAAACGTGAGGGTATCCGAGGGGGGCGTCGTCATGGGGTGGGGTAAGCTAGTAACTATCAGCCAGCGACTGGTGCGCAAGGCTGCGCCGCAGGGCCGGGAGCGCCTGCGCGCGGGCGAACGCCACGCGGACGGTCCTGGGCGCGTCGGGATAGAGCTCGAAGTAGTTGTCGCTGCCGCGATGCGCCCGGCCGGGGAAGTCGAACGCGAAGCGGTGCTGGAAGGCCGACGTGCGGAAGGTGACGTCGTATTCGGTCGGCGACACGCGCCGGAATTTTGCCGTCGTCTTGGCGCGCCGCAGGTTGAGGAAGCGCGGCGGGGAGAGGAACACGGTCTCCTCGCTCACGCGCCGGCCGCCGATTGCCAGCGTGATGCGCAGGTGCAGGTTGTCGCGGCCATGCCGCGCCATCAGCTTCCCGAGACGCAGCGTCTGCTGCCGCGTGCTCGCGCCGGGGCGCAGCGCGACGGACTTCCGGTCGCGCAGGAGGCGGCGGCCGTCGAGGTGGAACAGTTCCCACCGCACTTCGCCGCGCGCCGGCTGCGGCGCATCGTAGACGGTGTACCGGTGCACCTCGTCGCCCGTGGTCGTGCGGTAGTTGCCGATGATGGTGCCCTCGTCGCCGGGCACGTGCGCGCTCACCAGCGCCGGGGCGAAGAATCGCCGGGCGAGGTGGTGCAGCGCCTTCCACCGGCCGGTGAACTCGATCGAGCTCCACGAGGCGACCGGCCAGCAGTCGTTGAGCTGCCAGTAGAGCGCGCCCATGCAGTGCGGCATGTTGCGCCGGTAGTGCTCGACGCCGACCTGCATGCAGTGCGCCTGGTTGAGCTGGGAAAGGTAGATGAGCGCGGCCTGCGACCGCGGGAACCGGTAGCGGCGCGACACGTAGTCGAGGATGATCTGGTTGCCGGCGCGGTTCTTCTGGTGGTTCTCCATCTCCGGGCCGAAGACGTTGTCGCGGCCGGGCGGGCAGAAGGTCGCCTGCGTCTCCGGCGAACTGTAGCTTTGCATGCCGAACTCCGAGCAGAAGCGGAACCGCCACTTCTCATAGTCCTTCACCGGGTGGCGCGCGTGCCAGACATCCCAGTAGTGCGTGTCGCCGCGTTGCTCGCCGATCGCATGCGTGTCGCCGCGCGAGATCGAGTCCTCCAGCGTGCTGCGCCACTGCGACGACGGCTGGTAGGCGGTGACGCCGTCGAGTTCCGCAACGACCTCGGGCAGGATCTTATGGAAGATGGCCTCGTAATCGCGGCGCAGGGCGGGACTCTTGAGCAGGTCTGCCTTCTCGCCCACGGTGTTGAGCTGCACGATCTCGTTGTTGCCGCACCAGAGCGCCAGGCACGCGCGGTGGCGCAGGCGCCTGACCTGGTGCCGCGCCTCGGCGCGCACGCTGGCCCGGAAAGCCGCGTCGGCCGGGTAGATCGCGCAGGCGAACATGAAGTCCTGCCAGACCAGCAGTCCGAGCTCGTCGCACAGGTCGTAGAAATCCTCGCTCTCGTAGATGCCGCCGCCCCAGACGCGCAGCATGTTCATGTTGGCCTGGGCCGCGCTCGTGAGGTCGCGCGCGTAGTCGGCGCGCGTCAGCCCGGCCACGAAGCTGTGCGCGGGAATCCAGTTGGCGCCCTTGGCGAAGATCGCGCGGCCGTTGACGACGAACTGGAAAGTCTCGCCCGCTTTGTCCTTGTGCCGGTCGAGCGCGAGCGTGCGCAGGCCGAGGCGCTTCGACCAGCGGCCGATCACTTCGCCATCGCGGCCGGTCGCCACGAGGTCGACTTGGTAGAGCGGCTGCGCGCCGTGGCCGTTGGGCCACCACAAATGCGGATTTCGGATTTCGGATTTTAGATTTTTGATTTCCGCCACGACCTTGCCGCGAAGCGAGACGGTGCCGGAGAGAGTCGCGTGAGAATCCTGGCGGGCGAATTCAGGGGCGAAGGAAAGAATGACGGAGCCGTCGCGGCGATGCGTCTGCGTCACCCGCACATCCGCGAGCCGGTTGCCGCTCCAGCCCTCGAGGCGCAGGTCGCGCCAGATGCCGGCGGTGACGAAGCGCGGGCCCCAGTCCCAGTCGAACTGGCACTGCTGCTTGCGGATGACCTGCGAGCGGCCGACCGGGTCGTTGAATTCGCGCGGGTCGTGGTCCTTGCGGTGGCCGCGGATGTATTTCATCGCGCTGCCGAAATGGATCGTGAGCTCGTTGGCGCCGGCGCGGAGGAGCTGCTTCACGTCCCAGCGCGAAGCGACGAACATGTTCTCGGTGCGCGCGACGACGCGGCCGTTCAGGCGCACGGTGGCGACGGTGTCGAGGCCGGCGGCCACCAGCTCGATCGTCTCCTCGCGGAGGAGCGCCGCCGGGACGTCAAAGGTCGTGCGGTATTCCCAGTCGCGTTCCTCGATCCACTGCAGGCCGAGCTCGTTCGTGCCGTGGAACGGGTCGGGGATCAGCCCGTGCCGGCGCAGGTCGGTGTGCACGCACCCGGGCACGACCGCCGCGCGCCAGGGCGATTGCCTGGTCGCATCGCGGAACTGCCAGGCGGTGGAGGCAAGGGGCAGGGAACGCATGAATGACCCGGCGCGCTACAGGTTCGCGCCGTTGCGGCGGATGACCTCGCGGTACCAGTAATAGGAATCCTTCGGCGTGCGCTTCTGCGTCTGGTAATCGACGTGCACCAGGCCGAAGCGGTCCTTATAGCCCTCGCACCATTCGAAGTTGTCGAGGATGGACCAGTAGAAATAGCCGCCGACCGGCAGGCCTTCGGCCACGGCGCGCTTGAGGCCGCCGAAGTAATTGCTGAGATAATCGATGCGCTGCGGATCGTGCACCTTGCCGTCACGGTGGACGAAGTCGGTGTTGCAGAAGCCGTTTTCCGTGAAAACCACCGGCAGCTTGTAGCGCTCTGTCTGGAAACGCGTCGCCCAGTAGAGCGAAGCCGGTGCGACCTGCAGCCAGGGCAGGGTGCCGCGGGGATTGCCGATGCCGTAGCCGTTCGGGACCTTCTCGGTCTGGCCCCTGGGGGCGGCCCGGAAGCGGTCGCCAGTGTAGCAATTGTAGCCGAGAAAATCGATCTTCTGGGCGATCAGCTTCATGTCCGCGGCGGACACTTCCGGCATGTCGGCGCCGTAGGCCTTGATGCCGTCGGCGGGATACTTGCCGAACATGATCGGGTCGGCCCACCATGCGAGGTTCCACATGTTGCGCTGGGTGCAGGCGAAGTAGTCGCGGCGCGCGGCCTCGATGTCGCGCTGGCTCTCCGTGGCCGGGATGCGTTCACGGGAGGTGTGCGCGAGGGAGATTTTCACCGGCCCCTTGCAGCCGGCGCGCAACGCCTGGACGCCGCGACCGTGCGCCATCAGCAGGTGATGGGCGGCGAGGAGGCACTCGGCGTAGGGCAGCTTGTAACCGGGAGCAAACACGCCGTCCTGCAGGCCGAGGCCCACGACGCACGGCGGCTCGTTGATCGTCATGAAGTGCTTGATGCGGTCGCCGTAGCGATCGGCGATCAGGGCGGCGTAGTCGCCGAACCATTCCACCATGTCGCGATTCTGGAAACCGCCGCGGCGCTGCAGCGCGTTGGGCAGGTCCCAGTGGAAGAGCGTGACCCACGGCGCGACGCCGGCCTCGAGCAACGCATCGAAGAGCTTGTCGTAGAAGGCGAGCCCCTTGGGGTTTGGCTTGCCCGTGCCCTGCGGGATCACGCGCGACCACGAGATGGACATGCGGTAGGCCTTCACGCCAAGGTTGCGCAGGATCGCGACGTCCTCCCGCCAGCGATGATAATGGTCGCACGCCACGTCGCCGTTGTGGCCCTCGAAGATCCGGCCGGGCTGGTGGGTGTGCACGTCCCAGATGGACGGGCCGCGGCCATCTGCGGCGGCGGCTCCTTCGATTTGATAGGCGGCAGCTGCTGCGCCCCACGTGAAATTACCGGGGAAGGACATCGGGGTAGGATTGGGGTATACCGGCGAACTGATATCTTATCGGCCCGCCATAAAAGAGGTAATGAGTTTCTTTGTAATGAAATTGAGAGCGAGGCGGGACGATCCTTATTTCAGGTTGAGCGTGGCGCCCACCCACGCGCTGATCGCCTCGCCCTGTTCCGGCGGATAGGAGTGAAATTGCTCGGGTTCGACGACGAGCGTTTTTGGGGCGGTGACCAGGTTGAAGGCGGCGAAACTGGCGGTCGGCGGGCAGACCTCGTCGTTGAAACCCCAGATATAAAAACCCGGGACCTTGAGCCGCTTCGCGAAGTTCACCGTATCGTAGTAAGCCGACGTCGCGATTTTGGCGGGCGTGGCATGGCGCGATGGCGTGCCGTCGGCGCCCATCCGGAAGGGGTGGGGAAAGCCGCTGGCGCGCCCGTGCAACTCCGCCGTGAGGTCGCAGAGCCCGGGGTGCGTGGCCGCGAGCGCCGTCACCCGCGGGTCGAGGGCCGCGGTCACGATCGACAGCGCGCCGCCCTGGCTGGCGCCCATGACGAGCAGGTTCCTGCCGTCCCAGTTTTCGCGCGAGGTCAGGAAATCGTTGGCGCGGATGCAGCCGAGAAACACCCGGTGGTAGTAGTAATTGTCCCGGTCATCGAGGTTGTTGTACCAGGGCGCGTTCAGTGCGCCGGCGTCCAGCGCGTCGTAGATCTCCCTCGCCAGGTTGACGGGCACGCCCTCGACGCCGATCTCGAGCGTGATCACGCCGCGGGCCGCCAGGTCCTTGTCCCCGAAATACGGCCGCACATGGGCGCCGGGGACCTTGAGGACGGCCGGATATTTGCCGGGCTTTTTCGGCTCGCAGAGAATCCCGTAGACGCGGGCCGGCAGCGCCGTGCCCTCGGGCCCGCTCAGCGTTGCGATGCCCACATGGTAGACGTTCACGTCGTCGGTGCAGGCGTCCGGCTGGAGCGTGACGCGGGCCGACACCGGAATCCGCGCGAGCTTTTCCTTCTGCTCGCGCCAATAGGCGTCGAAGTCGGCCGGCTCCGTCTGGAACGGCTTGATCGTTTCCGGCGCGAACGCGGCGGTGGCGGAATTGACGTAGATCTTGCCGTTGAACTCGACCGAGGCCTTGAGGCGGAGGAAGCCGCCGGTGTTCATCGTGCCGGCGTCGACGACGAGGCCGTCGAGCGGGACCGCGGCGGTCTTCTTTTCGCCGGGAAACAGGTCGGGGCCGACGGAGTAGGTGACGTTGGCGTTGTCGACCGGCGTGCTGTCGGCCGTGACCGTGATCCGGAACTTCACCGGCTCGCCCAGCCGGTAGCTCCAGTCGCGGTGGTCGGGCGCGATGCGGAGCTGGATGGCCGCGACACGGGCGTTGGCGAAGGCCGGCGCCGGGCTGATCGGCGTGGCGAAGGAGGGCAGGGCAAGGACAAGAGCAAGGGCCAGCAGGCCCGGCGTGCGAGGCGTCATAGGGTAGAGGAGTTGAACCAGCGCGCCAACGAGACATCAAATCGCATCTGGGTCAATCCGGGTTGCCATTCCGTTTCGCATGGAAACCCTTGAGCTCATCCGGCGGATGGGCACCATCGTCCGGGTGCCGCCGCAGCCATCGGGGCCCGGCTGGAAAATTCTTATGACCAAATCCCCTCCTGCCTCAGTTGCCATCGTCACCGGCGCCGGTTCCGGCGTGGGCCGCGCGGTCGCGATCCGACTCGCGCGCGCCGGCTGGCAGGTCGCGCTGGTCGGCCGCCGCGCCGACGCCCTCGCCGAGACGGCGGCCCTCACCGCCAGCGCGGTCGCGATCCATCCCTGCGACGTCGCCGACGCGGCGGCGGTCGCACAGATGACCGCGGCGGTGCGGGCGAAGTCCGGCCGCATCGACGCCCTCATCCAGTGCGCGGGCACCAATATTGCCAAGCGGAGCTGGGAGCAGGTTTCGCCGGCGGACTACCGCCACGTGCTCGCCGCGAACCTCGACGGCGCATTCCACTGCGTGCATGCCGTGCTGCCCGCCATGCGGGCGCAGGGCGCCGGCACGGTCGTCGTCATCAATTCGGAAGCCGGCCGCCAGGCCAACGCCAAGGCCGGCACCGCCTACGTCGCCTCCAAGTTCGGCCTCGCCGGGCTCGTGCAGTCGCTCAACGCCGAGGAGCGCGCGCACGGCATTCGCGCGTGTTCGATCTTTCCCGGCGACATCAACACGCCGCTGCTCGACCGCCGCCCGCAGCCGCCGCCGCCCGAGGCCCGCGTGAGGATGTTGCAACCCGAGGATGTCGCCGAGGCCGTCTGGCTGGCGGTGTCGCTGCCGGCGCGCGCGATCGTCGAGGAGCTGGTCATCCGCCCTGTCTGAACCGGGCGCGGGCTTGCCTGCGCCGGGAACAACCGTTTCATGACCGCCATGTTTCCCGATGAACTGATGCAACGCGTGGGGCGGGGCGGCGTGATCGCCGTGCTGACCGTGGACGATCCGGCCGACGCCGTGCCGCTGGCCCGGGCCCTGCAGGCCGGGGGGATTTCCGCGATCGAGCTGACGTTGCGCACCCCGCGCGCGCTCGAGGCGATCAAGCGGATCCGCGCGGAGCTGCCCGATGCGCTCATCGGCGCGGGCACGGTGCTCAACGCCGCGCAGCTCAGGGAAGTCCAGGCCGCCGGCGCGCGGTTCGCCGTGGCGCCGGGCTGCAATCCGTCGACCCTGCGCGCGGCGAAGGACCTTGGCCTGCCCTTCGCGCCCGGCGTGGCGACGCCCTCCGACGTCGAGATTGCGCTCGAGCACGGCTGCCGCCTGCTGAAATATTTTCCCGCCGGTCCCTCCGGCGGGCTGCCGCACCTCGCGGCGATGGGCGCGCCCTTCGCGCACCTCGGCGTGAAGTACATCCCGCTCGGCGGCATCGCGCTCGAGCATCTCGCCGACTATCTCAAGTCGCCGCTGGTTGCGGCCGTCGGCGGTTCGTGGCTGGCGAAGCCCGAGATGATCAAAAAGAAGGACTGGGCCGGGATCACGGCCGCCGCCGCCGCCGCGACGCAGGTCGTGCGGGCCGTGCGCGGGTAGGGCTTCGGCCGCGGGTTTCGCCCGGAAAAACAAAGCCTTGTGGGGCAGGGGAGGCTTTTGTTCCCAACTTGGGACGCAAGGCGCCACGATCACCGGGGCAGCCGCTGGTGCCAATTCCGTTCCGGCGGCTAGGTGGTCCAGGCGGCCCGCCCGGTTTCCGAAATGGGCAAATCGGCATCGTAGCGGCCGGGAACCGGGTCGTAGTGCAGCACGTTTTTCTGCACCATCTCAGACGTGAAGTAGCCCAGCACGGTGAGTTCCCGGATCTGGAGGAAGAACGAGGCGCCGTCCGCAGGCGAAGCGGCGGCGAAATCGCGCAGCATGGTGTCCTGCTGTTCGGGCGGCAGCTGGACGAAGCCCGCGCCATGCCCGGCTCGGCTCGCGGTCTCCAGTTTTTCCAGCCCCCCGGTCAGCATTGCCTGTTCGGCCGGTGTCATGAAGTCGCCATAGACAAGATCGATGAATTCGGGCACGCCGACGTCCTGGGCACCGGGCGTGTCGGTGCGCGGGATGATTCGTTCCGCCACGGCGGCGGCGAGATCGAAGGTCCGCTCCCCGAGCCGGTGCGGGCGGCGGTCCTTCGCGACAGTCGCGGGCAGTTGCGCGGCGGCGGCGAGGAGCGACGGGGAGAGCGCGGCGCCAAGAAACAGCGAGGCCCGCCGGATCGCTTCGCGGCGGGAGATGGCTGACGGGGAATCGGGGGCGGGGGACATCGGGAACGGGATCAGAGGTTGCCCTTCTTCAGCTCGTCCACGGCGTGGTCGCAGGCGCGGGCCGTGAGCGCCATGTAGGTGAGGGAGGGATTGACGCAGCCGGAGGAAGTCATGCACGCCCCGTCAGTGACAAAGACGTTGGGCACGGTATGGACTTGGTTCCAGCCATTGAGGATGGAGGTCTTGGGATCGCGGCCCATGCGGGCGGTGCCCATCTCGTGGATGCAGAGGCCCGGCGCTGCGGGGTCGTCGAACGCCGTGATCTCCTTCATGCCGGCGGCGTCGAGCATCTCGATCGCGGACTGCTTCATGTCCTTCCGCATGGCATATTCATTTTCCTTCCAGCCGCAGTTGAACGTCACGGTCGGCTGGCCCCACTTGTCGCGCGCCGCGCGGTTCAGGAACAGGCGGTTGTCGTGGTAGGGCAGGCACTCGCCCCAGGCGCCGATGCCGAAACGCCACGGGCCGGCGGCGATCAGGTCGGCCTTGAAGCCGGCGCCGAAATTCAGCTCCTTGATGTCCCGGCTCCAGTCGGTGCGGCTGGCCCCGCCCTGGTAGCCGAAGCCGCGTACATAATCCTTCTGCGTGCTGCCCTGGTCCAGGTTGCGGAACCGCGGGATATAAACGCCATTGGGCCGGCGCCCCCGATAGTAATGGTCGTCGAAACCCTCGGCCAGCCCGGTGGCGCCCACCTTGAAGTGGTGGTCCATCAGGTTGTGGCCGAGTTCGCCGCTGTCGTTGCCCAGCCCGTGCGGGAAGCGGTCCGAGGTCGAGTTGAGCAGGATCGCGGCCGAGGCCACCGTCGACGCGCAGCAGAAGATCACCTTTGCATGAAAGACGTGTTCCTCGTGCGTTTCGGTGTCGATGATGCGCACGGCCGTCGCCTTGCGGCTGGCGGGATCGTAGACGATCTCGCTCACGATCGAGAACGGCCGCAGGGTCAGGTTGCCGGTGGCGTAGGCGGCCGGCAGCGTGGCGGCGTTGCTGCTGAAATATGCGCCATACGGGCACCCGCGGATGCAGCGGTTGCGGTACTGGCAGGTGGCGCGTCCGTTGTGCGGCTGCGTGAGATTGGCCGAACGCCCCATGGTCATCACGCGGCCGCCGAACGCCGCCGCGATTCGCGCGCGCACGTGCTTCTCCACGACGTTCATCTTCATCGCCGGCAGGAACTGCCCGTCCGGGAGCTGCGGCAGGTTTTCCTTCTGGCCGTTGATGCCCGCGAACCGCTCGACGTAGTCATACCAGGGCGCAAGATCCTCGTAGCGGACCGGCCAGTCGACGGCGATGCCCTCCTTGGCGTTGGCCTCGAAGTCGAAATTGCTCAGCCGGTAGGATTGCCGGCCCCACAACAGCGAACGGCCGCCGACATGATAACCGCGCATCCAGTCGAAACGCTTTTCCTCCTCGTAAGGGTGATCGACGTCGTCGACAAACCAGTGGGCCGACGCCGGCGCGGTGGTGTAGCCGGTGCGGCTTTGCTTTTCCTGGCGGGCCTTTTGGGCGGTCGAAAGTCTGGTCCGGCCCTTGAATTCCCAGCTTTCCGTGAAGGCGGTCGGGTAATCGCCATGCTTCACGTCGCGGCCGCGCTCCAGCACGAGCGTCTTCAGGCCCTTCTCGCTCAGTTCCTTCGCGGCCCAGCCGCCGCTGATACCGGAGCCGATCACGATGGCATCGTAGGTGTTGGCGGCCTTGACCGCGCCGGAAACATTCATGCGGAAATTCTTCGGGGTGGGTGGAGCGAACAGAGAGGGGTGGGCGGGGGATTCCCGCTGAACCTGTTCAGTAGGGGCAAATCGACGGCAGGCAAGTAAAACAGTATGATGCCCAATAAAACATTGCGAAACCGGCCTCGGCGCGTTGGGTTTCGAGCTGCCCCATCCCGCTTGGTTCAATCCCCGCCCGCCCCATGAACTCGAAACGTCTCGCGCCGGTCCTGGCGCTGCTCTCTTCCCTGTTGCTCCGCCCGGCGCTGGCCGCCGACCCGCTGGTAGTTCCAGTCTGGCCCGGCGACGCGCCCGGTTCGGCCGGCCAGACTGCGCCGGAAAAGGTCCGCATCACCGACGAAGGCGAACACGTTGTTTCCAGTATCCATCGCCCGAGCCTGACGGTCTATCTGCCCGCGCCGGGCCAAGCCACAGGCGCTGGGGTCGTCATCTGCCCGGGCGGCGGCCACCGCGAACTTTGGATGGACCATGAAGGCTACAACATTGGCCGCTGGCTTGCGGACCATGGTGTGGCCGCCTTCGTGCTGAAGTACCGTTTGGCGCGCGAGGAAGGCTCGATCTACAAGGTGGAGCAACACTCGCTGGCGGATGTACAGCGGGCGCTGCAGTTGGTCCGGAGCCGCGCCGCCGAATGGTCGGTGGATCCAAAGCGCGTCGGCGTGATGGGTTTTTCCGCCGGCGGCGAGGTCGCCGCGCTCGCGGCGATGCATTTCGCGCCCGTGCGGGCTGACGCCACCGATCCGGTGGAACGCCAGGACAGCAAGCCCGTCTTCCAGGCGCTGATCTATCCCGGAAATTCCGGCATCATCATCCCCGCCAAGGATTCGCCGCCTCTCTTCCTCGCCGGCGGCTATGGCGACCGGCCGGACATTGCCGAGGGCCTGGCCCAGGTTTATCTCCGCTTCAAACAGGCGGGCGTGCCCGCGGAACTGCATATCTATTCCGGCAGCGGCCACGGTTTCGGCGTGCGCGCCCGCAACCACGGCGCTTCCGCCACCTGGCCCGACCGTTTCCGCGACTGGCTGGGCGACAACGGCTGGCTGAAGGCGTCACCCTGACCGCCCCGGCCGCGTGGCCCTCACCGCCATGGCCGAGCCGCCGCCGTGCCTGCTGGTCACCGGGGCCACCGGCAAGGTGGGCCGGACGTTTTTGCGGCGGTTCCTGGCGGACGCGCGGTTTGCGCATTTTGCGGTCCGGGCGCTCTGCCACCGGCGGGTGCCCGAACCACATCCGCGCCTCGAGGTGGTGGCCGGGTCGGTCGCCGATCGCGAAGTCGTGGCGCGAGCCATGGCCGGCGTATCCCACGTGCTGCACCTCGCGACCTGCAAGGAGACGCCGGAGCTCGTGATGGACGTCACCGTGAAGGGCCTTTTCTGGCTGCTGGAGGCGAGCCGGGCCAGCGCCACCTTCCGGCAGTTCATCCTGCTCGGCGGCGACGCGGCGCTCGGGCATTTTTTCTATCCCGCCGCCGGGCGCCTGACCGAGACGCAGCCGCATCGCGCCTATCCGGGCTGCTACGCGCTCTCCAAGGTCCTCGAGGAGGTGATGCTGGAGCAGTATGGCATCCAATACGATTTGAACGGCTGCTGCCTGCGCGCGCCGTGGATCATGGAGAAGGACGATTTCAAATACCAACTGTCGTTTGGGCCGGACGTTTTCGGCGGCCCGCGCTGGGGCGAACTCGTCGGTCCGGCGCGGGCCGCGGAATATATCCGGACGAAAGCCGTGCCGGTGATGCTCGACCCGCAGGGCGTGCCGGTGAAGCGCAACTTCGTGCATGTGGAGGACCTCGTGAGCGCCGTGCTGGTGGCGATCGATCATCCGCAGGCAAAGCGCGAGACGTTCAACATCTGCCCCGATGAGCCGGTGGACTATGGCGTGCTGGGCGCGCTGTTGCAGCGGACGCGGGGCCTGATGCCTGTGCCCATCCCGACGCCCTATCATTCGACGTGGCTGGACAACACCAAGGCGAAGCTCCGGCTCGGCTGGCGCCCCGCCTACGACCTCGAGCGCCTGGTGAACGAGGCCTTCGACTACGTGCGCGCGACCGACGACCCGCGGCGGGTCTGGTATCCCGGCTGACGGCGCGTGCCGGCCGATTATTTGTAGCCCTCGAGGGCCTCGATGATGAGGCCGAGTTTGGCGCGGGTGTCGAAATAGGTGAACTGTCCGGTCTTGGGGTCGCCGCCTTGGTGCAGGACGGGAATGCCCTGCGCGGCGAGCGTGCGCGCCTTGCCCGCGGTGTCGGTAATGCGGAAGGCGATGTGGTGGATGCACTCGCCCTTCTCGTCGAGAATCTGCTGCCACGAGGAATCGCCACCCAGCGGCTCCGTCAGCTCGAGCTCGGTGTTGTCGAGCTTGAAGAACGCGAGTTTGCAGCGCGCGTCCGACGGACGGCCCCGGAAAGTCTGGCCGACCTTGAGGCCGGGCTCGGTGATGATGACGGGCGGGACAGGCAGGCCGAAGAATTCCGCGTAGGCGTGGCGGGATTTTTCGATGTCCCGGACGACGATGGCGATCTGGCAGACCTGGCGGGTGCCCAGCACGGGACCGGGCGGGGCGGAGACGGGGGTGGACATGGGATTTTTTCCGTTCGGTAAAGAACAGTTCTTGATAAAGTAAAACAGTATGAATCAGATTAACACTCCACCCCCAAGACAATTGAAAACGCCCCTCGCCTTGCTGCGGTTCCTGCTTCCCATCACCTGCTGCTGCTTTGCCGCCGGTTCCGCCGGCGCCCAGACTCCATCCCGCCCCCGGTCGCCGCTGTTCGCCCAGGACAATCTTATCGCCTGGTGCATCGTCCCGTTCGACAACCTCCATCGCACGCCTGCCGAGCGGGTCGCCATGCTGAAACGACTCGGCTTTACGCAATATGCCTGGGACTGGCGGCAGGAGCACCTGAAGGACCTGCCGGAGGAGATCAAGGTGTCACGGGCGGCGGGCATCCGCCTTCGCGCCATCTGGCTCTGGATCGAGGGCGGCTCCGATACCGTCGGCCACCTCGGCGCCGGGAACCGCACCGTGCTGGACGACGTCAAGGCCGCGGGTCTTTCGGTGGAATTTTGGGTCGGGTTTCACCCCAATTTCTTCACCAACATGGACGAGCCGACCCGGATTCGGGAGGCGGCGGCGATCATGTCCTACCTGCGTGACGAGGCGGCGAAATCGGGCAGCACCGTCATGTTCTACAACCATGGCGACTGGATCGGCGAACCCGACAACCAGATCAAGATCATCCAGGCCATGCACGATCCTTCCATCGGCCTGGTATTCAACTTTCACCATGCCCACACGATGCTCAAGGATTACCCCGCGTTGCTTACGCGCATGAAACCCTACCTGAAGGCGGTCAACCTCGACGGCATCAAGCCGGAAGGCCCCAAGATCATCCCGATCGGCGAGGGCACCGAGGAAAAGGAAATGATCCGCCTGCTTGAGGCCAGCGGGTACACCGGCCCGCTCGGCATCCTCGGCCACGTCGAGGACCGCGACATCGAGGGCGTCCTGCGGCAAAATCTCGAGGGCCTGCGCGCGCTGACCAACCGGTAAGGTTGAGTTTCGGACCTGTCCGCGCCCGCGCGGACTGCTTTGCTTCAACCCCCATCCCCATGAATCACTCCAAACAAGTCCTGATCAGCATGGTCATTTTAACCTCGGCCCTTGCGCCTTTCGCCGCCGCGGCTGAACCGTCGGCCAAGGCGATCGAGTATCGCGCAGGCAAGAACTTCATCGCGACCCGCGTCTTCACGCCGGAAGAGGACGCCAGGATCCTGCAGGCCTTCGCGGGCCTGCGCGTGGCCGACGTCACCGACGGCATGGACTTCGTAGGCCTGAAGAACACCGGCCTGATGGACCCGGAAATCCACCCGGTGTGGAAGGACGTGAAGGACTACGGCCATCGCTTCATTGGCATCGCGGTCACGGTGCGCTACGTCCCCACCCAGCGCGCCGCGCCGCCGGCCGGCCTGACGTACGAGGAGTTTCGCGCCCGCGAGGGGAAATGGTACAGCGAACTCTCGTTCGAACCTTTCGGCGAGCTGATCCGTCCCGGCACCGCCATCATCATTGACGAGGCGCCGGACGCCGACGTCGGTTCGATCGGCTCGAACAACATCATGTCGTGGAAGCTGAAGGGCGCCGTGGGCGTGGTGACCGATGCCACCGCCCGCGACACCGACGAGGTGGCGACTGAGCGGATGCCGCTCTACTTGCGCAAGGTCGGCCGCGGCATCCGGCCGTGGCGCAACGAGGTCGAGTCGGTCAACCGCCCCGTCGTCGTGGGCGGCGTGCTGGTCAATCCCGGCGACGTCATTGTCGCCGACGGCGAAGGCGTGCTGGTCGTGCCGCGTGACGTGGCGCTGACGGTCGCGGAATTTGCCCACCGGATCATCGACGAGGACAAGGCGGGACGTCGCGCCCTCTACAAGAAGCTCGGCCTGCCCGAGGATCCGTCGGTGAAATGATCGCCGGCCCGCCCCATTCTCCCAATCCGAATCATCATGCACGCGATGCTGCTGACCGCGCCCTCGAAGCTCGCGCTGGTCGATTTCCCGCGGCCCGAGCCGGGTGAGGGCGAAGTCCGGCTGCGCGTCCGGGCGTGCGGCATCTGCGGCAGCGACATCCACGGTTGGGACGGCTCGAGCGGCCGGCGGCAGCCGCCGCTGGTCATGGGCCACGAGGCGGCCGGCGAAATCGATGCGCTGGGCGGCGGGGTGACCGGCTGGCGGGTGGGTGAGCGGGTGACGTTCGACTCCACGATTTATTGCGGCGAGTGCCACTACTGTCGCGCGGGCGACGTGAACCTGTGCGAGGCGCGCCGCGTCGTCGGCGTGTCACCTCCGGAATACAAGCAGCACGGGGCCTTTGCCGAATATGTGGTCGTGCCGCAACGCATCCTTTACCGCCTGCCGGAAGGCCTGTCGTTCGAGCACGCCGCGATGGTGGAACCGGTTTCGATCGCGGTCCACGCCGTGCGGCGGGTGGCCTTGCAACCGGACGATATCGCGGTCGTGGTGGGCGCCGGCATGATCGGGCTTTTTGTCGTCCAGGCGCTGCGCTGGGCGGGCGTGCAATGCGTGGTGGCCGTGGACCTCGAACCCGGGCGGCTCGCGTTGGCGAAGGAACTGGGCGCGTCCCACGCCTTCCAATCCAACACCGGCGACCTCACGGCGGAGATCGGCCGGCTCACGGGCGGACGGGGCGCCGACGTCGTGTTCGAGGTGGTGGGCCTGGGGCCGACGGTCCAGCTCGCGCTGCAACAGGTGCGGCGCGGGGGACGGGTCGTGCTCGTGGGGAACTTGGCGCAAAAAATCGAGTTTCCCCTGCAGGCGGTCGTAACGAAGGAGTTGACCCTGTTCGGCAGCTGCGCCTCGGCGGGCGAATATCCGCTGAGCATCGACCTGATCGCGCGCGGGATCATCGACGTCGGGCCGATGATCAGCGCGACCTCCCCGCTGCGCGAGGGCCCCGCCTGGTTCGACCGCCTCAGCGCCCGCGACGGCGGCAAATACATGAAGGTGATCCTGCAGCCCTGACCAACTTCCCCTGACGCCCATGCCCGCTCCCCAAAACACCTTCACGCTCAAGCTGGGCGCCACCGCGCCCGGCTTCCGCCTTCCGGCCACCGACGGCAAAACCTACGCGCTCGCGGATTTCGCCGACGCCCGGGTGCTCGTCATTTTCTTCACCTGCAACCACTGCCCCTTTGTGACCGGCTCGGACGAAATCACGCGCCAGACCGCGCTGCGGTTCGGGGCGAAGGGGGTTCGCTTCGTGGGCATCAACGCCAACAGCGTCAACACGAACGCCAACGATTCGTTCGCGCACATGGTGGAGCGGATGCAGGAGCAGAAATTTCCCTGGGTTTACCTCCACGACCAAAGCCAGGACGTGGCCCGGGCCTACGGGGCGCTGCGCACGCCGCACTTCTACGTCTTCGACGCGTCACGCCGCCTGGTCTACACCGGGCGTGGCGTCGACCACCCGCGCGAGCCGGTGAAAGTCACGGTCAACGACCTGGCCAACGCGCTCGAGGATCACCTGGCCGGGCGTCCGGTCCGCGTTCCCCGGACGAATCCCATCGGCTGCAACGTGAAGTGGGACGGCCAAGACCAGCATTGGATGCCGGCGGAAGCCTGCGATTTGGTTTAGGCGTTCATCAACCCCTCGTTACTCCCCAATGAAAATCACGTTGCCCCGCCTGTTGCACCTTTTGCTCGGCCTGTTGGCCGTGACGGCCCACGCCGAGACTCCGGCCGCCTTCGTCCCGGTGCCCGCGCCGGAAGTTCCACCCCGGACTGGAACAAGCGAACGGATCATCCTGGCCGATGCGAACACGCGGACCCTCGACGGCTGGGACGGCAGCAGCGAGTGGTGGTCGGTGCGGGACGGCGCCTTCATCGCCAAGGCCGGCGGCAAGGTGCCGACTTCGTTCCTGCTGACGAAAAGGAATTATTCCGATTTCCGGCTGACCCTGTGGGCCCGCGTCATCGAATCCGAGAACCACATCGGCGTCGCCTTGTGGGGCGAACAGGTGCCCGGGAAGGATCCGGCCAATCGCTGGGCCTACAAGGGTCCGCTCGTTTGTTTTCCCGGCGTTTACCTGTGGGATTACCAGACGAACAAAAGCATCCCGATCGATCCCGCGGACATGGCCTGGACGAAGGAGCACGTCAAACAGCACGACTGGATCCAGGTGGAGATCCTCGCGCAGGGGAACCGCATCCGCGCCGCCTTCAACGGCCACCAGGTCCTCGACTGGCGCGAGCCGGATCCGAGCCGCCTGAAGCCCGGTCCCATCGGCCTGCAGCTCCATGGCCACGACCATCCGCAGGAGGCGGTCTACAAGGATATCGTGGTCGAGACCTTCCCGAAGGAAAACCGGCTGCTCACGCTGAAGGACTGAGCCGCGTCGCCGCGGTGACCTCTCAGCAAAAGGTGGGCGTCGGTTTCCATACCGACGCCGATCGTCGATGTGGAAATCGACGCCCACCCGCTCCATGATTCCCGCTCAGATGATCTCCTTGATCACCTTGCCCTCGACGAAGGTCAGGCGCTCGTTGCGGCCGAGGTGCGGGTAGGTGAGCTGGTGCTGGTCGAGACCGAGCTGGTTGAGGATCGTCGTGTGCACGTCGCGCAGGTGATAGGGTTTTTCGACCGCCTGCAGGCCGATGGCGTCGGTGGCGCCGACGACCTGGCCGCCCTTGATGCCGCCACCGGCCATCCACATCGAGAACCCGAGGTTGTGGTGGTCGCGGCCCTTGCCGGCCTCGGCCTCGGGCGAGCGGCCGAATTCGCCGCCCCAGAGCACGAGCGTGCTGTCGAGCAGGCCGCGGCGCTTGAGGTCGATCATCAGGCCGGCCATGGGCTGGTCCGTCTGCATCGCCATGCGGAGATGGTTCTCCTCGATGTCGTCGTGCGCGTCCCACGTGAGCCGGCCGGAGCCGCCACCGGAGACCACGCACACGAAGCGCACGCCCTTCTCGACGAGCTTGCGCGCCATGAGGCAGCGCCGGCCGTAGTCGTTGGTGGGTTCGACGCCGATGCCGTAGAGCTCGCGCGTTTCCTGCGATTCCTTCGACAGGTCGAGCACCTCGGGCGCCTCGGTCTGCATCTTGAACGCGAGGTCGTAGGCGTTCATGCGGGCGGAGAACTCCTCGTCGTGCGCGGCGCGCGCCGCGGTGTTCAGGTCGTGCAGCAGGTCGAGCGTGCGCCGGCGCTCCGCCAGCGTGACGCCCGGCGGCAGGTCGAGGTTCAGCACCGGCTTGGCGCCGGGACGGAACATGGTGGGCTGGTAGATCGCGGGCAGGAAGCCGTTGCTGTACATGGGCTGGCCGCCGGGCAGCGCGCCATGCGGGTCGGGCATCACGACGTAGGACGGCAGCGATTCGGTCTCGGAGCCAAGGCCGTAGGTGAGCCACGAGCCCATGCTCGGCGCGCCGGGCACGACGCGGCCGCTGAAGAGCTCATACTGCGCGGCGGAGTGGACGACCGAGTTGCCGTGGCACGAACGGATGACCGCCAGGTCGTCCGCGCACCGGCCGAGCCGCGGGAAAAGGTCCGAAACCTCGATGCCGCTGTTCCCGTATTTCCGGAACGTGCGCCGCGTGCCGAGCAGTTTCGCGGTGGACTGGATGAACTGGTATTTCGCCTCGCCGAATTCCTTGGGCCGCGCCTGGCCGCTCAGCTGGTTGAGCAGCGGCTTCGGGTCGAAGGTCTCCATGTGGCTCGGGCCGCCGGCCATGAAGAGGAAGATCACGGACTTGGCCTTCGCCGGCAGGGGCGGGCGCTTGGGCGCGAGGGGGTCGTTCGCGCGGGTGTCCTGGGCGTGCAGCATCGAGGCGAGCGCAAGGCCGCCGAAGCCGCAGCACGCATCGCGGATGAACTCGCGCCGGGTACGCGTGGGGCGGGAATGTTCGTGGCCGCTTTCAGGGTGCATAGAGAAACGAGTTGAGGTTGAAGAGCACGAGGGCGAACTCGCGCAGCGGTTGATCCTTGAGAAAGGCGAGCGCCAGCCGGCGTTCGTCGGGAGTCGGCGCGCGGCCGACGGCCAGCCAGTAGGCACGGTCGACGATCTTGCGGTGATTGCCGCCGGCCTCGCGCGCAAGGCGCGCCGCCAGCGTGGCGGCGAGTTCGTTGGCCAGCGGGCCGTTCATCAGCTCCAGCGCCTGCGGCGCGTGGGTGCTCGACTCGCGCCGGCCGCAGCTCGACAGGGAATCGGGCTGGTCGAAGGTTTCCATGAACGGCAGCCGCAGGTTGCGCTTGGCCGCGAGATAGACGGAACGGCGGAACTGGGCGTCGGGCTCCTTCGTCACGGACCACTGCGACGGCTTGTAGAGGAACTTCACCAGGTCGGGATCGACCGCCACCATGACGCTCGGCCCGCCGAGCTTGGGATTGAGCCGGCCGCTGACGGCGAGCATGGCGTCGCGGATTTCCTCCGCGGCGAGCCGGCGGTGGGGCATGTGCCAGAGGAGGCGGTTGTCGGGGTCGAGGCGGGTCGCGGCGGCTGCCAGCGGCGAATCCGTGGACTGGCGGTAGGTGTTGCTCAGCAGGATCGCGCGATGGATCGGCTTCATTTTCCAGCCGCCCGCCACGAATTCGCCCGCCAGCCAGTCCAGCAGCTCCGGATTGCTGGGCCGGTCGCCGTTGTTGCCGAAATCGTTCGGCGTCTTGACCAGCCCGGTGCCGAAATGCTGCTGCCAGATGCGGTTCACGGCGACGCGCGCGGTCAGCGGGTGTTTCGGATCGGTGATCCACCGGGCGAGCGCGGTGCGCGGGTTCGGCGTGTCGGCGGGCAGTTCGGGCAGGTCGTCGCTGACCAGCACGGTGGGCGGGCGCGGTGCGACAACATCACCTTTGCGCTCCCAGTCGCCGCGCTTGAGCACGTGGATCTCGGTCCGCTGCGCGGGGTCGTTGCGAATGCCCGGGATGGTGGCCGGGCTCGGCGGCAGCGTGTCCTCCAGCGCCTCGATCTCGATGTCGAGCTGGGTCTTGTCGGCGCCGATGGCCGTCGCCGCCTTTTTGCGCAGGACCTTGAGCTGGTCGTTGATCGCCTTGGTCTTCTCCTCCCATGCCTTGCCCTCCGCCGCGGGCACCAGCAGGATGTTGTTCTCCTGCGTGGCGGCGAGGTAGGCCTGCAGCCGGTAGTAGTCCTTCTGCAGGAACGGATCGATCTTGTGGTCGTGGCAGCGGGCACAGCCGATCGTGACGCCGAGGAATGCGGTGCCGATGATGTCGGTGCGTTCGGTGAGCACCTCGTTGCGGCTGACGGCGATCTCGGGATTGCCGGCGTTGCGGCGCACGGTGCCGAGGCGGTGGAAAATCGCCGCGGTCTCGAGCTCCCGGTTGCCGGGCTCGAGTTCGTCGCCGGCGAGCTGCTCGGTGACGAAGCGGTCGTAGGGCTTGTCGCGGTTGAACGAATCGACCACGTAGTCGCGGAAGCGCCACGCGTCGGGCAGCGGCCGGTCGTATTCGAAGCCCTCGGACTCGGCGTAGCGGACGACATCGAGCCAGAGGCGGCCGGCCTGTTCCCCGTAGCGCGGGCTGGCGAGCAGCCGGTCGACGAGGCGCTCGTAGGCGTCGGGCGCACGGTCGGCGAGGAAAGCCCGCACTTCCTCGGGCGTCGGCGGCAGGCCGGTGACGTCGAGGGTGACGCGGCGGATCAGGTCGGATTTGCCGGCCGCCGGCGCCGGTTGCAATTGCCGCTCCTGGAGCCGGGCGAGGATGAAGCGGTCGATGGGTCCCGCGGCCCAGTGCGGATCCTTCGCCGGCGGCGGGGTCACGGGCTTGACCGGCTGGAACGCCCAGTAGCCGCGGGCGAGGCGCGGATCGGTCGCCGGGTTGGCGGCGAGGGCCACGGTGGTGCGGGGGTCCGGTGCGCCCATTTTCACCCATTGCTCGAAGTCGGCGATGATCTCGGGCGCCAGCTTGGGCTTTTTGGACGGCATCGCGAGGTCGTCCTCATGCCGGATCGCCTTCAGGATGATGCTCTGGAGGTCGCCCGGCGCCAGGGCGGGGCCGGTGTCGCCGCCGGTGAGGAGCGCGTCGCGCGTGTCGAGCCGCAGGCCGCCTTTGGTTTTCTGCGCGGCGGAGTGGCATTCATAGCACTGTTCCGTCAGCACCGGCTCGATTTTTTCGCGGAAGAACTTCAAACCCTCCGCCGGTTCCGGCGTCGCCCGCAACGGCGCCAGGATCGCACCGAGGAACAGGCCGAGCATCCCCGGCCAGCTAGGCCGGACGCAGGCGGAGAATCGGGGCGAAGGGGAAGACATGAGCGTAGGGCGATTTTGGCGTCAGCGCGGCGGCAGCGGCACGAGGGCGAGCCGGAACCCGCGGTAGGCGCTGGCCTCGGGTTGCGGGTTGCCCGCGCGGTTGGCGGAACGTTCCGCGCTGGCGACGCTGCCGAAGCTGCCGCCGCGGTTCACGCGGACCGTGCCGCTCGCCGGTCCCACCGGATCGACCGCAGAGCCGCCGGGGTAAGGGCCATACCAGTCGCGGCACCACTGCCAGATGTTGCCGTACATATCATACAGGCCCCAGGCGTTGGGCTCCTTTTGCGCGACGGCGCGCGGACCCGAGTGCGTGGGGCCGAGGCGGCGTCCCGCATAACCGTCGGCGCTTGTCTTGTCATACCACGCGAGACGCGCCAGCACCTCGGGACTGCTCGGGCCGGCATAAGTGGCTTCCGTCGTCCCGGCGCGGCACGCATATTCCCACTGCGCCTCGGTCGGCAGGTTGTATTCGTAACCGGCGGGCAGGCGTCCGGCGGCGCGCTCCGACTCGTTCAGGCGCCGGCAGAAATCCTGCGCGTCGTTCCAGCTGACGAAATACACCGGCAGGTCGTCGTCCTCGTTGGCGAGGTACTGCGCCGGATCGGCCTCGCGCGACCAGTGCATCAAATCCCGCAGCGGCTGCTTTTTTCCGCCGAGCTCGTAAAGGGTGTCGTCCCGGATGCGGCGCGTCAGCTGCGCGCGCAGGTCGAGCCCGGTGACCTTTTTCCACTGGCCGACGGTGACCATCGTGCGGCCGAGCCAGAAGCCCTGCGTGAGCGTGACACGCGTCACCGGCCCCTCGTCGGCCTTGCGCCCGGGTTCGTTCTCCGGGCTGCCCATCAGGAACGTGCCCGGCGGAATCCAGGCAAGGTCCAGCGCGCCGTTTTCCGGGAGCGATAATTTCCAGGCCGCTCCGGCCACCGGCCCGGCGGCCAGCACACGAAGGACAAGGCTGCAGCCCAGGAGAGTGGCGAGGAATTTTGTTTTCATGGGTCAGGCGGTGGTGAGCGCGGCGACCTCGTAGTCCACGACGCCCGGCACGGTGAATTCCACCTCCGCGCCGTTTTGGATGAAGGGAAGGTCGGTTTCGGCCCGCAGCGCCTGCACGCGCGTCACCCGCCGGCCGGGCGGCAGGGCCATTTTCACGACCTGCGCGCCGATCGGGTAGTGGCGGCGGATCCAGCCGCGGTGCAGGTGCGGGTTGTTGTAGTTGAGGATGTGCACGGCGAAGCCGGGGTCGGTTTCCCACGCGAACAGCTCGACGACGCCTTCGCCGGACACGACGACCGGGGCGCGTTGGTGCAGCGTCCAGCGGATCGCGTTGATCAGCAGTTGCGCGACGTCCGTGTTGCCCGAGCGCCAGCCGGTGCGTTCATAGTCGCCGGGAAAATACACCAGGCGGCTGGCGCCCGATTCGCGCAGCACCAGGGCCGGCTGCGTCGTATGGGAGTCGGGGCTGTAGGCCATCTCCGGCGGGTAGCCGGAGTTGGCGCGCACGACGGTCAGGGGCGGCGTGCCCGGGCCGGCGTCGACCGGGACCACATATTGCGCGCCGGGAATCCAGTTGGTTTCCTCGAAGCCGCGCAGGATTTCGTGGCGCTGCTCGATGCGCGCGTAGGAGCCGTAGATCGCGACGGGGCCCTGGATGTCGCCCGAACGGGTGGCGCCGAACAGGTCGCCCAGGCCGAAATGGCCGCGCGGTGCGCCGGTTTCATCATACAGTCCCGTTTCCAGCGTCGCGAGCAGCGAGCCGCCGGCCGCGGCGTAGGCCCGCAATTGCGCGCACTGCGCGTCGCTCAACAGTGCGACGTTGGGCAGGATGAGCGCGTCGTATTTGCGCAGGCGCTCCGCTCCGAGGTCGTCCTCGTGCACGAAGTCGAACAGGAAGCGGCCCTCGAGCAGCACGGCATACAGCCCCTGCATGAATTCCGCCGCGCCGCGCCGCGCCGCGGCGCCGGGCGGGGTGTAATGGGCGTTGGGCCGCTGGGCCCAGACGACGCCGAGGTTGGCGAGGGGCTGCCGGTAGGTGAAGTGGGCGTCGTGCCGCGCCTGCCAGCGGAAGAAATTCCGGCCGGCCTTGCGCCAGCGGTGGTCCTCACCGAGGCCGGTGGGGCCGCCGAGCCAGTGATACCACACGCGCATGCCGCTGGCGGTCGTCTGCGCCATCCAGAGCGTCGTCTCCGGTTCGTTCTTCGCCGTGTTGCGCCAGCGGATGCCGCCGGTGGCGTAGGAGCCGACGACGCTGGTGATGGTGCGGCCCTGCATGACCGCCCGCGCGACGCGGCCCTGCTGCGCGCACGTCCACGCCGGCACGGTTTCGGAGTCGCGGCCCTGGTTGTCGCAATTGAACCACAGGCAGTCCGCGGCGAGCGTCTTCAGGTTCGTCTGCGCGTTGATGCCCCAGCCGAGGTTGCCGTAGTAGATGTTGTCGGGCTTCTTTTCCTGCGCGATGGCGGTGAAGAGCCGCCAGAGTTCGACGGTGCGCCGCAGGTGGCGCTCCTGGAACGCGGGCGTATCCGGCGCGGGCGCGCCGCGGCAGGCCGCGCACTGGCACTCGGGCGGATCGGCGAGCGTGGGCCAGGCGTTGGTGAAGATGCCGTCGACATCGTAGCGCGCGTTGACCTCGCGCATGATCGCCGGGATCTGCTCCGTGTAATACGACGAGAAGGGGCAGGTGTTGAACAGGCCCGGGACCGGCGCGTGCGGGACGGCCCGGCCCTGCGCGTCTCGGCGGAACCATTCCGGATGCGCGTCGAGCGCCTCCTGCCACTGCAGGTCGGGACTGTAGCGGGCGATGACGCGGATGCCGCGCTGCTTCGCCGCCGTGCAGCACTCGCCGAAGAGGTCGCGCTCCTTGAGGAAGCGCGAGCGCCGGTGGAACGGCACGGCGGTGGGATAGAAGGCGAGGATGCCCGTGACACTGACCAGCACGGCGTCAACCTGCAGGTCGGCCCACGTGTCGGCCCACGCCGCCACGTCGAGCTCGACCGGGTCGCGCTCATTGAAGTTGATCTGGCCGACCCGCCGGATCCGCTGGTGCCACGGCTGGCTGGCGGTCGATTCGAGCGGGGCCGGCGAGGGTTCGGCGGCGCGCAGGACGGTGCGCGCGGCGACCGTGGCGGTGCCGAGCGCGAGGAGGAAATGGCGGCGGTCGAGGGACATCGCTCAGTTGGCACGGATTTCCACCGCCGCTTCCCGCAGGCCGTCGGCGCGGGCGACGAGCCGGACCGGGCCCGCCTGGCCGGTGGTCTGGACGAGGGCGAGCGCCAGGCCGTTGAACAGGGCGCGCGTGTCGCCCTGATAGCTCGCGTGGCTCGCCGGATCGCCGTTGTCGAGGCCGATGAGTTTCGCGGGGCCGGACAATTCGAAACGGATTTGGTTCTGCGCCAGCGGGACGAAGTTCCCCTTGGCATCGAGGGCGCGGACCGTGAAGTGGGCGACATCCCGGCCGCCGGCGGCGAGCGTGTCGCGATCGACGGTGAGCTCGAGCGTCGCGGCATCGCCGGCGGTGCGCACGACCGCCTCGCTTACGACGGCGCCGGTGCGATCGTAGCCGACCGCCTTCAGCTCGCCCGGGGCGTAAACCGCATCCCACACGAACTGCATGTCCACGGTCGTGGCGTCGACCAGCGGCTGGGGATACAGGTTCCAAGCCCCGGCATTGCCCTGCGCGGGAAACTCGCGCGCCTTGGCACCGAGACTTTTGCCGTTGAGGAAAAGTTCGACCGCGGCGCAATTGGAATAGGCCACGACGGGCACGACCTGTCCGGTGCGCTCCGGCCAGTTCCAATGGGGCAGGAGATGGACCATGGGTTTCGCGCTCCAGATGCTCTGGTAGAAATAAAACGCATCCTTCTTGAAGCCGGCGGTGTCGAGCGGGCCCGACGTGGCGAGCTTGCGCGGCCAGCGCGATTCGCCGAGGTAGTCGAAGCCGGTCCAGATGAAATCGCCGATCACGTAGTCATGCGTGGCCACGAAACGCCACAGCGACGCCGGATGGATCGCGTCCGTCACATAGAGGGCGCCGACCGGCCCCACGCCGGGCACGGGGCCGTTTTCGTTGAAACCGCCGCCGAGCAGCGGGCCGAAGCGGTATTCGCCGCGCGTGCTGCGGATGCCATTGTTCTCCGTGCCGATGAACTTCCGCGTCGGGAAGAGCGTGCGGTCGTCGGCGTATTGCGTCTCGCGCCGCGTGCCCCAGCGATCGACGTAGTTGTAGCCGACGACGTCCAGCTGGCCGGAAAAGGCGAGGGGCGCATGGCCCTTTTGGTTGAAGATGTTGTCCATTGCCGCCGTCACGGGCCGCGTCGGATCCTCGCGGTGGAGGACGGTGATGAGCTTGCGCAGCACCTCCGGGCCCTGCGGCGCCCACTGGTCGCCGATCTCGTTGCCGGCGCTCCACATCACGATCGAGGGATGGTTGCGGTCGCGATGGATCAGGGCGACGAGGTCGCGCTCATACCAGTCGGCGAAGACGTCGGAGTAACCAAACTTGATCTGCGGCTTGCGCACGGTCCATTCGTCGAAGGCCTCGTCCATCACCAGCAGGCCGAGTCGGTCGCACAGCGCGTAGAATTCGGGCGCCATCGGGTTGTGGCTGCAGCGAATGGCGTTGCAGCCCATCTCCTGCAGGAGCCGCAGGCGGCGCTCGAGCACGGCTTCCGGGACCGCGGCCCCGACCGCCCCGCCGTCGTGGTGGAGGCACATGCCCTTCATCTTTAGCGGCGTGCTGTTGAGCACGAGGCCGCGGTTGAGGTCATACTCAATGCTGCGGATGCCGAAGGTGGTCTCGACCGCGTCGGCCAGCGCGCCGTCGCGCCAGATTTCGGAGCGGAGGCGGTAGAGCTGGGGTGAATCGGGCGACCAGAGCCGGGGCGCCGGCAGAATGAGGGAAACGTCGAGTTCCCCGTTTGACGCGGCTCCCAGTTCCATCGCGAGACTGGCGGGCGCGACGCCAGGTGCTTCCAGCACCTGCGTCCGCACCTCGAAGCGCTGCGCCGCCGGGGTGTCGTTCGCCACGCGGGTCCGCACGCGCACGGTGGCTTTTTCCGCGGAGACTTCCGGGGTGGTGACATACACGCCCCAGGGCGCGACATGCACCGGGTCGGTGAGCGTGAGCCAGGTGTGGCGGTAGATCCCGGAGCCGGAATACCAGCGGCTGTTGGGCTGCGCGGAGTTGTCCACGCGGACAGCGATGACGTTTGGCTTGTCGCCAAAGTTGAGGAAGGGCGTCAGGTCGTAGCGGAAGGTCGAATAGCCATAGGGCCAGGTGCCGAGTTCGTGCCCGTTGATCCAGACCGTGCTGTGCTGGTAGACGCCGTCGAAGGTGATCCCCACCTGCCGGCCGCGTGCGGTCTCGGGGAGGGTGAAGCTTTTCCGATACCAGCCGAGGCCCGTCGGCAGGTAGCCGCCGGAACCGCCGGTTGGCGCGTGTTCATCGTAGGGGCCCTCGATGCTCCAGTCGTGCGGCAGGTCGAGGCTGCGCCAGGCGGCGTCGGCGAAGGCCGGCTCCTGCGCGCCGGTGGCGTCACCCAGGTGGAAGCGCCAGCCGAAGTCAAAGGACTCCTGCTGCCGGCCGGCAGCAAAACTGGCCGCGGTGATCAGCATGGCGAGGCCGGCGCCGAGCAGGAACTTACGCGACTGGCTGGATCGGGCGGAGAAAGAGGGGAAAAGCATGGCACGGAGGGTTGGGATTGAAGGTAAAACGGGGAGAAAAGGGACATGAGTGTCGGTGCGATGGTCACTTGGGCAGCGGCGCGCCGCCCATTTCCTGGAAGACCTTGTCGACGTGGGCGGTGAACCAGAAATCGCTCGGCACATAGCGCGCGATGGGGCCGATCTTGCGCAGCTCGGCGGCGAGGGCGGGCACGGCGGCTTTGACCTCGGCCGGGCTTTTCTTCGCGTCCACCAGCGCCTGCACGCCGCGGCGCAGCTCGAGCAGGTAGCCCTGCTGGTCGGCGACGACCTCGGGGCCGCCGATCGGGCCGTGGCCGGGACAGACTTTCTCCGCGCCGAGGGCCTTCGCTTTTTCGAGCACCTGGATCCAGCCGGCGGTGTCGCTGTCGCCGATGAAATTGTAGGAACCGTTTACGCAGAGGTCGCCGGTGAACAGGATCTTTTCCCGCGGCAGCCACACCAGGGTGTCGCCGCGTGTGTGGGCCACGCCGAACCAGTGCAGCTCGACGCGGTGCTTCCCGTCGTCGAAGACCATGGCGTCGGTGTAGGTGAGTCCCGGCAGCAGCAGGTGGCTGGCCGCAACGTCGGGCCGGGTGGGCGCGGCGGCGGCCCAGGCGGCCGGGCCCGCGGTCCGCAATTGCTCGGCCGCGCCGGTGTGGGCGACGGGCATCGCGCCCTCGGCGGCCCAGAACGCGTTGCCGAAGGAGTGGTCGGGATGACCGTGGGTATCGACAACGAAGCGGATCGGCTTGTCCGTCGTCGCGCGGAGTTTCGGCAGGACGATCTTCGCGCCCCCGGGATAGTTGGCATCGACGACCAGCACGTAGTCGTCGAACACCACCCAGCCGTTGTTGCAGTAGACGAAGCTGTGGTCGCCCTGGTGGAAATAAACGTCCGGCGCGACGGACTGGACGGTGTTGGTCTGGGCGCGCGCCGGTGACAGCACCGCGAGCGTGAGCGGCAGGAGGAGGGAGGCGGAAAGGAAGCGGGACATGGGGAAAGGTTCAGAGGTCGCTGAGCAGGCGCACGGCGGCCGGTTCGTCCTCCTCGATCCGGGGAAACCGCTTGATCGCCGGATCGGCGAAGACGTTGTCGTTGGCATCGTCGTTGGCGGTGGAGACCTCGCCGATGATCGTGTCCGGCTCGCCGGGCCAGAAGCGGTGGTAGATGCCGGGCGTGAGAGTGACGCGCTCGCCGGCCCCAAGGGCGAAGGTCTGGCCGGAGAGCACGAACGTCCACTCGCCCGAGCGCTTGAGGCGGATCTGCGTGCCGCCCGGATCGCCGGTGGGCGGACCCGCCCAGAGCTGCATCATCAGCTTGCCGCGCCGGCAGATGATGTCCTCTTTCTTCTTCAGGTGGGTATGCGCCGGGATCGCCTGGTCCACGCGCATGTAGATCAGCTTCTCGCTGTATTCCGGCTCCTCGGCGAGATTGACCAGCACCAGCCCGCAATAGGGGAAGTCCTCGCTGCCGCAGTCGGTGATGTCCCAGCGTGGCCGCGGGGGCAGCGTCCAGCCCGTGCGTTGGAACACGGCGAGGGCTTCCCGGTAGGCGGCGTTGATTTCGGAGCGTTTCATGGAGCGGGGACCACCGGCCGGATCCGGAAGGCGTAGCGATAGGGTTGCGCGGGAAGGCGGAACTCGGGGTGCGGGCGGGCCTGTTCCGACCAGCTGTCGTCGCCCCCGACGCCCATCTGCCGGTGGTCGATGTTCAGCGTGATGAAATTCCGCTCCGGCAGCTCGTGGAGGTGGCGCGCGGTCTCGAGGTCCTCCATCGCATAAGGCCACGCGCTCAGGCTCAGCGGCTCCGCGCCCACGATGCGCACGCCGGTGCCGGCGCGGTCGGTCAGGGTGGCCCAGCGGGTCTGCCAGTGGTTGTTGCTCTCCTGCGGTTTCACGTAGTGGAAAAAATCCCCCTTCACCGAGACGGTGTAGCGCCCAACCGCCGCGCCGCGGTGGCGGTCCCAATAGGTCTCGTGCGGGCCCGGCCCAAACCACTGCAACCGGTCGTAACGGCCGTCGAGTTGCGCCTGCAGGCCGACGCGGGGCAGTTCGGGCAGATCCGGTCCCGGGACAAATTCGTTTTCGACCAGGATCTCGCCATCGCCGGACACCGTGAAGACCATCGTCCACGTGGAAAGGACGTGCGGCAGGCTGAGGACGGTGGTGAGGCGGGCGCGGCCATCGGTGAGTGGCTCCGCCTTTACACCCGCGGCGACGGCGCCGTCCGCTGCCGTCTTCCACCTGCCGCTGCGTTTGGGCATGCCGCCGCCCACGTCGTTGTCCGTGATCGGCCGCCAGAAATTGGGGCGCAGCGACGCGCGGAGAACTTCCGCGCCGCCGACGCGGTAGGATTGCAGGAGCCCGCTGGCCTTGTCCCACCGGGCGGCGAAACCCGCGCCCGTGACCGTGATGAAGGAAGCCGAGTCGTCCACGGCGACCGCAGGGAGCGGGGGCTTGGCGGCCGGGGACGGTGAAGGCGCGCCGAACGCGACGGGGAACTGCGCCCACGCGACGTTGTGGCCGGCGGGGGCCCACGGCAGGTCGCGGGCAAGGTCGAACAGGAGCTTCACGTGATACTCCGACCCGGGCCGGGCCGCCGGTTCGCGCCATGGAATCTCGAGGAAATCGTGGCCGCGCGGCGGCGTGAGCAGCGCCGGCAGGCTGCCGTGCTGGATGACGACGCCCTCCTCGGCGAGCTCCCAGCGGATCGCATAGCGCGAAAGGTCGGTGAAATCATGCCAGCTGGTGACCCGGAAGCGGTTGGCCTGGCCGGCGACCGCCTCGATCACGACGGGCTGCTGGATTTTTTTGGCCTCCCACGCCACCGGCTTCGGGCTCTGGTCGGGACCGATGAGTCCGTTCAGGCAGAAGTTGCCCGAGTTGATGCGGTCGCCGAAATCGCCGCCGTAGGCCCAATAGGTTTTCCCGTCGGGGGCGGTCTGCCGGATGCCCTGGTCGGTCCAGTCCCAGATGAACGCGCCGATGAGCGCATCGTGGGCGCGGATGGCGTCCCAATACTTGAAGAAATTCCCGAGCGAGTTGCCCATGGCGTGGGCGTATTCGCACCACAGGACCGGGCGCTTTTCGACCGGGTCGGTCGCCCAGCGGATCATCGTGTCGATCTCGAGATACATCCGACTGACGACGTCGACGTAGGCGGGGTCGGGACGGGTATCGAGATTGGCCATGCTCGTGTTGCCCTGTGCGCCCTCGTAGTGGATGAAGCGGGTCGGGTCGTATTCGCGGATCCACCCGGCCATCGCGGCGTGGTTCGGTCCGCTGCCGCTCTCGTTGCCGAGCGACCAGGCGATGACGCAGGCGTGGTTCTTGTCGCGCTCGACCAGCCGTTGGGCGCGCTCGAGGAAGGCCGCGCCCCACGTCGCGTCGTTGCTCAGCATGCCGCCGATGCCGTGCGTCTCGAGGTCGGCCTCGTCGATCAGGTAGAGGCCGTATTCGTCGCACAGGTCGAGCCAGCGCGGGTTGTTGGGATAGTGCGACGAGCGGACGGCATTGAAATTGAACTGCTTCAACAGCTGCACATCGCGGAGCATCGATTCCTCGGTGACCGTTGTGCCCTTGAGGTGGTGGAAGTCGTGGCGGTTGACCCCATAGAGCTTGATCGACCGCCCGTTCACGAAGAGCTGGCGGTCGCGGAGCTCCACGCGACGGAAACCGATCCGGCAGCTGCGCGCCTCGACCACGGCGCCCGCGGCGTCCAGCAGCGTGAGCGTCAACGTGTAGAGGTGCGGAAACTCGGCCGACCATTGCCGGGGTTGCACTACCCGTGCCTCAAGGTCGGCGAAAGGAGGATTGCCACGATGAAGCCAGTCGCGCTTCAGCAGCCGGTCGACCGACACCGCGGCGGGCTGCGCCAGCACGGCGGCGCCGGAATCGTCGTACAGCCGCGCCTCGAGCCGCCAGCCCGCGGGCGGGGCAGCACCGAAGCTCCGCAACTTCGCGTGAATCTTGAGCTGGGCATCGCGGCGGTCGTCGTCGAGTTGGGTTTGGACGAAGAAGTCGTAGAGCTGGAACTTCGGCGCGGCGGCGAGATAAACGTCGCGGTGAATGCCGCTGAGGCGCCAATGATCCTGATCCTCGAGGTAGCTGGCATCGGTCCACCGCTGCACCTGGACGGCGAGGTGGTTCTTTCCCTCGGTCAGGAAGGGCGTGAGGTCGAACTCCGCCGGCACCCGGCTGCCCTTGCCGAGGCCGACGTAGCGGCCGTTCAGCCAGCAGTGAAAGGACGAGGAGACACCGCCGAAGTTGATCGACACCTGCAGGTCGCGCCAGCCGGCCGGCAGCTCGAACGTCCGGCGATACGAGCCGACGGGATTGTCATCGGTGGGGACGAAGGGCGGGTCAACCGGCTCGAAGGGATAGATGATATTGGTATAGATCGCGGTCCCCCAGCCCTGGAGTTCCCAGTTGCCGGGGACCGTGATGTCCTTCCAGGCGGAATCATCCAGCGACGGATCGGCGATGGCGGGGGCCGCGGCGAGGTTCGGGGCAAAATGAAAGCGCCACGGGCCGTTGAGGCTCAGGTAGCGCGGCGAACCTGCCGGCGTGAACTTCCGCGCCGCAACCTCGTCGGGAAAGGAGACCGACGTGGCCCGCGCCGGAAGCGTATTCAGGCCCGTGATCCGCGGGTTCTGCCACGCATCGACACCGGGGAAACTCGGGAGGGCCTGGGACATATCACACGCGGGAAACAGGGAGGCGCGAAGCTGCCGGGGCTTTTCATACCTTGCCGCGCCGGGCCTCCAGGGCGGCCCGGACTTCCTCCGCGCGTTTCCGGTTCAGCGGATAGTATTTCAGGATCGCCAGCGCGGCGATCGCCCAGACCGCCGTGGAAATGGTCAGCACCAGCCGCATTGACAGGATGGAATCGGCCGTGGGCACGGCGCCGGGCGTCGTGTTGTCGAAGCCGGTCAGCGCAATCGTGAGCATCGCGCCGAGAAAACCGAAGGAATAGCCGGCCTTCTGGATCCAGAAGAGCAGCGCGCCGAAGATGCCCTCGCGGCGGAAGCCATGCAGGAGTTCGTCCTCGTCGCAGATATCCGCGAGCATCGAGGGCGTCAGGGTGTAGACCGCCACCCACACCGGCCCGCACAGGACGCAGTCGAAGAGGATCTTCCAAGGGTGGCCGGGCGTGTAGAGATACCATTTGCCCGCCGCGCCGAGCAGCACGAGCACGAAGCTGATGGCGAGGGCGACGTGCTTGCCGTAACGCTTCGCCAGCCAGTTGACCGGGAACACCCAGAGGATGCCGAGGAGGGCGTAGCTGGTGGACAGCCAGCCCTTCCAGAAGGAGCCGACGGCGATGTTGCCGTCGAACATGTAGTAAACGATCAGGTAGTAATCGATGTTGCTGGCGAGCATGCCCGCGCCGATCTGCAGCGCCGTCAGCGCCAGCAGCAGCATGAACGCGCGGTTGGTGGAGGCGGCCTTGATCGCGGGCAGGATGCGGACCTTCTCCTGCTTGGCCGCCTGCTTGAAAAAGCGCTCCTTCACGAACAGGCCGGGAATGACGCCGATCCCGAGAAAAATGACGACCGCGATCGTCCAGCCGACGACGTGGATCCCTTGCAGGACCGTGGCGAAGACCGCCAGCGTCGTGAGCGGGAAGATCCAGTTGTAGCCACATTCGCCGACCTTGTTGAAGAACGTCGCGAACGACCAGACGCTCGTGCGCTCGTTGTAGTCCGGCGTCAGCTCATAGCCGAGGCTGCTGTAAGGCACCGAGTACATGGAATAGCCGATGTAGAAGAGGATCTGGCTGCCAATGAGGTAGGCCACGATGGCATTGGGACCCCAGGTGGTCGGCACCATCCAGATGAGGCCGAAGAACACCGCCTGCAAAAACGCGCCGACTATGATGTAGGGCTTCCGGCGCCCCCAACGGGAGTGGGTATTGTCGGAGATCCGCCCCATCCACGTGTCGAAGAACGCGTCGAGCAGGCGCGGGATGGAAAGGGCGACGCCGAACATGAGCAGCGGTACCTTGAGCGTCATCTGGTAGACCGGCACCGCGAAGCTGCCGACGCCGGCGATGGCGAAGAAAACCGGCAGCGTGCCGACGCCGAACGCCAGTTTTTCCCCGAAACCGACCTTGTCTTCCGGCTTGGTCGCGCGCGGGGAATCGGAGGCGGTGCTCACGCGAAGAAGGCGGGCTGGAACCGGGCCGGGCGCAACGCGCCCAAGGCACGCACTAGGCCGGGGTGAAAGCTAACGGGGTAAGGCATGGAGGCGGAAGCCGGGGTGACCAAACAGAAAGCAAACCCATGTCCGCCCGGTCTGGAATATCAAGTGTTTTATCTCTTGTTAAATAGTTTGATGAGACCTCCCGCCGCGCTAAACCGGATGCACCCGCATGCTGCTGTTTTCCACTGCCGGGAAATTGTCCCGGATGCCTCTCGCCGCCGGCGGACGCGCAATCGCGGCGCTGGTGGTGGCGCTCGCGAGCTGCTCCGCCGGGGCCGCACCGGAAACGCCGGCCTTACCGGGGTTGTCCGCCGCCGAGGTGGGCGCGCTGATCCGTCCGGTGTACATGGGCGACGAGTCGTGCCGCGCGTGTCACGCCGACAAGGTGGCGACCTATCACCGGACGGCGCATGCGCTGACGTCGCAACCGGCCTCGGCGGAGTCGATCCGCGGCAGCTTCCTTGCGGGAAGCAATACGCTGCGCACGGCGAATCCGGATCTCTACTTCCTGATGGAGGCGAGGGACGGCGGGTTTTTCCAGACGGGGATCATTCGGACGTCGTCCACGCAGGCCATGACGCGCGCGGAGCGCTTCGCGGTGACCATCGGGTCCGGGCGGAAAGGGCAGACCTATCTCTACTGGGATGCCGACCAGCTCTACCAGTTGCCCGTGTCGTACTCGACCTCGGCGGGCGGCTGGGTGAACAGCCCGGGCTACATTGACGGCACGGCCGACTTCGACCGCCCGATCGTGCGGCGGTGTCTTGAGTGCCACGCCACTTCCTTCGTGTCGCGTGCACCGCCGGAGCACGCCTACGCGCCGGCCAGCCTGGTGCTGGGCATCTCGTGCGAGAAGTGTCACGGGCCCGGTGGCGAGCACATCGCCCGCTTCCGGTCCGCCACGCCGCCGTCCGCGCCGGCGGACCGCGCGATCGTCAACCCGGCGCGGCTGCCGCGCGACCGCCAGATCGACACCTGTGCCCTCTGCCATGCGGGTGCCGGCAATCCCCGCACGCTGCCGCTGTCCTACCGGCCCGGGGATGTGCTGGCCGATCACCTCACCTTCCCGCCCCAGCCCGCCGGCGCTCACATCGACGTCCATGCCAGCCAGGTGCAGTTGCTGGAGCGCAGCCGCTGTTTCCAGGCCAGCCCGAACCTGAACTGCGTGACCTGCCACAACGTGCACGAGCCCCAGCGCGACCTCGCGGCGTTCGCCGCGAAGTGCCTGGCGTGCCATCAGGTCGAAAGCTGCCGGGTCTTCCCGGCGCAGGGGCGCCAGATTGCCAGCCAGTGCGTGACCTGCCACATGCCGCTCGAGGAGACGGAGCAGATCGTCATCGCCGGCCACCGCCAGCGCAGCCTGCCCACGGTGCGCAACCACCAGATCGCGATCTATCCCGCGCACGGACCCTGAACCTTCACCGCACGCGCGCCCGCAACTCGGCCGGCAGGAGAATCACGGCCCGTTCGCGCAGCGTGGGATCTGCGATCGCCAGGCCAAAGGCCTTGGCGAGCACCTGCAGGCGGAAAAGCGACCCGGTGGTCAGGGAGCGCAGGCGCGCCTCGTCGACCCGGTCGAGGCAGCGGCGCACCTGTTCCTTCGCCAGGTCGTTGCGTTCGCCGAGGGCGAGCACGATCGCGAGGCTGACGCGGCGGTCCCACGCGAGCGTCCGGTCGAGCCCGCCGTCCACGGCGGAGACGATGGCCTGGAGCGCGCGGTTGAAGCCTTCGCCATTGCCGCGCGATCGCTCCACCTGCGCGAGCGCAATCAACGCCGACAGGTCGGCCGGATAGCGCTGCAGTCCCTTGACGGAGGCGTCCGCCACCTCCGCTTGCTGCATCTCGACGAAATACTCCGCCAGGCGGCTCAGGGCCACGGTGCGGTTGGTGTTGTCGGTCACCTCCAGAATCGTGACCGACTGGCCTGCAAAGCCCGCCACCTGCGGCAGGGAGTAGGGGACGGCCCGCAGCCAGGGCGGGATGGCCCAGTGACGCAGCGCCATGATGAACGCGTCCTCGGGATTGCTGAGCGACCAGCGGGCGAACTCTTCCAGGTCGGAGTCCCACGAGGGCAGGATGAGGTGGGTCACGCCGCGCTGGGTGATGAGCCCGCGGGCTTCCTCCTCGGTCGTCGCCGTGGCGATGCGGACGGTGGCGGCGAGCCCGTCGCGATTTTCCCAATTGGCGGTGCCGAGCCCGCGGAGCCCCCCATGAAAGCACCAGCTGACCGTGCGATCGGGTGGCACAAGGATTACCGCGCCCGCCGGGCCGGTGTGATCGGCGATCCAGTGCGCCAGCGCACGCTCGATGAGGCCCTCGACCTCGAGGCGCGTGAACACCACGTGGCCGTCGACTTTCCGGGGCGGCAGCAACTGCAGCAGTCCCGGCAGCACGAGCAGGAGGGCGAGGCTGGCGCCGGCCCAGCGCACGCGGGGTGCGAGGGTCGGAAGAGTCGTGGCGGCGACCGCCAGCAGCGCCAGCAGTACGGCGTCAAACGTGCTCCACCACGCAAGCTGCCGGCAGGCGAGCGGCAGCGCGACCAATACCGGCCCGGCCGCCAGGACGAGCGCGCGGCGCGGGCCGGCGCCGGTTTGCCGGCGCAGCGCCAGCAGCCCGGCGGGCACGAGCAGGAGCACCGGCAGGCAGGTTGCGACGACGGCGCCGGACAAGCCGTCCCGCTTCAACCAGGCGGAGAGACCGGGCGCGACCACCCCGTCAGGCAGGCTGGTCAGCCGCGACGCGAGCGAATCCTCACCCGTGAGGGCGGGCACGCCCAGGTGTTGCGCGGCGACGGGCAGCGCGGCCACGGCGGCCAGCGCGAGCACCACACGACCGAAGCGCCGGGCGTTCCAGGAGGATTTTCGCTGGCGGGTCCAGGTCTCGAACTGCGCGAGGAGTTCGCCCGTGCCGAGCCACGCCACGCCCAGCAGCGGATTGTTCACCTGCAGGTGGAGGCCGAGGTGCGCGGGAAAATATTCGGCCAGGTAGGCCAGCAGGCACGTGCCGGCGCCGGCGAGCGCCCAGGTCCGCCACGGGATGCCCGGGCTGGAATTCGCCGGGGCGTTCCGGCCGAGCCAGATGACCGCCAGGCCCCCGAGCGCGAGGCCCAGGATAATGGGGGCCTGGATCTCCGCGCTGATCCACAAGCCCAGTCCGCCGGCGACGCCGGCGGCAAAGAACAGCCGGTGCACGCGCCGTGTATCGAAAAATTCGGATCGAACCGCCCACGCGAGCAGCGGCAGGATGCTGCCCAGTACCGCGGCCCAGGCGAGGCCATGTTCGTCCGGCACGCCGGGCAGAAACCGGCCGGCCAGCGGATAGAGCAGGGCCAGCCCGGCCGCGATCAGCGCGGCCGCCGCCGGGCCCAGCAGCCGGGCCGCGGCCGCCGTTGCGCCCGCCAGCAGGAGGAGGTGCAGCAGCGGATCCGCCCACAGCGCGGCGCGTTCCACCGCGAGGCCGGCCGGCCGGCCGGAAAAAACGTGGTCGAGCCACGCGACAAAACCCAGCCACCACCGGTAGGGCGAGGCCGCGTGCACCTCGCGGCCGAAAGGCGCGTTCTCGGTGGCGGTGTGCCGCACGCGCCATACGCGGGTGGCGAACATCTGCTGCGTCTCGGCGATCCACTGGTAGCTGCGGTTGTTGTGCTCGGGCACGATGAGCCAGCGCTTGCCCCCGGCGTAGCCGGTGGGCGAGGCGGCATCGACGACTGCGCCTTCGCGGTCGGTGTCGGTCACCTCGTCGACCCGCTGCGCGCGCTGCAGGTTGACCCAGACCAGGAAGCCGCCGGCGCCCAATGCGACCAGCAGCCAGGCGGAAGCGAAAAGGCGGGAGGGAAAACGCATGGGGATCACCGCGTCGGGCTGCGGTCGCGGGCGGCACGCAAGCCCAGGACGAACGGCAGGGCAAGCAAAGTCCGGCGCGCGCGGCGCGCCCAACCCTTCCTTGACTCCGCCGCGCAACGATTGTCCAACTGCGGCCCGCGATGAAAATTTTCCGACACGCGAGGTGGCGGACCACCCTGGGCCGGGAGGCGGGGGTGGCGGGCCTGGTCCCCGCCGTCGCGGCCCACGACGGCGCGGAACCCCGCGAGGGCCTGGCCCAGTAACCGCACGCGGCGCGCTCGGGACCGCGCGGCGCCACGATGTTCCG
>CAYZSN010000160.1:0-41699 GCA_964481095.1 uncultured Oleiharenicola sp. | reverse complement strand
TCAGCGTGCCCTCGTAGTTCTTGAGCGCATTGACCAGCGCGTCGATCGACGGGATGTCGAGGTGCGTCGTCGGTTCGTCCATCAGCAGCAGGTTGGGCGGGTTGACGAGCAGGCGGGCGAGGGCGAGGCGGGACTTCTCGCCGCCCGAGAGCACCGAGGCTTTCTTGAAGACATCGTCCTTGCGGAAAAGGAAGCCGCCGAGCACGGCGCGCGCCTGCTGCTCGGTGAGCTGGTTCTCGTTTGTGCGCAGTTCCATGACGTTCTCGAGCACGGTGAGGTCGAGCTTCACGTTGTCGCCGCGGTTCTGCGCGAAGTAGCCGGGGATGACGTTGCTGCCGAGGTCGCGCACGCCGCCCTGGATCGGCACGACGTCGGCCAGGATTTTCAGCAGCGTGGACTTGCCGGAGCCGTTGGGGCCGACGAGCACCATCTTCTGGCCGCGCTCGGCCTCGAAGTTGAGGTCGCGGTACACCACGTGGTCACCGTACGCCTGCTGCACGTTCTTCAGGCTCACGACCTTCAGGCCGGAGCGCGGCGGCTGGGGGAAGCGGAAATTGATGCGCTTGAGGTCCTCCCACGGCTCCTCGACGGCGACCTCCTTGAGGCGCTCGATCTGCTTCTCCTTGGACTTGGCGCGCGAGGCCATCGAGGCCTTGGCGCCGAAGCGGTCGACGAACTTCTGCAGGTGCGCGATCTCGCGCTGCTGGTTCTTGAACTGCGCGGCCTGCTGCTCGCGGCGGGCGTCCTTCTCGGCCAGGTAATCGTCGTAGTTGCCGGTGTACTTGTTGAGCGTGCCGCCCTTCAGCTCGAGGATGCCGTTGCAGAGCACGTTCAGGAACTCGCGGTCGTGTGAGATGATGACCAGCCCGCCCGGGTAACGCGTCAGGTAGTCCTGGAACCAGAGCAGCGCCTCCAGGTCGAGGTGGTTGGTCGGTTCGTCGAGCAGCAGCAGCGCGGGCTCGCTGACCAGCAGGCGGGCGAGATGGGCGCGCATCACCCAGCCGCCGGAGAATGACTTGGCCTGCTTCTCGTGGTCGGTCTCGCGGAAACCGAGGCCGGCGAGGATCTTCTTGGCGCGCGGCTCGAGCGTCCAGTCGATGTCGTAGTCGTCGTCGTTTTCCGGGACGAGCTTCTTGCCGCTCGTGGCGATGTGAAGGATGGTCTCGTCGCCCACCGGCGCGCTTTCCTGCGGCAGGTAGCCGAAGTCCGCGCCGCGCTCCCACTCGATCGTGCCCGCGTCGGCCTGTTCCTCGCCGAGGATCAGGTTGAAGAGCGTGGACTTGCCCGCGCCGTTGGGCCCGACGAGGCCGAAGCGGTCGGTGCGCGCGACGAACAGCGACACGTCCGCGAAGAGCTCGCGGGTGCCATAGGACTTGGAAACGTCGGCCAGGGTCAGCATGGGAACCGGCGAGTGAGCCTCGCCGGGCCGCCGCCGTCAACCGTCCGTTTTGCGGGGGGATGCGGGCAATCGCAGCTTGCCCCGGGCGCCGTCCTCGGGAAAAAATTCCCCGTGTCCACTTGGATCATCAACCGTGATTCGGTCAGCGCCGACCTGCTCGAGGGCGAGGTGGTCGCCATCCACCTGGGCACCGGGATCTATTACAGCCTGCGCGGGACGGCGGCGGCGTTCTGGGAAATGCTGGGGAAACCGGCGGATGCTTCCCTGCTGGCCGCCGCGCTTGGTGCGCGGTTCGCCGTGGAGCCGGAAACCGCCCGCCGGGATGCGGCGGCGTTCCTGGCGCAATTGGAGAAGGAGGCGCTGATCCGCCCGGCCGACGCCGGTGCTCCCGGGGAAGCGATTGCGCCCGCGGCGGGTCGCGCGCCGTATGCGCCGCCGGTGCTTGAACGCTTTTCCGACCTGCAGGACCTGCTGCTGCTCGATCCCATCCATGATGTCGGCGCGCAAGGCTGGCCGCACCGACCCCCGGCGGGTGGAGAAAGGTGAGTGGTTCCGTCGATTGCTTCGAACTTGCCGGCTTCCCGGTCCAGGTGGAGTGGGGCGATGCCAGCCTGCGTGATCGGCTGCGGGAGGCGCTGGTCCACCGCCGGGTGCCGCCGCGCTCGCCGGCCCTGACCATCACGGCGCGGCGGATTCCGGCTTGGCCGGAAGGCGTTCGGGGTGGCCTGGTGATGCAGGAATCGGCCGAAGGCCTGCGGGTGGAGGAGCCGGAACGCGGGTTGCGACATCGTCTCGATCTCGCCGCTGGCCGCGCCTGGTTCGAATGCACGGAGCCCGCATCCCTGCCGCTCGATGAGCGGGCCGCCCCCTTCCGCCTGATCCTGCAATGCTGGCTCCGGTCCCGCGGCGTGCACGTGTTGCACGCGGGCGCCGTCGGCGCACCCGGCCAGGGCGCCGTGTTGCTCGCCGCGCCAGGCGGGGGTGGCAAGTCCAACACGGTGCTTTCCTGCCTGACCGCCTCGACGCTGCAGGTGCTCGGGGAGGATTTTGTCGCCGTGGACGGCGGGACGCCGGTGCGCACATGGTCGCTCTACAGTTCCGCCAAGCTGCTCGGGGCCGACGCGCCGCGATTCGCCTCGTTGCAGGCGGACAGCGGGCACGGACACGACCCCAAGCTCATGTTCTCGCTCGCCGCCGGCTTCGGGGCGCGTTTTGCGGACGGCCTGCCGTTGCGTGCCATCCTCGTCCTCCAGCGCGGGGCGCCTGAGACCCGTATCGTGGCGGCATCGCCCGGGGACGCGGTGAAAGCCATGCTTACCAGCTTGCTGATGGTTCTCCCCGGCGCGCGCCGGCCGCTGTTCGATTTCACGACGACGCTCGCCCGCCGCCTCCCGGTCTATCGGCTGGAGTTGAACCGGGAGCCGGGGCAGATTGCGGACGCGATCGAACGCCTGCTTCAGGAATGAATGAGCCCGCCCTCAGCGTGATCATGCCGGTTTACAACGGCGCCCGCTGGCTGCCCGAGTCGCTTGCCAGCATCCGGCGGCAGGCGGTGGCCGGCGTGGAGGTGGTCGTGGTGGACGACGGCTCCGCCGAGGACGTCGCCGCGGTGGTGCGCGCGCACTGTCCTGAAGCGCGTTGCTTTCGGCAGGAAAATCGCGGTCCCGCCGCCGCGCGCAATTCCGGCTTGGAGCAAGCGGCCGGTACGCTAATCGGTTTCCTCGATCATGACGACGTGTGGCCCGACGCCAGCCTCGCGGTGCGCGTGCGCGCGTTGGAGGAAAATCCCGCGGCGTTTTTCGTTCTCGGGCGCACTCGCATGCTCGCGACCAGGGAAACGCCCGATCCCTGGGTCAGCCCCAACCTCGGGGCCGGCCTTTACCGCCGGGATCTCTTCGACGCCGTGGGCCTGTTCAACGAACGGCGCGAGTTCAGCGAGGACGTCGAGTGGTTCCTGCGCGTGCGCGAGTCGGGGTTGCCGTACGTGACGATTCCGGACGTCTCGCTCCACTACCGGCGGGGGACCGGCGGCGTCACACGTGGCCGGTCCTGGGGCGACGCGGAGGTGCTGGCGACGCTGCGCGCCTCGCTGGCCCGGCGGCGGCAGGCCGGCGGCGAGGCGTACGATCTGCCGCTGCTTTCCGGTTCGAAGCAGGACCCGCGCGCCTCCGGGTTGGTTAACCATGAGCCTCCTCGCGACCAGGCGCATTGACATCCGGTCGGCGCCGGCCCGCTCGATCTGGCCCAGCCCGGCGCAGCTCGCGCTGCTGCGCGCGGCCTTGTGGTCGGGCGCCGGGGCCCGCGCGGCGTGGGCGGAATGGCAGCGCGTGGAGAATCTGGCGGCGCTCGATTTCAGCAGCTGGCAGCTGTTGCCGCTGGTCGCCCACAACCTTGCGGCGCAGGGGGTCGCCGATGAGCTCCTGGCGGAATGCCGCGGCTTCCATCGTTTCCATTGGGCGCGCAACCAGCAGTTGCTGCGGCAGGCCGCCGGGTGGATCGGCGAATGGCAGGCGCGCGGCGTGCCGGTGGTCGTCCTGAAGGGCGCGGCGCTGGCCGCGGGCACCTACCCGGACGCCGGGCTGCGTCCCATGGCGGACGTGGACCTGCTCGTGCCGGTGGCGCACGCGGCGGCGGTCGGGCGGCACCTGCAGGCCACCGGCTGGCGGCCGCAGGGCAACTATCTTGCGTGGGAGGATGTCTCGTTCGACACGCTCCAGTCGTTCAACTGGGTGCGCGGGACCGAGCGGCTCGATCTGCACTGGCACGTTCTCCATCGCTGCACGCGGCCGGAGGCCACGGAGCTTTTCTGGGCGTGGGCGCGGCCGCTCGCGTTGCCGGGCGCGGCCGCACGGCAGCTGGCGCCGGAGGATGCCTTGCTGCACGTCTGCAGCCACGGCGTGCAGTATGCCTCCCAGGCGCCGTTCCGCTGGCTGGCGGACGCCGCCTGGATCCTGCGCCGGGCCGGGCCCGGCGGCTTCGACTGGGCGCGCGTGCGATGGGTGGCGGAACGCACGGGCACGGCACTGGCCCTGCGCCATGGGCTCGACTATGCCGCTGCGGAGCTACGGCTTCCGGTGCCGGTCGCAGTGCTGGCGGAACTCCGGCAGCGCCGCGCGACGCGCCGTGAACAGTGGGACTACCGCCGCACGACCGAACCCACCGAGGGCAACCGTTGGATCCGGGCCTGGAACCTCGGCGGCCTGCTGTGGCGCGTGGCGGGAACCGGCGCACCCTGGACGCGCGCGCGCCGGGTGCATCAGTTCCTCTGTGTGCGCTGGAAGGCGCCCAACCTGCGCGCCGTGCTCAGCCTGGCCTGGCGCAAGGCATGGACGGGCCATCGCGGGATTTTTGGGGAGAATCGCATTCCGCCGGCATGAACCCGGGTTCCGTCAGCGTCGTCATTCCCGCGCACAACGCGGCCCGCTTCCTCGCCGAGGCGGTGGCCAGCGTCCGGGCCCAGACGGAACCGGCGGGGGAAATCATCGTGGTCGACGACGGTTCAACCGACGACACGGCCCGGGTGGCTGCGGCCGCCGGGTGCCGGGTGATCGCGCAGCCGCCAGCCGGGGCGGGCGCGGCGCGCAACCGCGGGGCGGAAGCCGCCACCGGCGAATGGCTCGCGTTTCTCGACGCGGACGACCTGTGGGCGCCGGATAAACTGGCGCGCCAGCGCGCGTGGCTGGACGCGCAGCCTGCGACGGACGTCGTGTTCGGCCATGGCGCCAATTTCCGGACCGGCGCCGGCGGGGCGAGGCGGGAGGAGGCGCCCCGGCCGGCCTTCCTGCCCGGGGCGGCCTTGCTCCGCCGGGAATTTTTCCTGCGGCGCGCCCGCTTTCACCCGGGCGTGGCGCCGAGCGAGGTGGTCGAGTGGTACCTGCGGCTGCGGACGGAGCGGGCCGTGATCCACGTGTTGCCGGAGCTCGTGCTGTTTCGCCGGCTGCACGAGGCCAATACGCGGCGGGGCGGCGACGGCGGCCGGGGCGCCGACCTGCGCCTGCTGCGCGAGTGGATCGGGCGGCGCCGGGCGGGCGGGACTTAGGCTGCGGGCTTCCAGGTCCGCGCGCCGTATTGCAGCTTCCAGCCGAGCAGCTTCTTGGCGCGCGCGTTGCTGATCATCGCTTGGTGGCCCGTCAGCGGCTGCTGCAGTTTCACCTTCGGGTAAAACCGCTTCAGCAGCTCGGGGGTGGGCAGGTATGACGACGAATGGTCCGCTGCGATGATGACGGGCTCGCAGCCGAGGCCGCTTTTCTCGATGCCGAGGCGGCACGCCACGGCAAGGTCGCGCGAGTCGATGTACGACCACAGCACGCGCTGGCGGTCCTCGGGATGGTGCAGGCGCGCCTCAATGGCGGCGTAATCCTCCGGGCACACGACATTGCCGATGCGGTAGGAAAGGATCTGCGTGCCGTCGCGCCGGTGGAACATCGCGGCCGTCGCCTCGTTGATGACCTTCGTCAGGCCGTAGGTGTCCTCGGGCCGTTGCGGGTGGGCCTCGTCGACCGGCAGGTAGACCGGGTCGAGCTGTTCATTGGCGAAGCAGAAACCGTAGGACGACTCGCTCGACGCGACGACGGCCTTTTTGATGCCGAGCAGGCCGCAGGCCTCGAGCACGTTGTAGGTCGTAAGGGTGTTGATGCGGAAGACCTCGTCGTTCGGGTTGTCGAAGGGGCGGGGGATCGCCGCCAGGTGGACCACGCCCGCGTAGGGCGCGCGGTTGCCGGTGTTGTGCGCCGAGAAGGAGGTGACGACCTGGCCGAGGTCGGTCAGGTCGGCCACGATCGTGCGGCACTGCGGCGCGGCTGGACGGCGGCTGTCGACGTTGATCACGTCGTAGCCCTGCTCGAGGAAATGTTTGACGATCCAGTGGCCGGCTTTGCCGCTGCCGCCGGTGACAATGACGCGTTTGGTAGCCATGGGGAACGAAGGTGGCGTGAACCTAGGGCCGCCGTTCGATTCTGCAACCGGGAAGGTGGGAAGCAGCCAGCTCAGCGGTCAGCCCCGAAGGCGAACCGGTGCCTTGGGGCAGGGATTGGCTGAACGCCAGCCGCGCCGCGCAAAACCCTTTGCCACCTGGCGAAAATGCGCGACCGTGGCCCGATGCCCAACCGCCTCGCCGCCGAGAAGTCGCCCTACCTGCGCCAGCACGCGGACAACCCCGTGGCCTGGCTGCCGTGGGGCGACAGGGCGCTCGCGCAGGCCCGCGCGACGGGAAAACCGATTTTCCTCAGCATCGGCTACTCGACCTGCCACTGGTGCCACGTGATGGCGCACGAGTCGTTCGAAAGCGAGGCGGTGGCGACGGTGCTGAACGAGGATTTCGTGCCGGTGAAGGTGGACCGCGAGGAGCGGCCCGACCTCGACCGCATCTACATGACCTACGTGCAGCAGACGACCGGCCACGGCGGCTGGCCGATGAGCGTGTGGCTCACGCCCGACGGCAAGCCGTTCTACGGCGGCACTTACTTCCCGCGCGAAGACCGGCACGGCCGGCCGGGATTCATCACGCTGCTGAAAACCATCGCCCAGCACTGGGGCACGCAGCGCGCAAAGATCGAGCAGGGTGCGACGGAGGTGGTGGCGGCGCTGCGGAAATTCGCCGCGGAGGGTGCGCCCGGCGAAGGCGGAGCCGGCGCGGCCGGGCCGCTGCACGAGGCGGCCGGCGAGGCGTTCGAGCAGGCGTTCCAGCATTTCCACGACACGCACGACACGCGCTGGGGCGGCTTCGGCGGGGCGCCGAAATTCCCGCGCGCCTCCGTGCTGAACTTTCTTTTCCGCACGGCGGCCCTGCAGGGCGTGGAGTCCGACCCGGGGCAGGCGGCGATCGGCCTGGCCGCCGTCACGCTGCAACGCATGGCCGAGGGCGGGCTGCACGACCACCTCGCCGGCGGCTTTCACCGCTACTCCGTGGATGGGGAGTGGCACGTGCCGCATTTCGAGAAGATGCTCTACGACCAGGCGCTGATCGCGGTGAACTACCTCGAGGCACAGCAGGCGACCGGCATCCCGATGTTCGGCTGGGTGGCGCGGGGCATCTTCGATTACGTCGCGCAGGAGCTCACCGACCCGGCCGGCGGGTTTTATTCGGCGGAGGACGCGGACAGCGCGCCGCCGGAGGCGGCGCGAAGTGACAAGGAGCACGGATCAGGTATCAGCACGAGGCACGCGGAGGGGGCCTTGTATGTCTGGACGCAGGCGGAGATCGAAGCCGCGCTGGGCGCCGACGCGGCGTTTTTCTGCGCGCATTACGACGTGAAGCCCGGCGGCAACGTGACGCATGACCTGCACGGCGAGTTCGGCGGCAAGAACGTGCTCCGGCAGCTGCGCCCGCTCGCGCGCACGGCGGCGCAGTTCCAACTGCCGCTGCCCGACGCCGAGCAGAAGCTGCTGGCCTGCCAGGAAAAATTGAAGACGGTGCGCGCGCAGCGCCCGCGGCCACACCGCGACGACAAGATCGTGACGGCCTGGAACGGGCTCATGATCTCGGCGCTGGCGCAGGGGGCGCGAATCCTGGCCGAGCCCGCCCGATTGACGGCCGCGGTTCGCGCGGCGGAATTTCTCCGGCGCGAACTGTTCGACGAGGCCAGCGGCACGCTTTACCGCAGCTGGTGCCAGGGACGCGGGGCCGTGCCCGGCTTCGCCGAGGACTACGCGTGCCTGATCCAGGGACTGCTCGACCTGTACGAGGCCGGCTTCGATGTCCGCTGGCTGCAGTGGGCCGAGAAATTGCAGGTGAAGATGGATGCGCTTTTCTGGGACGCGGAGCGCGGCGGCTATTTCAATTCCCGGGCGGACGACCCGGCGGTCATCGTGCGCCTCAAGGACGATTACGACGGCGCGGAACCGGCGGCGAATTCGGTGGCGGCCATGAACCTCGTACGCTTGGACTGGATGATCGGATCAGAAGACCGGGCGCAGAAGACAGCGGGCAGGTTGGGTTACCGCGAGCGGGCGGTGAAAACACTCGAAGCCTTGCGGGCCTCATGGAGCCGGATGCCCCACGCCCTGCCGCAGATGCTGTGCGCCCTCGAGCTGGCGCTGGCGGAGCCGCGCACCGTGGTGCTGGCGGGTGACCCGCGTTCGCCGGAGCTGCAGGCGATGGCCGGGGTGCTGTCGGCAACGCTCGGTCCCCGCCGCGCCGTGTTGTGCGCCGATGGCGGCCCCGGCCAGCAGTGGCTTGCGACGCGCCGGCCGTATCTCGCCGGCATGCAGCCCGTCAACGGCCGGGCCACCGCGTACGTCTGCGAAAATTTCACGTGCCGGGCCCCAGTGACTTCTTGCGCGGCCCTCCGGGCGGAGACAGCGTCGCAGTCCCGATGAAAATACTGATCGTGGAGGATGACCCGGTGGCCCGGACGGTGCTCGAGGCCTCGCTCCGGCTGCTCGGCCACGCATGCACGACGGCCACGAACGGCGAGGAGGGCTGGAAGCGGTTCAGCGCGCAGCCCCATCGCGTGGTGATCAGCGACTGGCTGCTGCCCGGGCTCGACGGCCTCGAGCTGTGCCGGCGCATCCGCGGCCGCGGGGGCGACTACACCTATTTCATCCTGCTCTCCACCCAGACGACGAGCGCGGGCAACCTTGACCAGGCGACGGTGGCCGGCGTGGACGATTTCCTGACCAAGCCGGCCCGGCCCGCCGAGCTGAAGGCGCGGCTGCACGTCGCCGACCGCATCCTCCACTACGCGACACAGGTGCAGCAGCTCGAGTCATTCATCCCGATCTGCTCCTACTGCAAGAAGGTGCGGGACGACAAAAACTACTGGAACCAGATCGAGAGCTACATCAACGCGCGGACCGGCTCGAACTTCAGCCATGGCGTGTGTCCCGACTGCTACACCGACGTGATCGCGCCGCAGATGCGGGCCATCGGCGTGGAACCTCCGCCTTACGGGCAGGGCCGCGGGTCCGGGGCGCGGCCGGCTGGCTAGGGGCAAGCGCTACCTGTCCTCCGCCGCCCGCAAATCCGCGGCGTCGGCCACCCCCTGGCCGGCCAACAAATCCTGAACGGATTCGATGATCGAGAGCACCTCGGGGTGCTGCGCGGTGAACGCCAACAGGCGCACCTGGCGCTCGTTCAGGCGTGCCCGGCGGACCGTGTCGATCAATTGCTGGACGGCCTGTCCCGCGCTCCGGGCGTATCCGGCCAGTTTTTGGCGGGTTTGACCCAAGGTTGCGGGATCAGCCAGGTCCAGCCCGCTCACCGATTCCAGCCAGAGCAGGGCGAGGGTCGCCATTTCCGGTGAAGTGCTCGGATAACCCATCTTTGCCATCAGCCCGGCGATGGTTTCGAACTTCACCCGGCGCCCGCTTTCCACATTGACCACCGTATTGCGATGGCAGCGCGCCAGTTTGGCCAGGGCTTCGTGGCTCAGGCCTTTTTGCTCCCGCAGCCTGCGGAAAAGCTGGGTATATTGCATGGCGAGGGGATGGAGTTGCACGAGGTTTTTGTCAACGGGGAGGGGCAGGAGCAGATTTGCCACGGAATTTGTTGACAAAAATTATGCGCACAAAATTACTGGGCAGTCGCTATGAAATCCCTCCGTCAGGGCCGGACGGGGGCGGCGCCAGCCGTCTCCCGCGAAGCCCACGCCCAGAGGTTGTGGGTGGTTCTGCAGCGCATCTGCCGGCAGTTGCGACGGGCCCAGCGGGACCCGGAGGTTCGGAAGGCCTATCTCGGGGTCGAAACGCGCCTGGCCGCCGCGGCAAGGCAGGACAAGGCCGGCCGCAAGAGCCGGCGCACCCGCCGCTGACTTTCCCCCTTGGAATATGGCAACTGGCCCCCGCATCCTGATCGTGGATGAAAGCCCGCCGGTGAGCCGGCCCTTGGCCCAGTGGCTGCGCCTCGCGGGATACGAGACGGATTGGGTGGGCAGCGTGCGGGAAGCACTGCTGCTGGTCCAGACGGGGCGATGGGAGGCCATCTTGCTTGATGTCGGGGTGCGCGCCATGAACGGCGTGGAATTCTATTCCCGGCTGGAGGGGCGTTCGGGTCGGAGCTGCCTGCCGATCATTTTTGTCACGGATTACAGCCGGCAGGGTTTGCTGCGATCCCTTCAGTCGCTTGTCGGGGTCCAAGCTTCACCGGAACAGCAGCAGGCCCGGGCCTTCCTGCAGGACTTGAGCGAACGCCTGCAGAAGAGGCCCGGGCTCAACGCCTGAGCGCGCGGTGGGTCAGGTCGGAGCCGCCGTCGTTGGCCGCGGGCCGGATGCCGAGGGCCGCGCAGAGCAGGTTGTAGACGTCCACGTTGTCCACGTCGGGAATCTCAACGCCGGCGCGGAACGCCGGGCCGTGCGCGATGAAGAGCGCGCCCATGTTGGGGGTGGCCGGATCCCACCCATGCGAACCGATGTTGTAGGTGGGCGCGCGCTTCGGCCAGCCGGTCTTGCTTTCGAAGTTCCAGTGGTCGTCGCACACGAGCACCACGTCGGGGATGCGCGGGTTGTCGCGGTAATGGTACTGCGCAGGCGTCTCGTCGCGCAGGTAGACATGGAGCTGGGGCGGCGCCTTGGCGCGGATCGAGGCCGCCAGCTCGGCGGCGCTCACGGTGCCGGGCTTCGGGCGCACGCCGCCGACCGGTCCGGTGGAATCGACCTGGACCTGCGCCACGTCCATCAGGTCCTCGAGAAAGATGACCTGGTCCGGCCCGCACGGCGACATGCCGTGGTCGGAGACGATGACGAGGTTGACCGTGTCGCCCAGGCCGAGGCGCGCGAGGCCGTCGAGCAGCCGCTGGACCGCGGCGTCGGCTTCCTTCACGGCCGCCGCGGTCTTGGGCGAATCCGGGCCGTACTTGTGGCCCGCGCTGTCGACGAGATCGAAGTAGAGCGTGCACAGGTGCGGCTGCTCGGCCGCGGGCACGGCGAGCCAGGAGAGCAGCTCGTCAACGCGGGCGTTGGTGTTGATCTTGGGATCGAAGGGTTTGAAGCGGCTCGGACGGACGCCATGGTGCTCGGCTTCCGAACCCGGCCAGAAATAGCAGAAGCTGCGCCGGTGTTGTTTCTCCGCGGTGATCCAGACCGGTTCGCCTTCGTCCCACCAGTGCTCCTGCGCGTTGCTGTCGGGCTTGCTCATGCCGAAGGTTTCGCCGACGGCGGGATCGTAGAACCAGTTGCCGACGATGCCGTGGTGCGCGGGCCGCAGGCCGGTGACGAGCGTGTAGTGGTTGGGAAAGGTCTTGGACGGGAAGCTCGGCGTCATCCGCGTGGCGTGCACGCCCGTGGCGGCGAGCCGCTGCAGGGTGGGGGCGTCGTACTTCCGGAGGTAATCCCAGCGGAAGCCGTCGATCGAGATGAGGATCAGCGGGCCGGTGGCCGTGGGCGCGGCGGGCGTCGAGCAGGAGACCAGCGCCAGGCTGAGCAGGGCGAGGAGAAAGGCGAAGGAACGTCGCATGTTGTGTCGGCGCAAACTAGGATTTGTCTGCGCCCCCGCAATCCGCATTGTGCAGCCAGGGTCCTCCTTCGCCGAAGGCTACGGAGGACCAGCCGATTTTCCCATGGACGACAAAGAAAGACTCACCCGCTTGGAGGAGCGCTACGCCCATTTGCAGCGGCACGTCGGCCAGCAGGACAAGGCCATGCTCGAGCTGGCGGACGAGCTGAAGAAGCTGCGGCGTGAGCTGGCGATTCTGCGCGCCGCGCAGGCCGGTGCGCCCGGGCCGGGCGAGATGACGGACGAACGTCCGCCGCATTATTGAGTCAAGGTAGGGCGAATCCTCCGGATGAGCCGGCGCTTGCCGGTGCCTATCACTTGCGGCTCATCCGGAGGATTCGGCCTACAATTAAAACAGCGCCGTCACCTCGACGTGTTTGCCGGGCTCGAGGAAGATTTCGCCGGAGAGGGCGGCGGTCTCGTCGTTCTTGTAGAGCTTGCAGGCGATCGGGGTGGCGACGTCGTGCGACGCCCAGCCCCACTTGCCGATGGAGACGAACTGCATCGGCACGCCCTTGTCCCAGCTGAGGCCCGGGCCGTCGCCGCGGATGAAGAGCTTGTTGCCGATGCCGATGTAGGCGGTGACCAGCAGGCGCGTGGCGCCGTCGGTGGAGGCCGCGGCCTCGAACGAGGCGGCGGGGGTTTCCTCGCTTGGTGTGGCGAGCGGGGCGGTCTCCGCGGCGCTGCCCGCTTCCGCGGCCGGCTCCGCCGACATGGCGGCGAGCGTGTCCTCGGGCTTCGGCTTGCGCGGCGCGCGGGGCTTTTTCGGCTTCGGCTCCTCGGCCGGCGGCGCGGAGGTCTCGGTCAGCGTGACGGATTCGATGACGGATGGAGCCGCGGCTTCGGGGGCCACCGGCTCCTTCGCCAACGTTTCGGGAGGCGGGGCTTTCGCCTCGGGTGCGGGGGAAATGACGGGCGCGCTGGCGGCCTTGGCGACATCCGCGAGGCGGGACTCGAGCTGGGCCAGCGTGGCCTTCAGCTGGTCGTTGAGTTTCGCGGCGGCGTCCTGGGCGCTGCCCAGCTGCTTGCGTGTGGCGGACTCGAGGGCGGTCCAGTCGGTCGTGGCCTTGGCGATCCGGTCGGCCACGCCCTTGAGGTTGTCGGCGTTGGCGGCGCGCAACTCCTCGAGCTCGCGTTCGAGGACCTCGCGCTCCTCGTTGTCCTTCGTGGTGAGGGCCTCGTTGAATTCGGCCAGCTTCTCCTGCATGCGGTAGGGCAGGTTCTCGGCGGCATGGGCGGTTTTGTGGACGGCCTCCTCGACCGCCTTGATCTGCGCCGCGGCGCGGGCGAGGCTCTCGGTGGCGGCCTGCAGGCGCTGGACCTGGTCGGTCACGCGGCGCCGCTCCTCCTGCACGTAGTCGCGGTTCTCCGCGATGAACTCGATGATCAGGGGCGCGAGGCCGATGATGGCGGCGATGAGCACGCACGCGACGGCGCTGACAAACGGGAGCGGGGCGTACGGGTTCCTGGCGAAGGAGACGATGATGAAGGCGGTGAGGAGCAGGCCGGCATCGATCGCGAAGAAAACCAATTTGTTTAACCGGGGGGCGGGGTCGAGATTCATGGGGTGATGCGCGCGCACGCTGCTTTTCGTCTGAAGCCGCTGCGTTCTCAAGGCTAAATCCGGCGGGCGGATTGGGTCTTGAGCCCGCGGCGGAACCGGCCACGCTGCAGGCCCAGCCGATGAACTTCTCCCACTTTGTGCGGATCGATCGGGAACGCCGCGGGCGGGAGCGCCACTATGTGGTCCACACCCGCGACCCGAAGTTCACGCTGGAGCTCACGCCCGACCACGATGCGCCCGACCGGGTCGGCCAGGGCATCATCAAGCGGATCTGCGTGCCCAACTCGTGGGCCGGGGATTACGGGCAATACGCGAAGCTGCTGACGGCCGCGCAGGCTTTTTTTGCGGAATCGAACGCCGGGCCGTGCAAGCGGGCCTGAGCCGGGTCCTTCATCCCGCCAGCATCCGCCGCCAGGAGGTGGCGAAGAGGGACACGAGCATGCCGATCCGGATCGACCCTTCGAAGGTCAGCACGACGAGCACCCAGGTGAGGCCGCAAGTGGAGCGCACGGCGTAACCGATCGCAGTGATCGCGATCAGCACGAGGCCCTGGGCGCGGCCCACCGGGTGCAGCAGCAGCGAGAACATCCAGGTGCCGTAGACCAGCAGGCCGCCCGACCAGAGCGCCGCCACCCACTCCGCCATCGGCAGGGCGCGCGGGTCGGCGTTCACCTTGATCTGCTTGATGCCCATGTAGCGCTCGCTGATGACGAGCTGCCAGATCTCGAAGGCGAGAAACAGGGGCGCGAGCAGGGCGAAGGGGTTCATGGGCACCGCATGAGCGGTGCCGAACACTCAACGTCCGACGTTCAACGCTCAACTTCCAAGTTCAGACAATGGACATTGAGCGTTCGATGTTGAACGTTGGACGTTTGGCGTTGTGCCGCCCCAAACTTGGGGTGGCACAACGCCCGGAAGCAGTCATACTGGCTTCAAGGCCACCGCGTGGCCCACGGTCGCGCCGGCCTCTTCATCAAACCCCGGAGGTTCCAATGACAATGTTCCTGGTCGGTTATCTTTGCACCGCCCTCGTGGCGGGCGTGTTTGGCGGCCTGGCGATGGAAGTGACCATGTGGCTGATCAGCCGCGCGGGACTGGCGAAGGGCGACATGATTCTCGCGCTCGGCAGCCTGCTGACCAAGTCACGGGAAAACGCCTATCGCGTCGGCTTCGTCATCCACGCCACCGCGGCGATCGGCTTCGCCCTCGTTTACACGCTGCTGCTGGTCACGCTCGGCTACACGCACCTGCCCCTGTCCCTCATGCTGGGCCTCGGCGTGGGCGTGCTGCACGGCATCATCGTCAGCCTCATGCTCGTGTGGGTCGTGGCTGATCAGCACCCGCTGGAGGAGTTCAAGGAGGCCGACCTGCTCGTCGGGCTGACGCACTTCGCCGGGCACGTGGCCTACGGCGGGATGGTCGGTCTGATTGTGGGACTTTCGCCCCTGCTGTAACGCCGGCCCGTGGCACCCGGGCAAATCGGGTTCGCCAAACCGGGCGCACGCGCTTCAATCCCGCCATGCCCCGCGTGGAAGGCTTGCGTTCCCCCTACGACAAGACGACCGGCGGCGTCCATCACCTCGGCCGCATGCTCGACAAGATCCGGTTGATGCAGACGGGCCGGCTGCCGGAGGACTACCACCGCAACTACGGGCTTTCCGTCGGCCTTGACGGCAACCTCTGCGGCTTCCTGAACGTGAAGTTCGCAGACGTCGAGGCGCAGGTGCGGGCCGGGCGCAGCGACGCCGAGGTCGCCGAATGGATCTTCGCCACCGGCCTGCGGCCCACGCGGGTGCAGGTGCAGGTGTGGAACGAGTTCATCCGCAAGCTCGGCTGGAACGACCGCGTCTCCGGCTTCATCGCCAAGGCCAAGGCGGAGGCGGACATGACCGGCCACCCGGCCTGCACGACGTTCGAGCTGATCGACCTCGGCGAGGAGCGCGAGCCGCCGGCGCGGTCCTGACCTCCGGCCTGGGGATTAAGTAGTCTATTAAACTACTTACTCCGGGCAGGCAGCCGGATCTTTGTAACGTATTATATTACATATTTCCCGGGGCGGCCGCCGGGATGAGCCGGGTGCCCGCCGGGAAATGCAGGTCGAAGTGCGTGGCGAGGAGGCCGAGCAGATGGGCGTCGCCCGTGATGGGCTCGCGCGCGAGGATTTCCGCGCCGCGCCGGTGCGTGAATTCGCCGGCGCGGATCGCCTTGCGGGTGCCGTCGCGGCCCGCGCGGCCGACGACGACATTGGTGCGGAAATGCGACGCGGGGCTCGCGCTCGTCCACCAGTTGGCCACCGCGCAGTCGATCGGGTGCATCACGTCGTAGGTGAACTCGCAGCAGTCCGTCCACTCCGTGCCCGTCCACAGCTGGTGGAACATCCGGCCGCCCTCGCGCACGAGCCGGCGCGGTTCGTGCGGCGTGGGCAGCTCGCGGTCGAACTCCAATGGCAGCGCGCCCGTGAGCGAGGCCCCGCCCATGCCGACATCGGTCAGCCAGTCGCCTTCGGCGAGGTGGACGCGCACGAAGAGATGGGTGCGGGCCGGAATGACATCGCGGGCGATCTGCCAGCGCACGCGGGCGCCGAGCGGGGTCACCCGGTAGCCAAGCGCGGCCAGCACGGCGAGCAGGAGGCTGTTCTGCTCGAAGCAATAGCCGCCGCGCCGGTCGTGGACGAGTTTCTGGAAGATGGCCTCCGGCTCGAGCAGGATCGGCCGGCCGAGCAGCACGTCGAGGTTTTCGAACGGGATGCTCGTTGCATGGTGCAGCGTGACGGCGTGCAGCGTCGCGAGGTCCGGCGTGCGCGGGCCCGCGTAGCCGGTGCGGCGGAAGTAGGCGTCGAGGTCCACGCGTCAGAACTTGCGCGGCACGTTGTCGGTCGCGGCCGGCAGCGTGTTGGCGCTGACGATCCAGTTGTCAATGACGTGCTGGAGCACGGTGAGCGGCACGGTGCCGGCGCGCAGGACGACGTTGTGGAATTCCTTCAGCGAGAATTTCGGGCCGAGCGCCTTTTGCGCCTTCGTGCGCAGCTCGAGGATCTTGAGCATGCCCATCTTGTAGGAGCAGGCCTGGCCGGGCCACACGATGTAGCGCTCCACCTCGGCGACGGGATTGTCGACCGGCAGGCCGTAGTCGAGCGCCTGCTGGCGGCTCCAGCCCATCGCGTGGATGCCGGTGTCGACCACGAGGCGGCGGGCGCGGAACAGCTCGTCGTTCAGCTGGCCGAGATGGCCGGCGATATCGCCCTCGTACCAGCCGGCCTCGGCGGCGAGCGACTCGGCGTAAAGCGCCCAGCCCTCGCCGTGCGCGGAGATGAAGCCGAACACGCGGTCGCGGCGGAAGCGCGGCAGGTCGGGCATCTCGGCCTGCAGCGCGATCTGGAAGTGGTGGCCCGGGATCGCCTCGTGGTACACGAGTGTCTTCATGGCGGCCGTGCGGAACTTCGGGCCGGGCAGCGGCGCCCAGAAGATGCCCGGGCGCGAGCCGTCCTTCGCCGGCGGCGTGTAGTGGGCGGCGGCGGTCTTCTCGGTGAAGACGGGCTCGCGTTTCACGACGCACGGCGCCTTGGGCTGGAGGTCGAAGAGCGATTGCGAGCGCTTCTCGGCGTCGTGCAGGATCTCGTCATAGCGCGCCAGCAGGGCGGGGCGCGGGTCGGGCTCGGCCGGCGGCTGGAGCTTGGCGTCGAGCTGCTCCATGCGCTCGCGGATCGTGCCGTTCGCATAGCCGAGCTGCTTCAGGTAGCCGTCCATTTCCTTTTCGATGCGCTCGACCTCCTTCAGGTCGATGGCGTGGATTTCCGCCGGCGTGTAGTCGGTGGTCGTCAGCTGGCGGAGCGCCTGGGCGTAGGCCTGCTCGCCGCCCGGAAAGCGGCCGAGGCCGACCGCCTCGCCGGCGGTGGCGAGCTGCGACTGCAGGAGCGCCTGCGCGCGCTGGAACGACGGGAGGACCGCGCCGGCCACGGTTTTCTCGGCGGTCGCGACAAAGGCGGCGCGATCCGCGGCGGAAACGTCCTTCAGCTTCGCGGCGCGTTCGTCGAGCGAGCTCACGAGGACGTTGTCATGCGGCGGGCCCGCGAGGAAGCGGTCGAACTGGGCGAGCGTGGAAACAAGGATGGATTTTGGCGGCACGTAGCCTTGCGCGGCGCGGTCGGCCGCCTGCGCGATGCCCTCGTCCATCTGCGCGGCCACGAGGTCGAGGCGGGCGAGGTAGTTTTCGATGTCGCGCCGGTTGCGGATCGGATGGGTCTGGCTGAGGAAGTTGACCAGGCCGACCTGCAGGCCGCTGAACTGCTGGAACACATACCGGTAGTCCGCGAACGGCTCGGCCTGCACGATCGTGTCGAGCTGCCACTGGAGCATCTCGGCCGAGATGCGCTGGGTGGCGTCGAGGCTGCGCGGGTCGAAGCCGGCGAGCGCGGCGAGCCCGGCCTTCGCCCTGGCCACACGCTCCGCCCGGTAGGCCTGCGAGATCGGCGTCAGCTGGCGGTCGAGCGCGTCCTGTTCCGCGCCGGTGAAGTACTGCGTGGCCGTGGCGGTCGCCGGATCGGCGCGCACCCAGTCGGCGGAGAAGGCGTCGGCCCACCGGTCAAAGGCGGCGCTCGGGACGGCGCGGGCCGGGAGGAGGGCGCCGAGCACCAGGCTGGCGGCGGCGAGCAGGCGGGTGGTTTTCATAAGGATCACGTTAGCGGGTTTCACGAGGTGAAGTCCAGACGCGCCGCCCAATCCCGCGACTTGCGCCGTAACCGGACCATTGCACAGTGGGAGCATGAACCCCACCCCCCGGCGCGCCCTCGCGGTGTGCTTGTTCCTTGGCCTTGCCTCCGCCAGCTTCGCGCAGGCCATCCCCGACAACATGCAAATCTTCCTGCTCATCGGCCAGTCCAACATGGCCGGCCGCGGCACGGTGGAGGCCCAGGACAAGGTCCCGCACCCGCGCGTGTTCATGCTGACCAAGGAACTGGCCTGGGTGCCGGCGGTGGACCCGCTGCATTTCGACAAGCCCGAGCGCATCGGCACGGGCCTGGGGAAGACCTTCGGCATGGTCGTGGCCGACAACGCGCCCGAGGCCGTGATCGGCCTCGTGCCGGCCGCGTTCGGCGGCAGCGCGCTCGACGAATGGAAGCCCGGCCAGCCGCATTACGTGAACGCCGTCGCCCGCGCGCGGGCAGCGCTCAAGCACGGCAGGCTCGCCGGCATTCTCTGGCACCAGGGCGAGTCCGACCGGAAGCCCGAGCAGGTCGCGACCTACGTCGCGCGCTTCGCCGCGATGATCGCGCAGCTGCGCGCCGACCTCGACAGCCAGGATGTGCCCGTGATCGTCGGCGAAATCGGCCATTTCTGCCCCAACGAGGGCCCGATCAACGCGCAGATCCGCCGGCTGCCGGCGATGGTGCCGCACTGCGGCCTCGTGACCACGGAGGGATTGGAGGGCCGGCCCGAGCAGCCCGAAACCGTCCATTTCATCGCGCCGGCCTTCCGCGAGCTCGGCCGCCGCTATGCCGCGGCATGGCTGACGCTGGCCGCGCCGCCGGCAGTGCTGAAGCCGATCATGGTCGCGCCGAAGAAGTCGGACTGAGGACGCACCCATGCCGGAGAAAATCGCTTTCGTGGGCGTCGGTCGCATGGGCGGCAACATGGCCCGCCGGTTGAAAGACTGCAGCTACCCCGTCACCGCGGTCTACGACGTGCATGCCCCGACGGCGGCGGCGCTGGCGCAGGAGATCGGCGCGGTGCACGTGAAAAAGCTGGCGGAGGTCACGGCGGCGGCCGACGTGGTCTTCACGGTCGTGACCGATGACACCGCGCAGCTCGCGGTTTTCGCCGAGCAGGGCGACTCGCTCCTGCGTGGCGCGCAGGGAAAAATTTTCATCAACTGTGCCACGATCACGCCGGCGGTGCACGTCGAGGTGGAACGCCGGGCCAAGGCCGCGGGCGCGATTTCGCTCGAGGGCTGCATGGCCTCGTCGATCCCGCAGGCGCGCAACGGCACGCTCTACCTGATGTGCGGCGGCGACCGCGCGGCGTTCGAGCGGGTGCGGCCCCTGCTCGAAAAACTCAGCACGGCGCTGCGCTACATCGGCCCGGCCGGGCAGGCCGCCCAGGTGAAGGCCCTTGTGAACATGGTCATGAACATCAACACCGCGGGCCTCGCGGAGGGGCTCGGCCTGGGCGCGGCGCTCGGGCTGGACCTCACCATGCTGCGCGAGGTGTTCGCGCAGACCGGCGCCAATTCGCAGGTGCTCAAGACCGACGGCGAGGACATGCAGAACCGCGCGCACGACTGTTTTTTCTCCGCGGCGCACGCCGCCAAGGATTCGGGCATCGCGGTGCAGCTGGGGCGCGACGCCGGGCTCAACCTGCCGCTGGCGGCCGCGACGAAGGCCCAGTTCGACCGGATGATCGCGCTCAACCTCGGCGGACTCGACAAGAGCGGCGTCGCCGAGCTCACGTTCAAGGACCGGCACGGATGACTCAAACCGAACATTGAACATTCAACATCGAACGTTCGACGTTCAAGATTCCGAGACGTCCGTTCAAATTCGTCACACCATCGTCACCGATGCTGCCGCGGCTGCGCCCCGCCTGTTACGATTCTGCGCGGAAAATGAAAAAGGTGGCGGCCCGTCCAAGCGCGCCGGATAAACGCGGTGTCAGTAGTTAGGTTTGTGTGTCCAACCGGTAGTCTGGGGTTAAGCATTACCGGAACCTTGCCGCCGGGAGCCCGTCACGGGTCCCGGCGGTGCCATTTTCCGCGGGCGCGGCGGGCCGGGCTTCATGGCGGTGCCACGCCAGCCAGAGCAGGAAGGCGATGCCCGCCCCGGCGGCGTGCGCGAAGACGGAGGGCCGCACCGCCGGCGAATCAAACCGGCTGAACAGCGTGTGAGTGTGGCCGAAATCATACAGGCACTTGCCGGCGACGAACAGGAGCAGGGCGGTCCACAGCGGCCGGTCGGCGCGGCCCGCGGCCAGCTGCGTGAGCGCGAGCAGCGTCACCACGCTCGTGGCCAGCGCGGACAAGCCGCCGTAGGACTGCAGGGCGGGCTCCGCGTTGAGCAGCGTGAGGCTGACCAGCGGCGCGGCGACAAGCGTGTGGCGGAGGAGGCGGCCGGGTTGCGCGCGTTCCAGCCAGGCGCCCGCGGCGAGCAGCACGGCGAGGTTCCAGAGCAGGTGGGAGGTGGAAAAGTGGACCCAGTGGCCGGTCCACAGCCGCCACGATTCGCCCGCGCCCAGCGCGGCCCGGTCGAGCAACAGCAACCCCCCGCGCGCGGGCGCGAACGCGACGACAAGTGCGGGCAGCGCGAAGAGCAGCAGCGGTACGCGCAGGGCTTTCATCGGCGGGAGCGGCGCACCGCGAGGCTGCCGAGCACGAGCACCGCGATCGCGAAGACACGATCGAGCGCGCCGCCCCCGGTGTAGCCGGGTTTGTGCACGATGCGGATGGTATCAGGCTGCTCGCGGATGCGGACCTGAAAGTCGGCCAGTTCCTTTTGCAGATGGGGGATTAGTTCGTCCGCCGCCTGCGCCAGGCCTTGGCGCGCGTCCGTTTGGAGCTCTTCCCGGGTGCGCAGCAGCGTGGAGTGGCCGCGGATGGCGCTGGTGCCGGGCGCGCGGAAAAGCAGGTTGCGGTTGGGAATGTCGTAGACCACCGCCTCCACCAGCGTGTGGGTTTCATTCTTCTGGGCGGGCACCACATAGGCCCCGACGATGGTCCAGTAGGCGAGGCTCCATTCGGTGTCGTTGGAATTCTGGGCCTGGTCGTACGCGACGAGGGCGATGACATCGATGCCCATCAGGGCGTGCAACTGGTCGAGGTTGTCGAAGCCGCCGCCCGCGCGGAGATAAGTGGGAGGCACGACCTCGATGGACTGCACAAAGGGCAGCGCCTTGAACTGCGCGCCGATGTTCTTCAGCAGCTCGGTTTTTTGCGCCTCGGTGAAGCTGCTGTCCTGACGATAATACCCTTCGTGGGTGCCGGCGGGCACGAAGGCCACGCCGACGCGCAGCGGCAAATGCAGGGTGGGGATTTCCGGCTCGATAAAAGGCAGGTGTTTGTCCGGGTAGAGGAACTGCACCACGCTGCTGGCTTCGTGGAGGTGGTCGTTCCACATCGAGACGCAGCCGGAAAGACCCAGGCAGGCGAGGGCAGCGGCGGCCGGGAGCAGGCGGCGGAGGCGGACGGATGGGGTTTTCATGCGCGCGGAGTCTACCCGCGCGGCCCGCCCGCCCGTTAGTCGATAAACTTGATGCGGCGCATTGAGTAATTCAATGGCCCGCCGGCCGGCGCGTCCCGTTCGCGCTCAGCGCGCCGGCGGGCGCACGAACACCGGGGCGTCGGTGAACAGCGCGGGGTTCTTGAGGTTCGCCTTGATCAGCTTCTGCAGGGCGGCGCGGCCCTTGGTTTCGCCGGGCACGACCTTGTTGCTGACGCCCCGCAGGGTGAGCCGGGTGCCGTCGGCGGAAAGCTGCCACGTGAAATAGACGTACTTGTGGGCGTCGCTGTCGGTCTGGAGATCCCGCACGCTGACAAAGGCGACGCCGGCAAAGTCGGAGTGAAAGGCGTGGTAGATGTCGCCGTCCATCGCGATGACGTAGTTCGAATCGTCGTAGCGGCGCACGTGCATGCGCTCCTCCTTGCCGGTGTCCTTGTCCACCGACAGCCACTCGCCGAGGAGCTTTTCGTTGACCATCTGCGTGGGCTTGGCCGTGAGCGGCGAGTCGTAGTTGCACGCGCCGAGCAGGAGGCTGGCGGCGGAAAGGAGGGCGGGAAGCAGGCGGGGTTTCATGGCGGGGCGGCAGGCGAGGTAAACAGGCGATCTCGCGCAGGGCGAGCATTCAACCGACGGCCGGAAACAGTCCGATCGGGGCCGGGGGCGAGGCAAGCGCAATGCCGCTGGCCTGGTGCGCGCGGGAGGCGATGAGCAGCGCCGCAACCTGCGCGGCGGCGGCGTCCGCGGACAGGCCGGCGCCGTGGATGTTGGAGACGCAGTTGCGCTCCGCATCCGTGCGGCCGGGACGCGGAGCATAGGTCAGATAGGCGCCGAGGCTGTCGGGCGTGCCGAGGCCGGGCCGCTCGCCAAGCAGCATCAGCGACTGCCGCGCACCCAGCAGCGCACCGATCTCGTCCTGCAGCGCCACGCGGCCATGCCGGACCACCAATACCACGGGCCGTGCAAACCCGGCCGCTTGCAACCGGGGCAGCAGTGCCGCCAGCAGCGGCGGTGCCTGGCGCTCCGCCGCGAGGGCGGACAAGCCGTCGGAGATCACCACGACCAGGTCGCGCGGAGGCGGGGGATGGAAGATTGAAAGCTGGGCGATTGATTCCGCAGACAGCCGCCGGCCGAGGTCGGGCCGCTGCAGGTAGGTGGCGCGATCGGGCGCGGCGCTGGCGAGGATCGTGACCGGCCCGGCCAGCCTGCCGATTTTTTCCGCCAGGGCGCCGGCATCGAAAGGCGCGTGCACGGCATCGCGCGCCAGCGCGTGGTCATGCGCGAAGGCGAGCACCGCCGGCGTGGGCAGGCTGCCGCCGCTGCGCCCGAGCGCGAGGCGGGCGGGCGTGAGCCGGCGCAACGCGGTCCAGGCGTCAGGCGGGGTCGGGTCGGATTCCATCGTTGGCGAGCAGGGGATGGCCGGAGGTGACCGGTCGCAGCCGGTTGTGCGGATCCTGGATGTTCATCTGTTCGAGCCAGCGCGCGAACTCCGGCGCCGGCGCGCGGCCCAGCAGCTGGCGCAGGTAGTGGACATCGTGAAAACTCGTGCTCTGGTAGCCCAGCATGATGTCGTCAGCGCCCGGCACGCCCATGATGTAGTTCACGCCGGCGGCCCCGAGCAGCGTGAGCAGCGTGTCCATGTCGTCCTGGTCGGCCGCGGCGTGGTTGGTGTAGCAGACGTCCACGCCCATCGGGAGGCCGAGCAGCTTACCGCAGAAATGGTCCTCCAGCCCGGCGCGGATGATCTGCTTCCCGTCGTAGAGGTATTCGGGGCCGATGAAGCCGACGACCGTGTTCACGAGCAGCGGGGAGAACGCCCGCGCCACGCCGTAGGCGCGGGCCTCGAGCGTCTGCTGGTCGACACCGTGGTGCGCGCTGGCCGAAAGGCACGAGCCCTGGCCGGTTTCGAAATACATCACGTTGGCCCCGGCCGGCGCGCGGCCCTGGGCGCGGGTGGCGTCGTGCGCTTCGCGCAGCAGCGCGAGATTGATGCCGAAACTTTTGTTCGCGGCCTCGGTGCCCGCGATGCTCTGGAACATCAGGTCGAGCGGCGCGCCCTGGCGCATCGCCGCGAGCTGCGTCGTCACATGCGCCAGCACGCAGGATTGCGTGGGAATCGCGTAGGTCGAGATGAGCTGGTCGACCAGCCGGAGCAGTTCCCCGACCCGCGCAGGGGAATCGGTGGCCGGGTTGATACCGATGCAGGCGTCCCCGCAGCCGTGGAGCAGGCCGTCGAGCGTCGAGGCGGCGATGCCATGAGGATCGTCGGTGGGATGGTTGGGTTGCAGGCGCACGGCCAGCCGGCCGCGCAGGCCGAGTGTGTTGCGAAACCGCGTCACGACCTCGCACTTGGCCGCGACCAGCACGAGGTCTTGGTTGCGCATCAGTTTGCTCACCGCGGCGGCCATCTCGGGCAGGAGGCCGGGCGCGAGCGCGGTCAGGGTTGCGGCGTCGGTTTCGTAGCGCAGCAGCCAGTCGCGGAATTCGCCGACGGTCAGGTGCGCGACCGGGGCGAACGCCGCGCGGTCATGGGAGTCGACGAGCAGCCGCGTGACCTCGTCAGCTTCGTAGGGCACGACCGGCTCGGTGAGAAAATCCGCCAGCGGCACCGCGGCGAGCGCGTGCTGCGCGGCCACCCGCTCGAGCGCGCTGGTGGCGGCGACGCCCGCCAGTTCGTCACCGGAGCGCGCGGGCGTCGCCTTCGTCAGCAGCGTCCGGAGGTCCGGGAACGAGTGGCTGGCTCCGCGAAGGGTGACACGATAAGCGGGCATCGGGATGGGCCCAGTTTACCGCAGTTCGCGTGCCGGGCCCAGCGACATTGAGGTAAAACAAAAAGGCCGTCCTCACATAGGACGGCCTGGCAAGGAAAGGAAGAAAGCGTCAGACCGCCTTCTTGGAATCCGCCGGGATGCGCATGCCGTAGAAGCTGCGGTAGACGAACACGAGTGCGGCGAGGAAGATGAGCCCGCCGACCGTGTGCTTGAGGCCGGCTTCCATGTTCACCGCGATCTCGACGGCGAGCAGGCCGAAGAGCGTCGTGAACTTGATGACGGGGTTGAGCGAGACCGACGACGTGTCCTTGAACGGGTCGCCCACGGTGTCGCCGACGACGGTCGCGGCGTGCAGCGGGGTGTTCTTCATCTTGAGGTCGACCTCGACGATCTTCTTGGCGTTGTCCCACGCGCCGCCCGCGTTGGCCATGAAGATGGCCTGGAAGAGGCCGAAGAACGCCATGCCGACGAGGTATCCGATGAAGAAGAACGGGTCGAAGAACGCCAGCGCGAGCGAGAAGCAGAAGATCACGAGGAAGATGTTGATCATGCCCTTCTGCGCGTACTGCGTGCAGATCTTCACGACCTCCTTCGAGGCCTCGGTCGCCGCGGTGGAGGCGTCGAGCTTCATGTTGTCCTTGATATACACGACCGCGCGGTAGGCGCCGGTGACCACCGCCTGGGTCGACGCGCCGGTGAACCAGTAGATGACCGCGCCGCCCATCAGCAGGCCCATGAGCGCCTCGGGGTGCACGAGCGAGAGGCGCTCGAGGACGTTGAACGCCGGGTCGACCGCCTGGTAATGCGCCTGCAACATCATGATGATGCCGAAGACCATCGTGGTCGCGCCGACGACCGCGGTGCCGATGAGCACGGGCTTGGCGGTGGCCTTGAAGGTGTTGCCCGCGCCGTCGCCCTTCTCGAGCTGGTGCTTGGCGTCTTCAAAGTTGGGCGTGAACCCGAAGTCGCGCTTGATCTCCTCCACGATGCCGGGCTTGGCCTCGATCTGCGAGAGCTCGTAGACGGACTGCGCGTTGTCGGTGACCGGCCCGAAGGAGTCGACGGCGATGGTGACCGGGCCCATGCCGAGGAAACCGAAGGCTACGAGGCCGAAGGCGAAGATCGGCGCGGCGAACAGGAACTGGGACGGCATGATCGCCTGCACGGCGGCATGACCGGAGAAATAATACGCGCCGAACATCAGGCCGAGGATGCAGAGGCCGGTCCAGAACGCGGAGAAGTTGCCCGCGACCAGGCCGCTGAGGATGTTGAGCGAGGCGCCGCCCTGCCGGGAGGAAGTGACGACCTCCTTCACGTGGCGGCTTTCGGTCGAGGTAAAGATCTTGGTGAACTCCGGGATCAGCGCGCCGGCGATGGTGCCGAGCGAGATGATGCTCGAGAGCACCCACCACAGGCCCGCGTGGCCGGGCAGCTTCGCGAGGAGGAGATAGCTGGCGACGTAGGTGACCGCGATGCAGATGATCGAGGTGATCCAGACGAGGTTGGTGAGCGGGTGCTCGAGGTTGAAATTCTTGGAGCTGCCCCACACGGCCTTGCTCACGGCGTCGTTGACCCAGTAGCTGACGAGCGAGGTGACGACCATCAGGATGCGCATGGCGAAGAGCCAGACGATGAGCGTGGCGCAGAGATCGGGGGAGGCGGCGAGCGCGAGCGCGAGGAAGGCGATGAGCGCCACGCCGGTCACGCCGTAGGTTTCGAAGCCGTCGGCGGTCGGCCCGACGGAGTCGCCGGCGTTGTCGCCGGTGCAGTCCGCGATGACACCGGGGTTGCGCGGGTCGTCCTCGGGGAGGTTGAACACGATCTTCATCAGGTCGGCGCCGATGTCGGCGATCTTGGTGAAGATGCCGCCGCAGATGCGCAGGGCCGAGGCGCCGAGCGACTCGCCGATGGCGAAGCCGATGAAGCAGGGACCGGCCAGCCCGCTGGGGAGGAACGCCAGGATGCAGATCATGAAGAACAGCTCGATGGCGACGAGGAGCAGGCCGACGCTCATGCCGGACTTCAGCGGGATGAGGAGCGTGGCAAGGGCGTTGCCCTTGAGCGCGGAGAACGCCGCGCGGGAGTTGGCGACCGTGTTGATGCGGATGCCGAACCAGGCGACGCCATAGCTGCCGAGGATGCCGAGCACCGAGGCGAGCAGGATGATGACGACGTGGCTGGCGGAGTTGTGGGCGAGCACGCCGAAGTAGTAGGTCATGCACACCGCGATGAGCACCCACAGCACGGCGAGGAACCTGCCCTGCTGGAAGAGGTAGGTCTTGCAGGTTTCCCAGATGATCTGGGAGACGTTCGCCATCGACTGGTGCACCGGGAGGTTCCGGGTCTGCACGTATTGCAGCCAGCCGTAGACGACGCCGAGGGCGCAGACCGCGAGGCCGATCATCAGGATGGCGTGGCCGGTGAGCGCGCCGTCGAGGAAGCTCACCGACTTCAGGTCGGGGATTTTGATGTCAGATTCGCTGGCGCGGGCGGGGACGGCGGAGGCGACCAATGCAGCGGCCATAAGGCCCGCTTGTTTCCAAGGGTGCTTGATCATAGGGTAGGGGTAGTACTTTGCAGGAACGTAGCCACGCGCGAGAGTTCAGAGCCAGTTAATTCTGGCCAGGTTCCCGTTAACGCGGGAGATGTTAGGTCATTTAATTTTCGGGGGATGCGACTTAATCGCGCTTCATGCCACTGCTCCGCATCACGGGATTGACCAAGGCGTGCCCGCTGCCCGCCGGCGGCGAGCACCGCGTGGCGGCCGTGGCGGAATTCTCCCTGGCGGCCGTGGCGCAGCTCGCGTTGCGCGGTGAAAGCGGCTCGGTCAAGACGACCTTCCTGCACGTGATCGCGGGCATCCTTGCGCCGGCGCGTGGCAGTGGCGCATGCGCTGGCGACCAACCGCAGCTCGTGCTGGCCGGCGAGCGCACCGGCACCCTCGATCGCAGGAATTCCCGCACAGCGCTCGCACTCATCCGTGAAGTCTCCCGCGAGCGGTCGAGGCTTTATGTTTTTCGTGTCCAACCCGAGCTCATGATGCCGCCATGATCCCAGGCCAGACGGACGTCGCGCTCGAGCCGTTGAAATGGAACCCGGTTTTCTGGTGGGGCCCGGCCGACCTTCGTCGGCCTGCGCGTCCTCGGGGGGCTGGTGCCGGCCCTCAAGGCCTACCGCGTGCCCGTGGTGGAGACGATCGCCCCGGTGTCGTAGGTTGGAGGGCCCAGCTCCCGCTGGGCCGCGGCACATCGGGAGATGTGCCCCCCAGCACGGAGAGGGGGCTTGACGACTTTGCTAGGGTGGGGCCGCTTAGCACCCCCGCATGGACCTCGCCACCTTCATCACCCTGGGCGCCACCGGCCTCGCCGTGGCCTTCATCCATGCGGCGATCCCGACGCACTGGCTGCCGTTCGTGGTGGTGGCGCGGGCGCAGGGCTGGTCGCGCGGCCGCGCGCTGCTGATGGTGACCCTCTGCTCCGGCGGCCACGTGCTGATGACGACGGCGCTGGGCGTGGCCCTGGCATGGTTCGGCCTGCGCATCAACGAGCGCTGGGGCAACTGGTACCCCGTCATCGCGGGCCTCGCGCTCGTCGCGCTCGGCCTGCTGGTGCTCGTCCGCCACTGGCGGGGCTGGACGCACGGGCACGGCTAACTGCTCGGCGACAACTGCCACCACCACGACCATGGCCGGATCATCCCGCCGGTGCCGCCGGCGGCACCGAAGCGCACGAGCGACTGGGCGGCGGTGGGCGGCCTGTTCGCGATGCTGACCTTTTCGCCCTGCGAGGGCTTCCTGCCGGTTTATCTGTCGGCGGTGCAATTCGGCTGGGGGGGCGTGACGCTGCTCAGCCTGGTCCTCGCGGCCGGCACCTGGACGGCGATGCTGCTGTTCACATGGCTGACGCTGCTCGGCGTGGAGAAGGCGCGCTTCAAATGGCTCGAGCGCTGCGAGGCGCCCGTGCTGGGCACGCTGCTGGTGCTGTGCGGCGTGGCGTTCATCGTGGTGGAGAAGATGCATCACTAGATGCTTTCAGCATTCAGCGATCAGCTTGCAGCCAAACTCGGCAAGCCCATGCATTTGCTGAATGCTGACCGCTGAACGCTGAAAGCTTTATTTGACAGGCATCCTTCCTGCTCCTTCTTAACCCCATGGCCCGCCGCGCCGAACACCCGCTCCTCCGCTTTACCGCCCTGCTGGCGGTGCTGTGCGTGCTGGCGCTGGCGGTATTCGCGGCGAGCCCGGAGATGCACGCGCGCCTGCACGGCGCGACGGAGCAGGCGGCGCCGGCCGGCGATGCCGACCACACGTGCGCGGTGACCCTTTTTGCCAGCGGCCTGACGATCCTGCTGGTCTTCTGTCTGCTGGCGCTGGGCGCGATCGCCGTTCGCGGGATCGTGATCCATGCGGCCGACGAGATCGCGGCCGCGACGCCGCATTACCGGCTGTTGCCGGCCCAGGCGCCGCCATTGGCCTGAGTTGAACCCGTGAAGCTCCGCGCGCCGCGTTGTCCGCGGCGGGCGTTTCCCATCCCTCCCCTGTCCGGCGCGCGGCCTGCCCGCGTCCCGGCGCATTCCTCAACTCAGCTTTGCCATGTCTTTCCGTCTTTCACCCTCCCTTCTCCTTCTCGTGCTGGCCGCCGTCGTGGCCCGCGCCCAGACCGCTCCGGCGGACACACCCGCCCGGAAGCCCGACGAAATCCTCGCGCTCGATGCCGTGGTGATCAGCGCCGGTGCCGACGCGAAAAGCGCCTTCGATCTGGCGCAGGGCGCCTCCGTGCTCGAAGCCGACACGCTGCATCGCAGCCTCCAAGGCACCCTCGGCGAGACGCTGGTCGGCGTTCCGGGCATCAATGCCACTTACTATGGCCCGGGCGCGAGCCGTCCGATCATTCGCGGCCTTGGCGGCGATCGCGTCCGCATGCTCGACAACGGCGTTGGCGCGCTCGACGCCTCCAACGTCAGCCCCGACCACAATGTCGCCATCGAGCCCTTGCTGGTCGATCGCATCGAGGTGCTGCGCGGACCGGCCACGCTGCTCTACGGCAGCTCCGCCGTCGGTGGCGTGGTCAATGTGATCGACAACCGCATCCCTTCGTCCGCGCCGACGCGTCCGATCGCCGGTCGCCTGGAGGCCCGCTATGATTCCGGCTCCAACGAGCAAACCGGCATCGTCGCACTCACCGCCGGCAACCAATCCTTCGCCCTGCAGGCGAACGGGCTGCGCACCGAATCCGACGACATCGACATTCCGGGCTATGCCGATCCGGCCAATCCCGTCAACAAGGGCACGCTCACCAACAGCGCCATCTCGACCAAGAGCGGTTCGCTCGGCGGCACCTACTTTTGGGGCAAGGGCAATGCCGGCGTCGCCGTGAGCGAGTACGACACCGTCTACGGCGTGCCGACGGACGAGCCGATCCAGATCGACATGAAGCAGCGCCGGCTGGATTTCCGGAGCGAGGTCACCGAACCCTTCGCCGTCTTCAAATCGGCCAAGCTGCGCCTGGGTTTCGCGGATTACACCCATGCCGAGGTGGACGAGGAAACCGGCCTGGCCAACACCACGTTCAAGAACAAGGCCTACGAAGGGCGGTTGGAACTGGCGCAACAGGACTTCGGCAATCTCACCGGCACCGTCGGGTTTCAAGTATCCCGCAGCGATTTCTCGGCTGATGGCGAGGAAGTCGTCACGCCCCAAACCGTGACCAATACCGCGGCGCTGTTCGCCCTCGAATCCTACAAGCTCAATTCCGCGTTCACCCTCCAGTTCGGCGCCCGGTACGAGCATCAAGGCATCAAGGTAGGCGATGTGAATCCGCTGCTTCCGGCCTATCCGGACTACGACGCGACCTCGGGCGAAAAGCATTCCAAGGGCGCGCTCAGCGTATCCACCGGCTTGGTTTGGTATCCGGCCAAGGATTATTCCGTCGGCCTTTCCGTGGCCTACTCGGAGCGCCTGCCCGTGGCGCAGGAGCTTTTCGCCAACGGGCCGCACGGGGGCACGGGAGCCTACGAGATTGGTTCGTCGGACCTGGGCAGCGAGAAGTCCCTCGGCCTCGATCTCACCGTCCGCAAGCGGGTCGGGTTCGTCACCGGGTCAATCGGGGCGTTCGTGAATCGATTCTCGGATTTCGTCTTCGAGCAGAAAGATCCCAATCTTTATTTTGACGAGGCCAGCGGGGAGCTGCTTCCTTACCCGGTGGATCCCCCGGATGCCGAGTACCTGCCCATCTATCATTTCGTGGCCCGCGACGCTCTTTTCTACGGAGGTGAAGCTGACTTGACCCTCCACTTGCTCGAACATGGCGCGGACAACCTTCACCTCGACCTGACCTCGGACTACGTCCGCGCGGAGCAGACCGCCGATGACCAGCCCCTGCCCCGCATGCCCCCGGTGCGGGTCGGCGCGAGGCTGCGCTATGAGCTCGATCGCTGGACGTTCGGCGTCAGTCTCCGCCACGCGTTCGACCATGATCGGATCGCGGCCGAAGAAACCGAAACCCCCGGTTACACGCTGCTCGGGGCGGACGTGAGCTATCGGTTTCCCGCGGGGAAGTCCCAATGGGAATTGTTCGCGCGCGGCAGCAACCTCACCGACGAGGACGCGCGCGTCAGCACGTCGTTCCTGAAGGACGTCGCGCCGCTGCCCGGCCGGACCGTGACCGCCGGCGTGCGAGTGACCTTCTGATGGCCGGTCCGCCGCCAACCGCCCAGCCATGAACACGCCGAATCCACTCCTGCAAATCACGGGACTGCGCAAGTCCTTCATCGCACCCGAGGGCGGACGCAAGGTCATCATCGATGTGCCCGCCTTCTCGCTCAACGCCGGGCAGCAGTTGGCGCTGCGCGGCGAGAGCGGCTCGGGCAAGACGACGTTTCTTCACCTGATCGCCGGCATCCTCTCGGCTGATGCGGGTTCGATCCAACTGGGTGGCCGCGACATGGCCGCCTTGGGGGAACATGCCCGGGACCGCGCCCGGGCCGAGAACATCGGCTACATATTCCAGACCTTCAACTTGCTGCAGGGTTATTCCTGCCTGGAAAACGTGCTCCTGGGCATGGCCTTCGGGACCGGCGTGGATCGAGCCCACGGCAGGGCGATGCTGGTCCGTGTCGGTCTGGGCCACCGTCTGGACCACCGGCCCCGCCAGCTCTCCAGCGGGCAGCAGCAGCGCGTGGCTGTGGCCCGGGCCTTGGCGAACCGGCCCAGGCTCGTGCTGGCCGACGAGCCCACCGGCAACCTCGATCACCGGAACGCCGGCGAGTCCCTCGCCCTGATCCGCGAAACCTGCCGGGAGAACGGCGCGGCGCTCCTGCTGGTCAGCCACGATCCCGGGGTGCTCGGCAGCTTCGAGGAAGTGCAGGATTTTGCCGCCCTGAACCAGGTGCGGCAGGAGGCCCGGCCATGACGCTCCTCCTCATCGTCCGGCGCAGCCTGCGCCAGCACCTGTTCTCCACGGTCCTCACGGCGTTCGCCATTGCACTCGCGGGCGGGCTGCTGATGTCGGTATGGGTGGTGAAGGTTCAGTCCCAGAACACCTTCACCCAGGTGAACACCGGCTTCGATGCCGTGCTGGGCGCCCGCGGCTCGAAGCTGCAGCTCGTCCTCAACGCAATCTTCCACCTGGAGGCGTCGCCGGGCAACGTGGCCTACGCCGACTACGAATTCATCAGGCAACACCCGGCGGTAAAGCTGGCGGTGCCCATTGCCGTCGGTGACAACCTGCGCGGCTACCGCATCGTCGGCACCATTCCGGAGTTTTTCCGCGAAGTGGAGTATGTCCCGGGACGCACCTTCACGCTCGCCGCCGGCCGGCCCTTCAATCCCGACGCCAAGGAGGCCGTGCTCGGCAGTTTTGCCGCGGAAAAGCTGGGCCTCAAGGTCGGCGACATCTTTCACCCGTTTCACGGCCTGGTCTACGACGAGAAGAACCAGCACGCCGAGACCTACACGGTCACGGGCATCCTCGCCCTTTCGAACACGCCCGTCGACAAGGTCGTCTGGATTCCGCTCCACGGCCTGCAAACGATGAGCGGGCATGATCCGAGGGCGGCGACCGACGTGAGCGCCGTGTTGATCCAGCTCCGTTCGCCCACCGCCGGCTTCATGCTCGACATGATGTACAACAAGCAGGGCAACCGCCTCACGTTTGCCTATCCCGTCGGCGCCATCATGGCGGACTTGTTCAGCAAGATCAGCTGGTTCGACCGCGTGCTGACCCTGGTCGCCTACCTGGTGGCGTTCGTGTCCGCCATCGGCGTGCTGGTCGCGATCTACAATTCGATGTCTGCGCGCCGCCGCGACATCGCGATCCTGCGCGCGCTGGGCGCCGGCCGGCTGACGGTCTTCAGCGCCGTGGTCCTCGAGGCCACCATGATCGGAGCCCTCGGCATGATGGCGGCCTTTGCCCTCTACGGCCTCACAGTCGCCGGCGTGGCCGCGGTCATCCGCGCGCAGACCGGCATCCTGCTTGAAACTTGGACATGGAACCCGGTCATGCTCTGGGCGCCGGCCGGGATGGTGGTGCTCTGTGCATTGTGCGGGCTGCTGCCGGCCTGGAAGGCCTACCGGACCGATGTGGCCGAAAACCTCGCCCCGGTTTCCTAGGCGAGCCGCAATCCTCTCCTTATGAAAATTCACAAATTCATCGCCCTGGTTTTGGTTCTCTCGTTTGGGCTGGGGGCCGGCGGTTGTGGCCGGAAGGAGCCCGCGGCGGTGGCGAAACCGCCGCCGAAACACGAGCACAAGCCGCCGCACGGTGGCACGCCCGTCGTGCTGGGCGACGAGGTTTACCATGTCGAACTCGTGCTCGATGCGGCCTCCGGCAAACTGCAGGCCTACGTCTTCGACGGCGAACTGGAGAACTTCATCCGGTCGACCGTTCCGTCGCTCGAAATCGGTGCGACGGTGGACGGGCAACCGCAGACCGTCGTGCTCACGGCCGTCGCCAATCCGGCCACCGGCGAAACCGTTGGCGACACGTCGCTTTTCGAGGGTCGGGCGGACTGGCTCAAATCGGCGAAGGAATTCGATGCGACGCTCAAGACCATCACCGTTCGCGGCACGACCTTCGATGACGTGAAATTCAACTTCCCCAAGGGTAACGACAAGGACTGAACCATGAAAACCTCCCAAATCGCCCGTCTGCTCATGCTCTTCGCGGGCACCATCGGCTTCGCCACCGCGCCACTGCCCGCCCAATCGTACATGTACAGCCGGATGCGGGGCGGTTGCCCCGATTGCAACCCGGGCGGCATGGGCGGCTTTGACTCCACTTACGCGCCCGCGAAGCCCGAACCCGCCAAGACCGACCCGGCTTCCGCAGTTCCCGCCCCCGTCCCGTCGGTCCAAGCGCCTCCGCCGACCCCGGCAGTCGCCGCCGTGGTCGCGGCTCCGCGGGTCAAACCTGGCCTCACCAAGGAGCAGGCGGTGGCATTGGCGGCGAAGTTTGCGGCGGCCACGCCGGATCAGCCGCTCAAGCGCGAGCCGGACGGTTCCTGGAACCTCAACTTCGGCCAGCTTGCGTCCTATCCGCTGGAAGCACCGCCGCCCGGGGCTGTGGCGAGGCCCGGGTCGGTCGAACGCATTCCGGAGTCCCTGCGCAAGCTCGACGGCCAGCGCGTGCGCTTGAGCGGGTTCATGCTGCCGGTGAAGGTGGAGGGCGGGCTGGCGACGGAGTTCCTCATCGTCCGCAATCCGCTGGTCTGCTGTTACGGGATGATGCCGGCCCCCAACGAATGGGTCTGCGTCAAGGCCCCGGGCAACGGGGTGCCGATGCAAATGGACACGCCGCTGCAGTTCAGCGGCACCCTGCATGTCGGCGAGATCTACGAAAATGATTTCTTCGTCGGGGTGTACCGCCTCGATGCCGAGAAGGTGTCGGTCAACTAGGACGCGCCATGCCAGGGGTCATGCGGAAATTTTCCCGCCGGCGGGTCGCCGTGGCTGCGGCTTTCGGGGCGGCCGGATCATTGTTCGGCCTGATCAATCCCGCTGATCCGAACGTCACGCTTTACGAGCGCCCGCCGAAGACGGCAAGCGCCCCGCGGACATCCGACGACGCCTTGCCGGAATTGAAGCAGGATGCGGCCGGCTACTGGCAGGTGGATTTCCGCTATCTCGCCTCGTTCTCGTTCGGGCGGCACAAGGTGAGCTACGACCAGGGCTTCAAGCCTTACGGCGGACGAAAGCTCGCCCTGCTGGTGCCCGACGAGAGCGAGGCCGTGGAAATGCCAACCGAGCCGGGGCAGAGCGGGACCATTCCCAACAATATCGTCGCCCTCGACGGCCAGAGGGTGTGCCTCACCGGCTATATGCTGCCCATCAAGTTGGAGGACGGCCTCGTGAAGGATTTCCTGGTACTCCGCAATCAGATGATGTGCTGCTACGGCCGGCGCCCGGAACTCAACGAATGGGTTGTCGTGAAGATGAAGGGCAAGGGGGTGCCGAGCACGATGGACACCCCGCTTAAATTCTACGGCACGCTCCATGTCGGGGAATTTTTCAACAACCATGTCTTCGAAGGCCTCTACCAGCTTGACGGCGAGAAAACCGCCGCGCCGTGAATGGCGGCCGCTCCTGCTCGCCGCCTCTTGGATGCTGCGGTTGCCGCATTTCGGCTGGGTCGCAGCCGCCGCGGGCGCATGCCTGTTGCTTGGAGTCTGGCTTGATCCCGGGCGTTCGATCCGCCGGCAGAAGGAACGGACGGAAGCGCAGGTGCGCCAGGCAATGCAGGAGGAGCGTTTTCTGGCGCAGGCCCGGGCGGAACCGGCGAGCGGGCGGCTGAACCTCGATTTTCAAAGGCTCAATTTCTACCTGCCACCCGATGTGCATCCGACCTTGCGGGCGGGGCAGGGCTTCGACGCCTATCTCCCGGCGGGCATCCGGACCTATGACGGCCGGGATATCCGGATCCAAGGCTACATGCTCCCGACCAGGCTGGAGCAGGGGGCCGTGAAGGAATGCCTGGTTCTGGCCAACCAGCTGGGCTGCTGCTACGGTTTGGAACCGAGATTTTGCCAGTTCATCGCCGTGCGCCTGAGCGATCCCTGCCCGCCGGAACTGATGGACCAGCCCCTGCGTTTCGAAGGGAAGCTGCACGTCGGCGATGTATTTGCCGGGGGCGCCTGGGTTGCGCTCTACTCCATGGATTGCACGGCCGTGAAACCCTGAAACAACCCGGATCGCAGTTCCCCCAACCATTACCTTATGCATCAGACTTTTTTCCTCACGCTGACGGCCACCGGCTTCGGCGTCGCCTTTCTCCACGCCGCGATCCCCACGCACTGGCTGCCCTTTGTGGTGATTGGCCGCGCACGCGGCTGGTCGCGCCGGCAAATCATGGCTGCGGTGGCATTGGCCGGCAGCGGGCACATCGTGGCCACAACCATGTTGGGCGTCGGGTTGGCATGGTTCGGATTCGAACTCGGTGAGCGCTTCGACCACCTGTTCCACTGGGCGGCCGGGGCCCTGCTGGTCGCGCTCGGGGCCTGGCTGGCCTTTCGCACCCCGCACGGACGCGGGTGCCGTCACTGCGAGGGACATCCGGAAAAATTGCGGGCCGACACCACGGACCGGGCTGCACTCTGGGGATTGTTTCTCACCTTGACCCTCTCTCCCTGCGAATTGTTTCTGCCCGTCTATCTGACGGCGGCACCCTATGGCTGGTCGGGCATAACCTGGCTCAGTGCCGTTCTGGCCGTGGCCACGCTTGGCGGGATGCTCACGCTTACTTGGCTGACGCTCCACACGGCGCAACGCCTCCAGTGGCATTGGTTGGAGCGGCTCGACGAGCGGGTCATCGGCGGGTTGCTCTGCCTGCTCGGGATTGCATCGGCGATCTTCGCCCACTGAAGAGCAGCTTTTGTCGTGAGGCGGGTTTGCGTGCGCGCCGCCGGCAAACTTGGGCTTTGCGCCACCAAAGCTTTTGACGGAAAGCCGAACCGCATTATCTTGCGTCACCTGCATGAATGCCCGCTCCACTCCGACCCGCAGCCTGACCGGATTCGTCCGCCGGGGCATGATGCTGAGCTTTGCCGCCCTGCTGGGGATCGGCGTCGCCCGCGCGGCCGATGCACCCGCCGGCGTGGTGGCGGTCGGCTTCGACAAGCTGGCCTCCTTCGAGTTCACCGCGCCGGAAAGCGAGGCCAAGGCCCCGGCGGCGGAGGCGCAGATTCCCGCCAAGGTGCGCGAATTCAACGACAAGAAGGTCGCCGTCACCGGCTTCATGCTGCCGGTGAAGATGAACGAGGGGCTCGTGACCGAGTTCCTCCTGGTGAAGGACCCGATGATGTGCTGCTACGGCGTGATGCCGAAGGTCAACGAGTGGGTCGTGGTCAAGATGGTGGGCAAGGGCACGCCGCCGCTGATGGATGTGCCGATCACCTTCGAGGGCCAGCTGAAGGTCGGCCAGATCTACGAGGGGGGCTACCTGACCGGGCTCTACCTGCTGCAGGGCGAGCGCCGGGTCGAGTCGAAGAGCTGAAGCTCCGCTTCAGCGCGAGATATCGCGCTGCGAAAGCACCTTGAACCCGCGGGTGTTGAGCGAGGACGCGGCGAGGTCGAGGTCCTCGACGCTGAGGACCAGCGCCGACCGGCCCTTCGGGCGCACGAGGAAGGCGTAGGCGTAATGGATGTTCACTTCGACGACGATCAGCGCGTTGAGGATGTCCTTCATCTTCGACTCGTCGTTGAACTCGACGACGAGCACGTCGCACTCCGTGAAGGCGAAATTATTGGCCGCCATCACCTCGCGGGCGCGGTCGGGATCGTCGACGATGATGCGGTCGAGCGCCGAGTCGGTGTTGTCGATCGTCGTGATGGCCATGAGGTGGATGTTGTGCTTGGCGAGCAGCGCCACCAGGTCGTGCAGCCGGCCCACGCGGTTCTCCACGAAGACGGAAAACTGCCGGACGGGTTCGGAGGCGACGGGTGTGGCGGTGTCGGACATCGGGCGACCGCAACCTAGACCCGCCCCGCGGGCCGGTCAATGCCGCCTTGAGCCGGGCGGACCCCGCACCCAAGCTGCGCGCGTGACCCCCCCCGACACCCACGTCCGCACGGCGCGCCGCGCGGAGGAAAGCGCCCGCCTCGTGCTGCGCGGGATCGCCCTCAATGCGGTGCTGGCGGGACTGAAGTTTGCGGGCGGTTTCCTCGGCCACACTTACGCGCTGACCGCCGACGGCGCGGAGTCGCTGCTCGACATCCTTTCCTCGCTGCTGGTCTGGGCCGGCTTCAAGGTCGCGGCCCAGCCGCCGGACGCGGACCACCCCTACGGCCACGGCAAGGCCGAGCCGATCGCCGCCCTGGGCGTCGCCCTCTTCATCTTCGGCATGGCCGGCTGGGTGGGCTGGCACGCGATCCACGAGATCATCACGCCGCACCGCGGGCCGGCGTGGTGGACGCTGGTGCTGCTCGCCGGCGTGATCGTGGCCAAGGCGCTGTTTTCGCGGCGCATCGGCGCGGCCGGCGAGCGCGTCGGCAGCACGGCGCTCGAGGTCGAGGCCCTGCACCACTGGTCGGACGCCATGACGTCGTCCGCCGCCTTCGTCGGCATCGCCATCGCGCTGGCCGGCGGCCCGGGGTGGGAGACGGCGGACGACTGGGCGGCGCTCTTTGCGTGCGTGATCATCGCCTTCAACGGCGGGCGCATGCTCACCAAGGCGCTCGGCGACGTGATGGACACGGCGGTGCCGGAAAAATTCGAGCAAGAGATCCGCGCGCTCGCGCTCGCCGTGCCCGGCGTGCAGGCGCTGCACCGGGTGCGGATGCGCAAGAGCGGGCTCAGCCACCTCGTGGACATCCAGGTGCGGGTGGACGGCGCCCTGACGGTGCGCGAGGGCCACGACATCGCCCACGCGGTGAAGGACGTGCTGCTCGCCTCGGCCCCGCACGCGATCAGCGACGTCACGGTCCACGTCGAGCCGATGAAATAGCGCCGCGAAGCGCGGCGCCAGTTGGCGGTTGAAAGCTGAAAGGTGAAAGAGCTCGGTGCCGGTGCGTTCGCCACCAGGCTCCGTCTTTCAACATACACCCTTCAACTTCCAACCGGCCCGAGCCGGGCCGCTCAGTTGAACCGCTGCGCGAACTTCCAGCCGGCCCACACGCCGAAGATGCTGCCGACGCCGCTGAGCAGGAAATTGCCCAGCGAGAAGGTATCCATGCCGAAATAGCCGGCGATCACGCTGCCGAGGATGCCGAAGATCGCGGTGCCGGCAAAAATGCAGAGCTTGGTCATGGCTCGGAACCTACCCGAAAGGCCCGCGCAGGCGAGGCGCAACTAATGGGCGGGCGCACCGTCGTTAATTCGCGCGCCGCCGCCAGCCTTTCCCGTTTACTCCCCGGCGGCCCGGGATAGGCTGCCGCCATGAAAAGCACCGCGAGCAAACCCCTCAGCCGCAACCTGCACCTGATCCGCTGGGTGAAAAAAATGGCGGCCCTCTGCCAGCCCGACGCCATCCACTGGGTCGACGGTTCGCCGGCCGAATACAACGCCCTGTGCGCGCAGATGGTGGCCGGCGGCACGTTCACCAGGCTGAACCGGAAGAAGTGGCCGGGCTGCTTCCTGGCGCGGTCCGACCCGGGCGACGTCGCGCGCGTGGAGGACCGGACGTACATCTGCTCGCTGTCGAAGGAGGCCGCAGGCCCCACGAACAACTGGGTCAACCCGTTCGAGATGCGCAAGACGCTCAAGGGCCTGTTCGACGGCTGCATGAAGGGCCGCACGATGTACGTGCTGCCGTTCAGCATGGGCCCGATCGGCTCGCCGATGTCGCAGATCGGCGTGCAACTGACCGACTCGCCCTACGCGGTGGTCAACATGCGCATCATGGCGCGCGTCGGCAAAAAGGTGTTCGAGCTCATCGACCGCGACTTCAAGCGCGTCGTGCCGTGCGTGCATTCCGTCGGCGCGCCGCTGAAGAAGGGGCAGGCCGACGTCGCGTGGCCCTGCAACAAGGAGAAGTACATCGTCCATTTCCCCGAGACCCGCGAGATCTGGAGCTACGGCTCGGGCTACGGCGGCAACGCGCTGCTGGGCAAGAAATGCTTCGCGCTCCGCATCGCCAGCGCGATGGCGCGCGACGAGGGCTGGATGGCCGAGCACATGCTCATCCTCGGCGTCCGGAATCCCGAGGGCCGCAAGCACTACGTCGCGGCCGCGTTCCCCAGCGCGTGCGGCAAGACCAACTTCGCGATGCTCATCCCGCCGCCGCATTTTTCGAAGCAGGGCTGGAAGGTGACGACCGTCGGCGACGACATCGCCTGGATCAAGCCCGACGCCGGCGGACGCCTGCGCGCGATCAACCCCGAGGCCGGTTTCTTCGGCGTCGCCCCGGGCACGAGCGTAAAGACGAATCCGAACGCGATGGCCTCGCTGGCGAAGAACACGATCTTCACGAACGTCGCCCTCACCGACGACGGTGGCGTGTGGTGGGAGGGCATGACCGACGAGCCGCCCGCGCACCTGATCGACTGGCAGGGCCGGGATTGGACGCCGGAAATCGCCAAAACCACCGGGGCCAGGGCCGCGCACCCGAACGCGCGCTTCACCGCGCCGGCGGCGCAGTGCCCGACGATCGACCCGGACTGGGAGAAGCCCGAGGGCGTGCCGATCAGCGCGATCGTCTTCGGCGGCCGCCGCGCGACGACGATGCCGCTCATCTACCAGGCGTTCAACTGGTCAAGCGGCGTCTACGTCGGCGCGACGATGGGTTCCGAGATGACCGCCGCCGCGGCCGGGACGATCGGCAAGGTGCGCCGCGACCCGATGGCGATGCTGCCGTTCTGCGGCTACAACATGGGCGACTACTTCCGCCACTGGATCGCGATGCAGCGCAACCTCAGCGAGACGCCGCGCATCTTCCACGTGAACTGGTTCCGCAAGGACGCCGAGGGGAAGTTCATCTGGCCGGGCTTCAGCGAGAACATGCGCGTGCTGAAATGGATCTTCGACCGCGTCCGCGCCGGCGGACGGGCCAAGGAGACGCCGATCGGCTGGGTGCCGCGCTACAAGGACATCGACTGGACCGGCCTGGCGATGCCGGAAAAAAAGTTCGAGGAGCTGCAGGCCATCGAGCGCACCGCCTGGCGCGCCGAGGTGCTCAGCCACGAGGAGCTCTTCATCGACCTGCACGCCTCGCTGCCGAAGGAGATGATGTTCGAGCGCGAGCTGCTCATCTGTCGCCTCCTCTAGCCGCTCATCCAGCTCCGGCTGGAGGAAACCTTTTCCCGGCGCAATGTCCCAAGGCCATGCGCCGTTTGTTGTTTCCTTTCCTGTTCCTGTCGGCCGGGGCCGCCCTGGCTGCCCCCGACGCCGGCTTGCGTCCCGCCTCGCCGGAGGAACTCGCCCTGTTCCAGGACGCGCTCACGCATGGCCGGCAGGACACCGAGCACTGGGCCTACACCGAGACCACCGTGGTGCGGGACAGGAGGGGCCGCGTGAAGGAGGAGGCGGTCGTGCGCTTCGACCCGTCGAAGCCGTATGCCGGGCAATACACCCCGCTGAGCATCGACGGGAAGCCGCCCACCGAGCGGCAGCTGCGCCAATACCGCAAGAAGGGCGAGGAGCGCCACGAGCAGCGCGAGAAGGCCCTGCCGGAAAAGGACGACGGCACGCCGCAGGTGACCATCAACGACACCCGCGCGATGTTCGACCTCGAACACCCGCTGGTGGTGGCGGCGGATGACCGAAAGGCGACCTTCGAGATCCCGCTGCGGACGTCGGACGGAACCTTCCCGGTGGAGAAGCTGCAGGTCGTGGCGCGGGTCGACCGCCAGTCCCGCCGGATCGAACAGGCGGCATTTCGCGTCCGCGAGGCTTTCCGCGTCAAGCTGATCGCCCGGATCATCCGGGGCGAGGTCGTCCTGGAGATGGAGGTGGTGGACCCGGAATTCGAACCGGTCATCACGTCCGTCCATGGCAACCTGGGCGCCTCGCTCTTCCTCATCCCGGTCAACGCGACCTTCACCAGCACGCGGGCGGACTGGCGGCGCGTGAAGGCTTACGACGAGCGCTTCGGGGTGAAGCTGGCGCCGCTGAAATTCCCGGGGTTCTAGGCCGTCCGCGGAAAACGCTCAGGTCCGGCGGCTTTGGGCCGATGCAGGGGTCACACCCCACCATGAGCCTGGGCCGCGACAGCATTATCTCCCTCGGCAGCAAATTGCCGCCCGCCCTCGGGATTTTCGGGCGGCTGCGCACCCTCCTCGACGACGCGGACTGCGATGTCGACGACATCGCCGAGCTGCTGCACATGGATCCGGCGCTGACCTTCCAGATCATCCGCCTGAGCAACAGCGCGCTCTACGGGCTCGGGGCGCGCTGCCATTCGCTCGA
>CAYZSN010000159.1:0-3821 GCA_964481095.1 uncultured Oleiharenicola sp. | reverse complement strand
GCTCGAGCGCCGCTTCAACTGGGACGTTCCCAATCGCGCGTGTGTTGGCGAGCACGCCGATCCGCAGAAAATGGAACAGCCCGGGCGAGCTGACGTCCGGGCTGTGGTGACGACTGAGCGGCGAAGTCAGCGCTTGGGTCTTCGTTGAGCGCGAGCCTGTGCTTCGAGCTCGGCTTCGCGAGCACGGTAGCTGTCGCCGTCGATGCTGATGACGTCGGCGTGATGGACGATGCGGTCGATGAGCGCGGTGGCGCAGGTGGCGTTGGGGAAGATGGTGTGCCAGTCGCGAAACAGCAGATTGGTGGTCAATATGAGGCTCTTCTTCTCGTACCGGCGGCTGACGACCTGGAAGAGCAGGTCGGCATTTCGGTTATCGAAGGCGAGAAATCCGATCTCGTCGATGACGAGCACGCCGATGCTCGCGTAATACCGGAGCCGGCGCTCGAGGGTTCGCGAGGACTCTTGGGCGCCGAGGTCGAGCAGCAGTTGAGCGGCGGTGATGAAGAGCGCACCGTGTCCGGCGAGGATCGCCTGGTGGACGATGTTCTGGGCGATCATGGTTTTGCCCAGGCCCTGGGGCGCGACGAGCACGACGTTGCGCGCATCGGGCAAGAAGTCTAGGCGCACGACCGACTCGCACAGGGGGCGGTCGATCTTCTTGGGCCAGTTCCAGTCGAAGTCGGCCATGAGCTTGAAGCGCTCGAGCTTGCTGCGCTTGGTTCGGCGCACGAGGCCGCGCCGAGCGCGATCGGCCTCCTCGATGTCGGCGATATGCTCGAGCAGCTCTGTCGTGCCCCAGCGCTTCTTGGTGGCCAAGGCGATGACGTCGTTGAGGGTGGAGGCGGTGGCCAACAGGCCCAGATTGCGCAAACGCGCAGCGGGGTCAGTCATGGTCGTCCTCGTCGTCGGCGTGCTCTGCATCTGGTGCCGGCGCCTGACCTGCGCGCGCGAGCCGGTCGTAGCTCTCGAGCGCATGCGGCGTGAGCATGAGGTCGCGCACGCGTGGGTCATCGGGGAGCACGACTTCGATCGGGACGGGCTGGCCGCGTGTTCTTCTGCGTTGATCGAGCAAATGCGCGACGGAGTGAGCGGACAGCGCGCCGCGCGCGGCGGCCTCGCGCAGCGCGTGTTCGAGCTCTGCCGCTCCGTAGCGGTCGAGCAGACGCAACAGCCGACTGGTGGTTCCGCCGAGGTGGCCGCCGTGCAGCGCGACGGCGGAGAGAAACGCCGTAGCGCCAGGGCAGGCTGCAAACAGGCGATTGCGGCCGCGGTGTTCGCGCGCCTTGCGCTTTTCGGCGGCGAGCTCGGCGAGATGTAGCTCGTTGTCGATCTGTCGCCCGCGGTCCCAGCAGCGCTCGTGCCGCGCGACCTCCTGATCGCCATCGAGGATGCGCACGCAGCGGTCGGATGCGGCGAGCGTCAGCGGCTTTCGCACCAGCGTGTGCGGGATCGAGTAGTCGTTACGGTCGAAGCGCACGTAGGGCGTTTTGCCTGAGCTGACAGCGCGCACGAAGTCCGTGGCGAAAGGATGAGCGGGTAACGGCAAGAGGCGCTGCTGCTCCTCCTCAAACGCTTGCGCGACGGTGCGTTCGTGGTCACTGGGCACATTGCGGGCGTGCACGATGCGCTCGAGCCACTGGTCGAGCTGCTGATTGAGGTCGTCGACCGATGTGAAGCTGCGCGCGGCGAAGAACGATTCGCGGATGAAGCGAATTCTCCGCTCGACGCCGCCCTTCTCGTTGCCTCGCGCGATGCCGACCGGCTTGGGGTCGAAGTGGTAGTGCCCGGCGAGCTCCAGGATCTTGGGATGAAACCGGATCAAGTCGCCCTGACGCTCGATCACGACACTCTTGAGATTGTCGTAGAGCGCGGTGCGCGGCGTGCCGCCGAAGCGCTCGAGCGCCTCGACGTGGCAGCGCATGAAGCTCTCGAGCGTCTGGTCGAGCGTGAATCGCGCGAACGTGGCGCGCGACCACATCAGCACCATCACGAAACACGACAGCAGCCGCTCGAAGCGCCCGACGCGGATCTTGCCGAACGACCCCCAGTCGACCTGTGCTTGCTCGCCGGGCAACACCGACAGCCGGAAGAACGCTTCGTGCTTGGGCACCGGTCGCACCCTGCGTACGTAGCGCCGCAGCGTGGTGACGCTGCCGCGATAGCCGCGAGCCTCGACCATCTGCAGCAAGCGCGTGGCGCGCAGCCGCGGGTATTGCTGCAGCGTCTGCGCGATGAACGCCTTGTACGGCTCGAGCAGATGCGCACTCGGCGCGAAGCGCCGATTGACGAAGCGCCGGGGCTCGAGCGCGAGCTCCACCGCGTCGTGGTGGATGCCCAGCTCGCTGGCGATCGTCCCGACCTTCCAGTGCTCGGCGAAGAACAGCCGCCGGATCGTGGCGCGTTGCTGCTCGCTGATCATCGCGCCACCTCCGAGATCAAGAGCCGCTCGAGGTCGCGAAAATCACCCAGGCCCGAGAGTCGGTGGCGCCTGCGGCGGTGCGCGCCCGCGGGGACCCACATGATGCTGTACAGCGCCCCGCCGTCGTCCAAGAACGCTTCGCGACAGAGATTGGAGTCGCACGAACCGTCCCAGCCGTCCGCACACAGCGCAGCGCGGACCGGCAGCCCCTGCCACAGCGCCACTGCCTCCAGCAGCGTCGCGAGCGCCCGCGGGTGCTTGGGGTCGCGCGACAGCTGCGCCTTCATGATCGTTTCGCTCGGACCCTCCATCGCGATCACGCGCGTCGTCAAAGAGCCCGGCGCGATGCCCATCCAGATCGATTCCATCGGTCTTCTCCTCACGCGCCGCCGCTGACGTCACCGAGACGGCTGCGGGCTGCGCGGCAGAGACCTTCGGCGCCGAGGCAACTTTTCGGCTACCCGTGTCCGTTTCGATCTGACGCCGATTCGCTCGCCACCTGCGCGTGCGCGCAGAGGTCTTGCGCCGACCTCGATAGCTCCGCCAGTACCGACGCTGACTGACTCGGCGTGCGGCGGCGCGCGGCGCGGCGTGCCGAGGGTCCTGACAATACACCTGTCCGCGATCGCAGCCGCGGCACAGGTGGAACACGCGACGGCAGTCGTCGACCACACACTGAACCTGCCGAAGATCGTCCACCCGCGAGCCCGGCCGCCGACAATTCGACCGCCCAGCGGACCCGTGCGACAACCCTCGTGTCGTGCGCGTCCACTCGCCGCGACCACGGGCTCGGAGCTATCGACTCCGGGCCCTCTTTCTTTGCGGACAGCCCGCCGATTCTCGCGCCCGCCGATCGCTCACATCAAATTACGCGACCGACACGGCCTGCTCCGATTCCCGCGCTTCTGGGTGGCCATCAACATCCATGTCGTGGATCGCGCGCCGCATCCCGGTCAGGTTGTCGGACATCGAGAATGCGAACACGTGCTGGTGAACCGCGCCGGCGGAGAGCTGCGGCTTGACCGGGCTCTGCAACATCAGGCGTTCGATCTGGTTGCGACAACGGTCGGCCTCACGCAGGTTGCCGATCGTAACGTAGTAGCTGAGTCGAACCGTCCATGCCGGCACGGCCCAGCCGGCCGCTGCCTCCAGCTGCTCGGCGTGATGCAGGGCGGGAGCGCGGCCGAGCCCTCCTTCGATGCTGCCGATGCCGTAATGAAGCGCGCGAATGCCCCACGTCCGCAGCGCCTCGTCGAGGTGGCCCGGGGCGCTCAGCGCGTCGAGCGACCGCTGGTAGAGCTCGCGCGCCTGCTCGTAGCGCCCCGCCACCACCGCCTTGCTTGCCGGGATGCTCAGCACCTGCAATCGCTCGATCACGGGCGAGAGTGGGAAGAATGGCTCG
>CAYZSN010000158.1:0-7699 GCA_964481095.1 uncultured Oleiharenicola sp. | reverse complement strand
TGTTGGGGTCGATCTTCCAGTCCTTGGCGTGGGCGCGCACCAGCTTGACGGCCTGGAGGGCATCATTGACGCCGTCGATCTTCGGCTCGTAGCCGTCGCTGCGGAGGCGGTTGCGCAGGATGATGGTGCTGATGCCCTGGTGCTTGAAGAAATAGACCTCGTCGGCGCTCTCGCCGCCGACGTTCAGGGTGCGGTGGCCGCCGCCGGCCGCGAGGATGATGGCGGCGCCGGTGTTGAGCTGGCCGTTGCCGGCGTGGAACTCGATCGAGGGGTTGTGGATCTTGACGATGGCATTGAGCGAATTGCCACCCAGGTACTCCTCGGGCTCCGTGATCTTCTCCTTGTTCAGGTAGGGCGAGTCGGGCGGGTAGAGCGGGATCACCACGCCGTTGGGCAGGATGGCCTGCGGGGCGTAGGGCGCGTCGGTTTTCGGGCCCGGCTTCTTCACGTCCAGCGGCGCGGGCAGCGGCGGCAGCGCGGGGGTGGCGGCCGGCGCCGCCTCGGCGGCGAACAGCGGGTTCAGGCAAAGCAGCAGGCCGAGCAGGGTCGCGCCGCGGGTCAGGGACTTCATGAGGACTCAGGGTTGGGGGTGGAGCACCGGCAGGGTGGGCGCCGGGCGAGGGAAGGGCGAAACTAGCGACAAACGCCCGGGATTCAAGCGACAGAGTGCGGAAACGCCGGCAAACCGCGCGGGCCGGTCAAGCCTCTTTGCCGGGTCAGCGCGTGCCCGCGCGGACGGGCCGGCCGTCCTCGAACTGGATCTCCAGCAGTTTCTCGCTGCTGACGATCCGCGCCACGATCTGGCGGGACTTGACGTCGATGACGTCGCCCGACGACGGGTAGCAATAGCGCCCGTCGATGCTGAAGGTGATCCAGCCGTTCTTCGCGCCGAGCTTGATGTCGGCAACCTGGCGGTGCGGGGTGACGGTGAGATCAAACACGTGCACGTAGGGTCCGGCGTCGTTCGACACCCAGAGCTCCTTCTGGTCGGGCGTGATGTTGATGCCGTGGCTGGTCGTCAGGTGCGAACCGCGCTTCTTTTCGAAGCCCTGGATTTCCACGCGGCCGAGGCGCCGGCCGGTGGCGACGTCGCCGATCTCGTAGCCCAGCACGCCGTCGAGATTCACGTAGCAGTATTTGTCGTCGGCGGTCACGGCAAACGGGCGGATGCCCTTGGGGCCGCCGCGCTGCAATTCCGTCCAGCCCCACGGGTCCTCGGGATTGGGCTGGAAGGGTCCGATCCGCTGCACGATCTGGTGCGTGGCCGTGTCCGCCACGTAAAGGGTCGGGTCGCCGAGCGAGGCGAGGTACATGTGCCGGCCATCCACGCTGCACCAGGTGTTGTGCGGGTTGCCGAAGGGCACGGGGACGAAGGCCACGACCTTCGCCTGGGCGGTGTCGATGACGTCCCAGCCGCGGCCGTGCCGCAGCGGCAGGTAGATGAACCGGCCGTCGGGCGTGATGGCGGGGCTGTCGGGATAGCCGCCGACGGGAATGGACCAGTCGACCTTCTCCGTTTCCAAGTCCACGCAGATGAGCTGGTCGCTGACATACGAGCTGAGGTAGAGCTTGCCGCGTTTTGCGTCGGCGCAGATGCCCTTGTAGATCCCGGCGCCGGGCACGTCGAATTTGTGCAACAGCCGGTGCTGGTTGGCGATGTCGTAGACGTAGACCTCGCCCTGGTCCTCCGCCACGTAGAGCCGGCGCTCGGTGGCGGCGGGGAGCGAGGCGGCGAGGGCGAGCAACAGCAGCAGGGCAATGGGGCGGGAGGACATGAGGCCTTCTGCTTTAATCCGGTCCCGCCGGACTTCAAACAGATTGGCCGGCCGCGGCCAACGAACGCTTGCCCGCGCGGCGGCGGCGGCCTTTCTTCGCGGCATGCCGCGCCCCGCCGCTCCCCAGGCCGTTCCCCGCCGCCGCGGGTTGCTGGCGGCCGCGCTGTTCACCGTCGTGTTCGCCGTGTTCGCGCCGGCCGGGTGGCACGATTTCATCTGCTACGATGACAACGGCTACGTCTACGACAACGCCTGGGTGAAACAGGGGTTCACGGCGGACGGCGTCCGGCAGGCCTTCCGCACCACGGAGATCGCCTACTGGCACCCGCTCACGTGGCTGTCGCACATGGCGGACGTCGAGCTTTTCGGCCTGAAACCCGGCGGGCACCATCTCGTCAATGTCTTCTGGCACGCGCTCAACACCGTCCTGGTCTTCCTGGTGTTCCGCCGGCTGACCGGGGCGACGTGGCGCAGCGCCCTGGTCGCGGCGCTCTTCGGCCTGCACCCGCTGCACGTCGAGTCGGTGGCCTGGGTGGCGGAGCGCAAGGACGTGCTCAGCACGTTTTTCCTGCTGCTGGCCATTGGGAGCTATGCGTCCTGGGTGCAAGGCGGCGCCGCCGGCCGGCCGCGCCGCGCGGGCTTCTACCTGCTGTCGCTGCTGGCCTTCGCCGGCGGGCTCATGTGCAAGCCGATGGTGGTCACGCTCCCGTGCGTGCTGCTGCTGTTCGACTGCTGGCCGCTCAACCGCTGGGGGCCGCATACCGCCAACATGCGCCTCGCGACGCTGGGCCGGCTGGTCGCCGAGAAGCTGCCGTTCTTCGCGCTGTCCGCCGCGGGGAGCGCGGCGGCCGTCGTGGCGCAGGCGAGGCTCGGCACGCTGCAATCGACCGCCGCGCTGCCGCTGGCGGATCGCAGCGCCAACGCGCTGGCCGCCTACGCCGGCTCCCTCGGGAAATGCTTCTGGCCGGCGGACCTCGCCATCTTCTATCCGTACCCGAAGGAGCCGCCGGTCGGGGCGGCGGTGGCGGCGGCGTTGCTGCTGGCGGCGATCACGGGGCTGGCCGTGATTGCGCGGAAATCGCGTCCCTGGCTGCCGGTGGGCTGGCTGTTTTTCCTCGGCACCCTGGTGCCGGTGATCGGCTTCGTGCAGGTGGGCGCGCAGGCCATGGCCGATCGTTACAGCTACGTGCCCCTGCTCGGCGTGTTCCTCATGCTCGCGTGGGGCGCGGCCGACCTGGCGCAGCGCCGGCCCCGCTGGCAGCCCGGGCTGGTGGCGGTGGCCGTGGCGCTCCTCGCGGGGCTGGCTGTGCTCACCGCGCGGCAACTGACGCATTGGCGGAACAGCCTGGCCGTCTTCAGCCACGCCCTCGCGGTCACCCCGGAAAACTGGGCCGCGCACAGCTGCCTTGGCTATTACTTTGCCACGCAGCCCGGCCGGGAGGCGGATTCGATCGCCCAATACCGCGCCATGCTGGCGATCGCCCCGCGTTCGGTCGAGGGCCACTACTCGCTGGGCGCCGTGCTCGCGCGCAATCCCGCCACGCTCGCCGAGGCGGTGGCGCAGTACCAGGCGGCGCTCGCTTTGGATCCCCGGTACGTCCGCGCGCGGTTTGCGCTGGCCAAGGCGCTGCGCCAGCTGCCCGGGCGCACCGGTGAAGCCATGGCCTTGCTTGAAAAACTGACCCAGGAGGAGCCCGACAACCCGGCGGCGTGGAACGAACTCGCCGACCTGCTCGCGGAGGATCCCGCGCGACTGCCCGCGGCCATCGCCGCCTACCGGAACACCCTGCGGCTGCGTCCGGACTGGGTCGAGGCGCGCAGCAACCTCGGCATGGCGCTGGCGCAGATTCCCGAGCGCCTGCCGGAAGCGGTCGCGGAATACCGGATCGTGCTGCAGGCCCGGCCGGCGGAGGCGCTGGTGCACGCCAACCTGGCGAACGCGTTTGTTCGGATGGAGCGCTATGACGAGGCCGAGGCCGAATACCGGACGGCGCTGCGTTTCCAGCCGGACTATTATTTCGCCGAGATGAACCTGGGCATCCTGCTCGCCAGCCTGCCCGGGCGGGAGACCGAGGCCGTCGTCCATTTGGAAAATGCGCTGCGCCTGGAGCCGAACCTTACCCCCGCGCGACAGATGCTCGAGCAGTTGCGGACCGTCGAGAGGAAGTGAGGCCGGTTTCTCATTGTCATGCCGCGCCGCCGGCCAACGATGCCGGCGGTGAAGAGGACCTTTCCCCTGCAGGCGGCCGGCAAGGACGATGCCCGCGTGCGCGACAAGATCCGCCACGAGGTCAACAAGTACGTCCGCCGCTGCCGGCGTCAGGAGCCGCCCGAAGGCTACGCCACGTGGGGATTTCTCTGCAAGGTCGGCCCCACCGCCGCGGCGGCGGCGGACCGCGCGCTCAAGGAAGTCGCGGGCGAGATCGATGCCGTGGCGCTGGCCGGGGCGAAGACGGTCTACATCGAGCTGATCGCCACCCCGGCCCAGCGCCGGGCGGCCCCGGACATGAAGTAGTCTATTAAACTACTTGTTGGTGAGGGCCGTTCCGAGCGGGAAGTTGTTTAATAGACTACTTATTGCTGGCGGCGAAGGGCGCGGGTTTCCGGCATTTTCTCACGCCGAGAAAACGGCCGTTGCGGCCACGACGTTTAAGCCGGCGCGATCCTGACAGCGGTATGTCAGCAGATGCGCCCTCCGGAACACTGCGAGCTTGGATGAGTTCCACCGGGTTGTTCAATCGATCCATGGCAACACGAAGTAACGAAGCAGCAAAGGCTGGCCTTCACTCCTTGGGTGCTTCGTGTTCCTCTGCGTCCGAAAGCCTTGCGCACCGCGAACTGAAGCGGCTGGCGCTGGCGTGGGCGCGGGAGCGGCGGCTGCTCCTCGCCGCGACCGAGGTGCGCCTGCCGCGCTCGAATTACCGGGCGGACGTGGCCGCGGCGACGCCGCGCTCGCTTTCGGCCAACGCGATCACAGCGGTCTTCGAGTGCAAGGTGTCGCGCGCCGACTTCCTGCGCGACAGCGCGATCGAAGCCGGCGCCGCGGAGGCGATCGCCGGACTGCGCGCCCGGCTGGAGGCGTTGCGTGCGCTGATCGCGGGCCACCGGCCCGACCTCCGGCGCGGCGAGGAATTGTTCCCGGAGTGGGATGCGTACGATCTGCGCGGGTTGCGGCATGAGACCCACGAGGCCCTCGCCGCCGAGTTGCGCATCGCGCAGCGCAAGCTGCACGAGGGCACGAAATTCGCGAAGCTCGGGCGCTGGCGCGCCGCCAGCCTGCTTTATCTCGTCGCCGAGGACGGGTTGTTCGAGGCCCACGAAGTGCCGGAAGGCTGGGGCCTGCTGGTGCGCCGCGGCGCGGCGCTGGAGCTCATCGCCCGGCCGTGCCTGCACGCCACGACCGCCGCGGAACGTGTGGCGCTGGTGGAACGGATTGCGGCCCGAAAGGAGCCAACACAACGAAGTGTGTAGGGGTGGACCTTGGTCCGCCCTCGATGTACGCAGATACAAAAAGGGCGGAGCAAGCTCCGTCCCTACGACTGAGCCGGAGGACCGAGCAAGCTCGGCCCCTGCAGTTTGATGCTCAGTGCGGTGCGTAGGCACCCGGGTGCGCCGGGGCGTTCTTCGGCCAGCCGAGTTTTTCCCGGATGGAGTCGGGCAATGGGGCGCCGGCGTTGGCGGCCGGGAATTCCTTCAGCAAGTCGAAACGCTCGATCTCGGCGGCTTGGAACAGCGAACCGCGGTAATCGAGGAAGGCCTGCGACTTCCCCTCGAAGGTCGGCTGCAGCTTCCGGATTTCGTCCAGCGCCATGATGTCCACGGTGTTCTTTTCCGTCGGGACCGGGCCCCACTGGATGAGCGGGGCGGGCGCCGAACCGGCGCGGCGCACGTAGACATTGCTGTCGAGTTCCTTCACGTGCGGCTCCTTGAGAAGGTCCCGCACCGCGGTGGCTTGGGAGAACGAAAGCAGCGGCCCCTTGAAGGACGGCTCCGCGACCAGGAGGTTGTTCACGAACACGTGGTCGCGGCGCTCGGTGACCGCCGGGCCCGAGCTCGCGTGCCAGCCGAAGTGGTCGCCGACCGCACTGCGCTCGGTGCGCTCGAAGGCCGCGACGCTGTTGTAGAAGGTGTTCTGGTAGACCTTCGCATTGACGCTGTTCAGGATGCGAATGCCCTTGTTGACGTTGACGAAGACGTTGCCGGCGACGGTGACGCCCTTCGAGATCTCGAAGAACAGGCCGTCGTTGGTGCGCTCGATCCAGTTGTGGACGAACACGCCGTCGACGTTGCCGACGTCGTACCACACGCCGCTCGAGTTCGGGCTGTCGATGACGAGGTTGTCGCGGAAGGTGACGCGATGCGTCTGGTTGAAGATCTTGACCGTCGACGCGTAGACGCCGGTGAGCTTCTCGATGTTGTTCCGGGTGACGATGTTCCTCTCGAGCAGGACGTCGCTCGAGTTGACCACGTACAGGCCCTCGGTGCCGGTGTCGGAGACGAAGCAGCGGCGGATGACGAGGCCGTCGCCGCGGAAGTAGCCCGCGACGTGCGAGCAGAACGAGATCGTCAGGTCCTCCAGCGTGGTGCCGGTGACTTCCTTGCCGAAATTCTCCGGCGGCATGTATTTGCCCGGCTCGACGCCCTCGACCTCGAGCGCGCGGTAGGCGTATTGCGTGAAGGTGAGGCCGCGGATCGTGGGGCCCTTGCCGTCGTTGGCCTTGCCGTGCGCGAGGCGCATGGTGCGGACGAGCGCGCTGTCGTGCGCGGTGATCTCGACGACGTGGCCGGTGGGGTCGGTGCCGAGCGTGATCCGGGCGTTCTCGTAATCGACGTAGTACGTCTTGCCCTTGACGTCGGCCTCGCTGCCCACGGCCGCATAAAACTCGCCGTCGACGAACACCATGTCGTTGTTGAAAAGATAAACCGGGGTGCGGTCATTCTTGCGCCACCAGTCGGCCGGCGCGGCGGGGAAAAGTTTCGTCCAGGTCGTCCGCCAGGTGCCATTGGGTCCCGCGGTCCAGTCGGTCGCGATCTCCGTGCCCTTCAGCACCGGGCGCTCGGCGGCGTAGGGTTGGATGGTCACGCCCTGGCTGAGCACGAGGTTGCCGGTGCGGTAGGTGCCGCCGCGCAGGATGATGGCGTCGCCCGTGACGACCTCCGCGATGGCGGCCTCGAGCGTGGTCGGATGGTCGGGCGACTTGCCGCCGTTGCCGGCCTGGCCGTCGGGCGCGACGTAGTAGATGCGCCCGGCCTTGGGCAGGCTGTAGCTCTGCAGCACCGGGCCGTAGGGACCGCCGGACGGCTGCGCGAGGGCGGCGCCGTAGGAGGAAAGGAGAACGACGAAGACAGAAAGGAGACGGAAGGATTTCATCGGGAAGTGGGGTTGGGCTTCGTTGCCTGGCTTCTTCGTGCTCAATCCTTCAAAGCCGCGGCGAAATGCATCCGGCCATCGGTGACGATCCGGTCGGCCCCGGCGGCAAGGAGGTTGGTGCCGGCGGCGGGATCGCTGACGGCGGACAGCCCGGCGGCGGCGCGCGCCTCGGCGGCCACGGCCGGCGACAGGCGGACGGTCGTGAGGAAGCTGCAGTTGATCGAGACTGCGGTCGGGCCGGCGGTGACCATCAGGCCGGGCTGGTTGCGGCGGCCCCAATTGTCCACGCAGCCGACGAGCACGGCGTAGGATTCGACGTCCTGCTTTTTCCAGTACGCGATTTCCTCGGGATAGATGTCGCGGCGGATGACGAGCTGGTAGACGCGGTTCAGGACCTTGCCATATTCGTCGGGGTGCGCCGCGAGCCACTGCACATGCTGCTGCATGAGCTCGGTATAGGTGCCCTTGGCGCCGGCGGTCTCGTTGGCGGCGGGCGCGCGGCCGAACGCGTCGCTGAAGGCCTTCGCGGCCACGGCGGCCTGTGCGGCGGCGT
>CAYZSN010000157.1:0-2572 GCA_964481095.1 uncultured Oleiharenicola sp. | reverse complement strand
AAGCGGCTTTCGGGCAGCGCGGGCATCAGGTGCGCGCCGGGATGGTTGGCGAAGGCCTGGTCGCGCTTCTCGATCTCCGCGGCGGTCCACGGGGGCGACGTGCGGGCCGGCAGGTCCATCGGCAGGGCGAAGCGCGCCGGGTTCTCGGTGACGATGCGGATGTTCCGGTAGTGGACGCCGATGGATTCCTTCGGCGCCTCGGCGGCGCCGAGCGAATGGATCTTCAGCGCGATCGGGCCCTTGGTGTAGCGGCTGTCGATGAGGTTGCAGGTCGGCACGCCGTTCACCCACACCTTGAGCGAGGGCCCGATGGCCTCGACGCGCAGGTGCGCCCACTCGCCGGGCTTCGAAGCGGCGAGGCCGCGCGGGTTGTCCTTCAGGTCGTACATCCAGTGGATGTGCGTGCCGAAGTCGTCGAGGATGCCGCCGGTCCAGTTGCGCGGCGTGGGGTCGACCTTGACCTGGTAGCCGAACAGCCGGATGCGGGCGTCGGGCGCCGCCGGCACGCAGCGGAGCGAGATGCCCGTGTGGAAATCGCCATCGTCCTTGAAATCGAGTTCGAGGATGAAATCGCCGTAGGCCTGCTCGGTCGTGACGAAGGTATGCTCCTTGGTGTCGCGCCGCATGTGGAAGAGCATCTCGCCGTTCTCGACGGTGGCGGGCGCGGGGTTTTCGGGCCCGACGATTTTCCAGCCGGTGTAATCCTTGCCGTTGAACAGCGGCACCCAGGCGGGCTCGGCGGCAAAGGCCGCGACGGCGGGGGCGAGAAGGAGGACGGGGAGGATTTTCATCAAGCGAATTGGAATTGCCGGGCGATGGCGTCCACGGCGGCATGCAGGTCGGGGGGCAGGGGGCCGCGCAGGTAGGACGCGACGTTCTGCTCGATCTCGTCGGGCTTGTGGCCGCCCACCAGCAGCACGCTGATGGCCGGGTCCGGCGCGACGAAGCGCAGTGCGAGTTCGCCGACCGGCAGGCCGCAGGACTGCTGGAGCTTCTTCAGGTCCGCGAGCTGGCGGTCGGCCAGCCGGCCGAAATAGGTGCCCTCGGTGCGCCAGCCGGCGGGCAGCGAGTTTATGAAGGTGAAGATGCCGGCGACCATGACCGCGACGCCCTTGGCCGCGGCGACGGGAATGACGTGCTCGCGGGCCGTGACGTTCAGCGGGTGGTAATTGTAGGCGATGAGCACCGAGTCGAGGCCGTCGAGTTCGCGCAACACCCGGCCGATGTGCCGGGCGTTGTTGCCCGTGATGCCGATACGCCGGCAGAGGCCGCGGGCCTTCGCTTCGCGCAGGAACCGGATGACCGGGGCGTTCGCGAAGTCGAAGCTGCCCTCGAGGTCGAACAGCTCCCAGGGATGCAGGTCCGGCCGGTCGGTCCACCAATGGTCCCAGTCGGCCTCGTGCATCTGCAGCAGATCCACCGAGTCGCGGCGCAGCAGGCGGAGGTTTTCGCGCAGCTGGACGTGCAGTGCCTCGACCGAACGGTAGTGCCGCGCCTCCTTGAAGTATCCGACCTTGGTGGCGAAGAAGGGCTGGTCCGCGCGGCCGGCGAGCGCCGCGCCAAAGATGGGCTGTGAGGCGCCGTTCAGGTACATCACCGAGGTGTCGCACACGCGAATGCCGAGATCGAGCGCCCGGTGCACGGTGGCGATGGCCGACTCGAAGCTGGTGAAGCCGGTGAAGCCGCCGCCGAGGCCCAGCGCGGTGTGGCTCTCGCCGGTTTTGCCGAAGGGACGCAGGGGGAGGAGGGATTTCATGGAGAATTCAGATGCGATAAACGCGCTCGGCGTTGTCGTGGAAGATCGCGGCCTGTTCCGTGGCGGGGAGGTGCGCGGTGAGCCGCCGGGCGAGTTTCAGCCAGCGTAGGTAACCGCACGCCAGCTTGGCCACCGGCCAGTCGCCGCCGAAGAGCAGGCGCGCCGGGCCGAAGGTCGCGAGCAGGTGCGCGGCGTAGGGCTCGATCTGGGCGTCGGTCCAGTTCCGATGGTCGGCCTCCGTCACCAGGCCGGAAAGCTTGCCCACCACGTTGGGGAAGGCGGCGAGTTGGCGGAGGTGTTCGCGCCACGGGTCGAGCAGGCCGGCGCGGATGCCGGGCTTGCCGCCGTGGTCGAGGATGAAGGTGGTTTCCGGGCATTGCCGGACGAGTTCGATGACGGCGGGCAGCTGCGGGTGCTTGCAGCAGAGGTCGACGTTCAAGCCGGCCGCCGCCGCTTCGTGCACGCCGCGGATGAATTCCGGCCGCGCGCAGCAATCGACCGCCTCGTGCTCGACATTATGGCGCACGCCCCGAACGAGCGGGTGTTGCTTCAATTCGGCGAGGTCCCGCGTGGTCTGCGCTCCGGCATTCATGGCGATCTTGGCCACGATGGCCCGGATCCGCGGCTCCTGCGCCGCCAGCTGTTCAACCCATCGCACCTCGGCCAGTGGCGGTGCGCCGGCTTCCACGAACACAATTTTCTCCGGAAGGTCGCCCCGGGCCTCCGCGTGCAGCGTCGCCGGGTCGTGGCGATGGCCGATCGAGGGCACTTCATGCAGCCAGGTGTACGCCTGCAGGCCTTCCTGGTCCCAAAAAT
>CAYZSN010000156.1:0-4355 GCA_964481095.1 uncultured Oleiharenicola sp. | reverse complement strand
CTCCCAGCTCGTCGCAGATCCGGGGGGCGCCGACGACGGCAAGCTCGTCATCGTCAAGGACGGCGCCGCCGCCTACAAGGCGATGAGCGGAGACGGGACGATCGACAAAGACGGGAACTTCCAGCTCGGCTCCAAAGTGGTCGGGACCACCGAGCTTGGCGACAAAGCGGTGACGACGGGGAAGATCGATGACGGGGCGGTCACCGATGCGAAGCTCGCAAGCTCCAATAACGCTGTCTATCGGACGCTTCTCGACTCCAGGGGGTATCTCACCGAAAAAGCGTCTGCCGCCAAGTACCTACTCGGCAGTCGCCAGCAAGCGAACCCCAACATGGATGCCTCCGGGTCAGCGTCTGGGTCGTTTGTGGGCAGCGCGATCCGCCCCCCCGACTTCATCTACCTCGATGACGCCGACTATGCGGTTAGCGGGAAGACGACGAAGCTTCGCTTGCGGGTTCAGGTCGCCGTCAACCCGACCAAAGCGGCTCTCAAATTCACCTTTGGGCTCTACCCCATCACTCCGGAGGGCAGTGCAAAAACCCTCGATTTTGTAGCAGGCGAACTTGTGACGGGTTCCAGCGCCGTAGTCAACGAACCTGCGGCGCTGGGGATAAGTCAGACCGCGTCAGGCGATTTCAACGTTCCCGCCGACGGCCTCTATGCGATTTGCGTCACGACGTCGGCGGCGCTCACCGAAAACTCGGCCGTCGTCTGCGCGGCCCAGCTCCAGGTACGTCACACCTAAATCAAACCAGCGGCTCGCGAAGCGCGAAGTCGGCGCCAACATCGTTTCCGCCACGGCCCCGCCACTTCTTGGCATTCAGCTCGCTGTTCTCGCCATTCGGTCCACGCTTGTCGGCGGGCGATTCGTGCCGCCTCGGCGTCGGCGCCGCAGGCAGGCACCGCCTCAGTGTTGAGCGTCAGGCCGGACCACATGATCGAGGTCGGGCTCGAGGAGTGACGCTCTCCCAAGAGGTGGCCGAACTCGTGGACGATCACAAGGCAGGTCGTCACGGAATCGAGCCCCGGCTGTACCGCGATCCGGCACGCTCCCCGCCACCCTCCTGACGGCGTAGTCGCTTCACCCAGGTGCGTGGGTGCCGGGTCGTCCCGCCAGGTGATCGTTTCGCATGCGGTGGGCGCTCGACCCCAAAACGCTTCCGCGATGGCCCAATCTTCAGCGCCAGTGAGAGCCGCCGCCGCGGCGGCCTGCCATAGGCCCCCGACGACCATAGACAGCGCTATTGCCAAGTAGATTCTGGGGCGCATCAGAGATTTACTCTCCGGGCGCGCCTCACGGCCCCAGCAGTTTCGCCTTCTGAGACTCGAACTCCTCGCTGGTGAGTGCGCCCGCGTCGCGGAGCTTGACCAGCCGCTCAAGCTGATCAAGGTGGGCGGCGGGTGGCGGCGCGCTTGCGTGTGCGGTCGGCGCGGTGGAGCGCGCCCGAACGAACTCGGCGAAGCCCCGGCACTGCCCCTTCGAGACCTGCTTGATCTCGGCCTTGTTGCCGGACGCGAAGAAGGTGATCTTGCCGGTCAGGGCACCAGTCTTGTATTCGATCGAGGAAACCTTGTCGTACGGGAAATCCTCGACCCTCAGACCGAACAAGCCTTTGTCAACAAAGACGAGACGCTTGTTGGTCGCGACCAGCACCCCGAGCCCGTCGTTGTAGACGCCTTGCACAATCCGCTCCACCCGCTCGTCCTCCCAAAGGATGTTCGGGAGCTGCTTGATCTCTTTGCGCCCCAGCACCCTGCTGGTGCCGTCCAGGTGGCTGATCTGGTCGCGTATCTCATCCAGGCTGGGCATGGCGAGCGCCGTGACCGTACCAGAACCTCGACCAAAGGAGGATCGCTTGAGCAGGAAACCGACCGAGCTGCCGTCCTCCGAAGAGGAGCCGGTGCAGCTCGCCCGTGAGGATCGCCGCCGGCTGTACGAGCTGCTCGGGGCCAACGTGCCCGCCCGCCTACAGCGCATCGAGTACGGCTGCATCGCCCTCACCGTCGCGGTCGCCAGCCCGAAGATCGGGGGGCCTTCGGTGCATGAAGCCGTCGGCGCCCTCGTCCACCTCCTGTTCTGACCCGCGCCACCCGGCGCCCCCTCTCTCGAAAGGAGCCTCGCCACATGGCGAAGACCCGAGGCGGCTCAGCCGTCCATCGCCCCCTGCACCTGACCAGCCCGCTGATGCACGGCGCCGACGTCGAGGCGCTGCAGGCGGCGCTCAAGAAGTTGATGCGCCACTACAAGATCGGCTGGCTGCCGCTGGCGGTCGACGGCAAGCTCGGCAGGCAGACCCTCCACGTCGCCCGCTTCCTCGCCTGGGTGCTGGGACTCGGCAACGGGCACCGCTCGAAGATCAGGGCCGGCACGATCCCGGTCGCCACGCAGCGCGTCCTCCGCGACCCGAAGCGGCGCGGGCGCCTCGACCGCCTCCGTGAACGCCGTCGCCGGCCGCGCCTTCGCCAGATCCGCGAGCGCCAGACCAAGGGACCGAAGGCGACGATGGCCTACGCGAGGGCCTGCGTTGGGATCACCGAGAACCCCGCTGGCTCGAACACCGGCCCGCTGCACAAGGTCGCCTACCCGCCGCACCCCGCCGCCGGGATCTCCTACTGGGAGTCCTACTGGCACCTCACCGCCTGCTACTGGTGCCTCGTCTGGGCCTGCTTCTGCGTCCGCGAGATCGGCGGCGCGAAGATCCCCGGCCCCGATCAGGCATACCTCTGCGTCAACGCCGCGGAAATCCTGCGCCAGGCGCGAGCGCGCGAAAACGGCTGGGTGCTGGTCCCGCTCGGCGAGGAGCGCGAGGGCGACGTGAGCCTCTGGTGCTTCGATGGCTCCGGCGTCCCCGACCACGGCGAGCTGGTGGAGGGGCCATACGACCTCAAGCTCCAGCTCTCCAACGACATCGGCGGCAACACGTCCTCGGGCTCGGCCGGCTCGCAGTCCAACGGCGGCGGCGTCTTCCGGCGGCACGACCGCCCGCTCTCCCAGCTCAGCGGCATCGCCCGCCCCCTCTACAGCTAGCCCTCAACCCGAAAGGGGTTCACCTTGCTCCGCAAGCTCTGGACGCTCGTCAGCGCGCCCATCAATAAGGCGATCGACTCCCTGCAGGCGAAGTTCCCGCCCAACCGGATCGCCGTCCTGCTCACCCCGCTCGTCTTCGTGCCGGCGGCGACCTGGGTCACCGGCTATGTGGCCGAGCACTTCCCCGGCCTGCCGCAGCTCTCCTCGGGCGCGGTATCCGGCCTGATGGCGACCGGCGCCCTCTCCGCGCTCGCAGCCGCCTACAAGTGGCTCGACGGCTGGCAGAAGCACGAGGAGCGCAAGAAGTGAGCGCCGATCCGAAGTACGAGATCCGCGAGGCGAAGGACGGCACCTTCTACTACGTCCTCGTCGCCGCGAACGGCGAGGTTCTCGCAACCTCCGAGACGTACCCGAGCCGCGAACACGCTGAGCGCGGCGTCGTCGCCGCCAAGTGCGCGGCGGCTCAAGCCTCCACCTGAGAAGCCCCACCGGTCCCCGGCCGGCGCTGCGGGCAGTCCTGTAATCGACGGAAGGGGAACCCATCCGCCGCGTCACCGCACCCATAGCGGTGGTCGTCGCGCTGCTCGTCTTCGCGAGCGCCGCGCTGGCCGCCCACCAGAATCAGCCGCTCGATCCCTGCGGGGGCCAGAGCGTCACCGTCCAGCAGTTCCGCCCCTTCTCGGCGAAGGTCTGGGCGCCCGAGCGCTGGATCCGCGAGAGGCCCAAGTCGGCGACGATCGCCGCCTACCGGACCCGGCTCGTCTGCGCCGTTGGCCCCGGTCACCGCGCCGCGATCAAGCGCACCTGGCGCCGGGACCGCGCCGCCTTCTACCGGCACCGCAACCGGATCCTCGCCCAGGACATCAACCACGCGTGGGAGGCCCACTGGGCACCGGACTGGAGCGGGCCGACCTTGCCGCTGTATGTGATCGCTGCGCTCGCCGAGCGAGCCGGCGAATACATAGGGGTCGACGTGCCCGGCTGGACGATGGCTGAGGTGACGATCGGCGAGTCCTCGCGCCGGCCGGGCAGCGCGGGCCTCGACGTGGGTGGCACCCGGGGCTACGGGCTCTGGGCGGTCACCTGGCCCTTTGCGGATGCGATCCTCGCCAAGCACGGCTGGGCCTACGAGGACATGTGGAACCCGGTCAAGTGCTCAGTCGTCATGGCCGAGATCTTCCGCCTACAGGGACTCGGCGCCTGGTACGGAGACGGCTTCGTCACTCACCCTGATCGCCACTACCGCGGGCACTTCGACCTGCGGCGGGTGCTCGGCGGCCTGACGTTCGCTCAAGCCCTGCGGGCCGACCTCCGATAGCGTCGGTGG
>CAYZSN010000155.1:0-7620 GCA_964481095.1 uncultured Oleiharenicola sp. | reverse complement strand
TCCTCGAAGCTGCGCAGCTGGGCGATGGGCACGGTGTGGGTGCGGCCCGTGAGCTCGTCGAGCGCCGGGCCGGTGGTGACGACCACCTCCACTTCCTTGCCGGCCCACTCGCGCGGGATGTCGAGGCCGAGCGATTCGTACGCCACCGGCCGCTGGTAGCCGCGCCAGCCCAGCCCGAGGTCGACGTGGTCGCCCGGCGAGGCCTCGCGGCGCGAAAGCTGGAAGAGCTCGACGGACCCCTGCGGCGTCTCGGGCGTGTCCTCGACGCTGAAGCGGATCTGTTCCGGGAAAACGCGCTCGTAGGGATTGAAGAGCCAGAGCGAGAGGTTGCCGACGAAATCGGCGAGCCCCTGGTTGAAACCCTGCGGCCCGGGATAGATCTGGCTCAGCTCCACGGGCGCGGAGCCGGGGAAGGTGACGGTGGTGGTGACGCGGAAGCCGCGCGTGAAGCCGGATTCGTTGGAGCCGTTGACGGCCTGCGCGAGGCCCGCCGCGGCGATCGCGGGCAGCACCTGCTCGTGGCGGATGACGGAAAAGTGGAGTGACTTCCGGTTCTGGCGGGTGGGGAAATTGATCTCGACCGGCACCATCGCCGGCTGGCGGCCGATCTCGCCATAGATGCCGGAGAGCCGGTCCTGACTGAACGACCCGATGATGCCGCCGGTGTTCGTGACCTTGATGGAATTCAGCTGGCTCGGGAGGATGGTGACGACCTCGGCCGAGGCCATCGGCAGTTCGCTCGCGCCGAGCGACATCATCGGGTGCCCGAACGCGAGGATGTGGCTGCCGTCCACGTGGGAGACCGTGCCGGTGCCCGCGATGGAGACATCGCCCACCGCCAGCGCCACGGCGACGACGCCGCCCGGCTTCAGGGAGGCGGCCTGGGGCGCGGGGCCCGGGGCCTGGGCGGGAGAATCGCTGCCGCCGAGCGCGTTGAACGACAGGCCGAGCGATTCGAATTGCGGCGCGATGAGGGCCGCGACCTGCGGGGAAAGCCCGCCGGCGGAAAACGCGGGGGACAGCGGCGCGAGTTCGCCCGCCTGCGGCGCGGAGCGCGCGGAGGCGCCGCCCTTGACGGGAATCGGGACGGGAACCAGCGCGTCGCGCCCGGCCGGCAGCGCGCTGAGCTCGAGCATGTCGTTGATCGGCGTGAAGCCGGCGTAGCGCACGGTCTCGAAGCGCTGGACCTGGTAGGAAAGGACGCCGACAACCTTGCCGTCGATGTAGAGCGGGCTGCCGCTCATGCCGGCCACGGCGCCCATGGACTGGACGCGCGGGTCGGTGAGCTCGCACAGGATCATGCTTTTGCCGGGGCCGAGCGCGTTGCGCAGGATGCCGGTGACCTGGACCGAGAAAGGCTCGGGGTCGTTGCCCTTGAAGACCGTCCAGACCTCGCCCTTCATGCCCGGGCGGAGTTCATCGATCGGCAGGACGGGGGCGTTCGCCGGTTGGGCGACAAGACCCGCAATCCACACAAAGCAGCCAAGAAACAAAGCAGTCCCGCGACGGGGAAAGCCTTTGCTGCTTTGCTGCTTGGTGTTCATGTCCTGAAGGATAACGGCTGGAGGGGATTGTTCCTTAGAGGGACTTAATGGCGGATGCGATGACTTCGCAAGCCGCGTCCACGGCCCGGCCTTCGTGGGCCGTGCTCAGGAACCACGCCTCGTAGGCGCTGGGGGGTAGGTAAACCCCCTGTTCCAGGCATCGGTGAAAAAAACGGGCGAAAATCCTGGCGTCGGAGGCCAGTGCCCCGGCCATGTTCCGCACCGGCGTGGCCGAGAAGAAAAGGCTGAACATCGAGCCGCATTGCGGCGCCTGCAGCGGGAGGCCCTTGGCCTTTGCGGCGGCGAGCGCGGCGGCGCAAACCTGCCGGCCGAGGGCATCGAGCCTGGCATAGGGATCGAGCTCGGCGAGCAACTCCAGTTGCGCGATGCCCGCGGCCATCGCGAGCGGATTGCCGCTCAGCGTGCCGGCCTGGTAGACCGGGCCGAGCGGCGCGAGCAGGTCCATGATGTCGGCCCGGCCGCCGAACGCGCCGACCGGCAGGCCGCCGCCGATGATCTTGCCGAGGCAGGTGAGGTCGGGCGTGATTTTCTCCAGCTCCTGCACGCCGCCGCGCGCGAGGCGGAAACCGGTCATCACCTCGTCGAAGATCAGCAGGGCGCCGTGCGCCGCGGTTGCCCGTCGCACGTGCGCGAGGTAACCGGGATCGGCCTGGATGAAGCCGACGTTGCCGATGTAGGGCTCGAGGATGACGCCCGCGATCCGGCCCGGGTTGGCGGCGAAGGCGGCATCCAGCGCCGCGGGGTCGTTGAACGGCAGCACGATGGTCTCGCGCGCAAACGACGCCGGGATGCCGGCGCTGTCGGGATGGCCGTGCGTGAGCGCGCCGGATCCGGCCTTGATGAGGAGCGAGTCGCTGTGGCCGTGGTAGCAGCCGGCGAACTTGACGAGCTTGTCGCGCTTCGTGAACCCGCGCGCGAGGCGGACGGCCGACATCGTCGCCTCGGTGCCGCTGCTGCACATCCGGACCTTCTGGATCGACGGGAAAAACTTCACGATCAGCTCGGCCAGTGCGACCTCGTAGGGATTAGGCGTGCCGAACGACGTGCCCGCCTCGAGGGCCTCGGCAATGGCCGCCTTGATGCGCGGGTGGTTGTGTCCGTGGATCGCCGGGCCCCAGGTGCAGACAAAATCGACCAGCTCGCGGCCGTCGGCCGTCGTGAGCGTGGCCCCCTGCGCCGATTTCGTGAAGAACGGCGTGCCGCCCACCGAGCGGAAAGCCCGCACGGGCGAATTCACGCCTCCCGGCATGAGTTGCTGGGCGCGGGTGAAGAGATCGGAGGAAGAAGGCATGGGCACCACTAATTCACACTAAGAAGACACTAATTTAGAGCACCAGTCGTTTCCACTGCAGCCGGGGAAATGAGCCGAAGTTGATGAGATATCCCACCCGCTTACGGGTGGCTTTGAGATAATTGATCAGCTGGGCGTCGTGCTCGACGGTCAATGTCTTCACTGCCTTCAATTCCACAACGATCTGTCCAGCCACCATCATGTCGGCCACATAGTATTTCTGAAGAGTCCGGCCTTTGTAGGTGAGGGAAAGCCTTTGATTGGATTCATGGGCGATTCCTCGGCTCGTTAATTCAGTTTCAAGCGCCTCGTGATAGACCTCCTCCAGAAAGCCATTACCCAGCTCTTTGTGGACATCGAAAACCGCGGCCATGAAATCATAGCCCTCCTGCTCAAACAGCCCTGCTGACGTTGTCATGGTATTGCTCCATTAGTGGCCCGTCAGTGTGGATTAGTGGTGCCCGTTCGAAAGGTTCAGCTCACGTATTTCTGCACGATCGGGATGCGGCGGCCGACGCCGAAGGCGAGGGGGGTGATCTTCAGGCCGGGGGCGGCCTGCTTGCGCTTGTATTCGTTGAGGTCGACCTTGCGGACGATGTCGTTGACCACGGCCTGGTCGAAGCCGCGCGCGACGAGGTCGGCGCGCGACAGGCCTTCCTCGACGTAGCCCTTGAGGATCGCGTCGAGCAGGTCGTAGGGCGGCAGCGAGTCCTGGTCGGTCTGGTTGGGCCGCAGCTCCGCGCTCGGCGCCTTGGCGATGGAGTTCTGCGGGATGATCTCGGTGTGGCGGTTGATCCAGCGGGAGAGCGCGTAGACCTGCGTCTTGAGCACGTCGCTGATGACCGCGAGGCCGCCGCACATGTCGCCGTAGAGCGTGCAGTAGCCGACGGCGAGTTCGCTCTTGTTGCCGGTCGTGAGCAGCAGCGCGCCGAACTTGTTGGAGATGGCCATGAGCAGCAGGCCGCGGGCGCGCGCCTGGATGTTCTCCTCGGCGATGTCGCGCGGCCGGCCGGCGAAGATCGGCGCGAGGGTCTTCTCGGCGGCGGCGACCACGTCGGCGATGGCGAGCGTGTGGTACTGGATGCCGAGGTTCTTCGCCACGGCCGCGGCGTCGTCGCGCGAATGCTGGCTGGAAATTTCCGAGGGCAGGCTGATGCCGATGACGTTCTGCGGGCCGAGCGCCTGCGCGGCGATCACGGCGGTGATGGCCGAGTCGATGCCGCCGGAGAGGCCGAGCAGCACCTTCTTGAAGCCGCTTTTCCGCACATAATCGCGCAGGCCCATCACGAGGCCGTCGTGGATGTCGGCGAGATCCTCCTGCTCGAAGGTGGAGGAGAGCACCGGCTCCTTCGCCGCCGGGTCGATTACCTGCAGGTCCTCGCGGAACGCCGCAAGCCCGCCGCACACGCGGCCGGCGGCGTCGGTGACGATGCTCCGGCCGTCGAACAGCAGCTCGTCGTTGCCGCCGACGGAATTCACGTAGGCCACCGGGCAGCCGAGGCGCTTCGCGGTGTCGCCGACGAGCGTGTGGCGTACGCCGCCCTTGCCGTGGTTCCACGGGCTGGCCGACAGGTTGACCATGACGTCGCACCGGCCCTTGAGTTGGGCGACCGGGTCGACGCCGTGGTACAGGCGCCGCGTGGAAATCATCTGGTGCGTCCAGATGTCCTCGCAGATCGTGATGCCGATGCGCTGGCCGGCGAACTCGACGACGGTCGGCGCGGCGGCCGGCTCGAAGTAGCGGTCCTCGTCGAAGACGTCGTAGGTCGGCAGGAGGCACTTGCGCGCCGAGGCGAGGATTTTGCCCTGGTGACAGAACGCCGCCGCGTTGAAGGCCGGGCGGCCCTGACCGGTCGGGTTGGCCTCGGTGTAACCGATGACCGCCGGCACCGCGCCGATGGTCGCCGCGAGTTCACGGGTGACGCGTTCGACGTCGGCCACAAAGCGCTTCTTGAACAGCAGATCCCGGGGCGGGTAGCCGCAGACCACGAGTTCGGGAAAAACGACCAGCTCGGCGCCCTGCGCGACCAGCGCCTTGTACGCCGCTTCGATCACGAGGCGGTTGCCGGCGAGGTCGCCGACGATGGTATTGATCTGGGCCAGGCCGAGGCGCATGGGAGGTCACAACTTGAGGGCAACCGGCTGCCTTGCAACCCCAAGTCACGGACACCCATTGAGTTTGTCATTGCGAGGAGCACCGCGACGAAGCAATCCAGCGCTGCAACCGACCCCATCGCCAAGCCTTCGGATGCCAAGCCAATCCTCCATGCTGTTAGGGCAAAAAACATCGCCACTGATCCTGGCCTCGGCCTCGCCCCGCCGGAAGGAACTGCTCGCGCAGCTCGGCCTGCCGTTCACGGTGGTGCCCGCCGAGGTGACGGAGCATGAGGATCCCGCTTCGGACCCGCGCGCCATGGTGCGCCACAACGCCGCGCTCAAGGCCGACTGGGTGGCCGCGCGCCATCCCGAGGCGACCGTGATCGGGGCGGACACGACCGTCTTTGTCGACCGCACCGTGTTGAACAAGCCCCGCGATGCCGCCGACGCCCGCGCCATGCTGCGCCGGCTGAGCGGCCGCACCCACACGGTTTTCACCGGCCTGGCAGTGCGCCGGCTCGCGGACGGGCTGAAGCTCGACCAGGGCGTCGCCAGCGAGGTGACCTTCAAGCCCCTCGACGAGGCCGCCATCGAGCTCTACCTGAGCCGCGTCCACACGCTCGACAAGGCCGGCGGCTATGCGATCCAGGAACAGACGGACCTCATCATCGCGGGTTACACGGGCTCCCTGACAAATATTGTCGGTTTGCCCGTCGAGGAAATGAAACAACTTTTGACTCGGGCGGGTCTAGGGCGCTAATTCCACCCGAGTGAGCACACCACTGGCAGAGGCCGGCAAGCGACCGCTAGACACCCTCAGGGACCCCGCCGACCGCTCGATCCTGATCGGGATCGTGGCTACGTGCCTGTTCCATGTGGTCCTGCTGATCCTGACGCCACAGTTCGCCTTCAGCAAGTTCTCGGGCATCCACACGGGCATTTCCGTCAACCACCAAAACAAGGGCAAGTCATTCGACTTCGAGCTCACGCCGCCGGCGCCCAAGGAGATTGAGCGCCCGCCGTCGCAGTTCGTCGACACGAATCCCGACGCCCCGGCCAACGAGCCCGACAAGACCGACAATTTCAGCAACCGGAACCAGCAGTCCGCGCAACAGGAAGCCGCCAAGGAACTGGACGCCGAGCACCGGCCCACGATCACCAACGCGCAGGACAAGATCAAAAACGAGACGTCCATCGTCAGCGGCGACCTCTCGAAGCCCCAGCCGGGCGCGACGCCGCTGCCCGAGGTGGTGAGCCCCGAGCAAAACGAGCAGAAGGAACAGAAGCTGCGCATGGAGCAGAACCCGCTGAGTGGGTTCGACAAGACCGAGGGCAAGTCCGAGGACGGCATCGCCACCAACATTTCCAAGAGCAAGGCACCGTCGACCCAGGCCGATCAGGCGGTCGAGGGCTCGCGCGAGGCGAAGGATCCGGACGGCGCGCTCGCCGCGATTGACGCGGCCCATCGCGCCCAGCCCAAAAGCCGCCAGCGCCTTACCGCGACGCGCACCACCATCCTCACCAACCGCGCCGCCGGCGTCACCAACGTCGGCATCGTGGGCATCGACGCCCGCTGGAGCGAATACGGCGAATACATCAACGAGCTCGTCGAGATCGTGCAGGTCCAGTGGTACAGCATCCTGCAGGAAAGCCGCGTGTCGCCGCCGCACGGCTCGCACGTCATCATCACCTTCAAGATCAATTCCAAGGGCGAGACCGACATCGTCAAGGTGGAGGACGCCGACGCCGGCAAGCAGGGCGTGTTCTCCTGCCAGAACGCCATCCAGGCGCGGCAGCCGTACCGCAAATGGAGCCCGCAGATGATCGCCGTGCTGGGCGAGGAGCAGACCCTGACGTTCGCGTTTTATTACCAGTGAACGCGGGGCCGGATGAGTTCTGGTCCACGCTGCCGCTTCATGACGGCGTCCGCCTCCTCGCCAGCGATCCCAACGGCCTCGCCGCCTTCGACAAGCCCGCCGGCGTGCTCTCGCATCCGAACGGCTCGGAGGACGAGGCCCGCGCGCTGCTGACCTGCCGTTACGACAAGGAGGCGCAGTGCTTCACGTGGAAGGCGGCCGCCGGCGTGCCCCGCCAGCTCTGGCTGCTCAACCGCCTCGACTCCGCCACCTCGGGCGTGATCCTCGCCGCCGCGAGCGAGAAGCTGGCACACGTCGTGCGCGAGCATTTCGCCCGCAAGCAGGTACGCAAGACCTACAATGCGCTCGTCTTCGGCCATCCGCACACCAAGGCCGGCGTCTGGCGCGACCAGATCGCCGTGCAGAAGCAGGGCGCCAAGATCCGCGTGGTGGCGCATGGCAATGTGCCGACGGAAACCTCCTTCGAGGTGCTCCGGCACGCGCAGCGGGCTTTTTCGACGGCGCTGATCCGGCTCGAGCCGCGGACGGGGCGCAGCCACCAGCTGCGGGTCCAGTGCGCCAAGCACCAGCTGCCGATCATCGGCGACCAGACCTACGGGAACTTCGCGCTCAACCGCGAGTTCGCGAAGGCGAACAAGACCAAGCGCCTGTTCCTGCATTCGCTCGAGACCGCGTTCACCTACGAGTTCGGCGGAAAGAATTTCGCCTTCAAGGCGCACGCCCCGCTGCCGGCGGATTTCACGGCGGGGTATTGAGGGAGATTTGCCACTAATTAGGCCTGGAGGGCCGG